>NZ_CP079800.1:2878750-3240000 GCF_028869115.1 Pseudemcibacter aquimaris
ATCACGCCTTCTTCTTCCATTGCATCAACAAGGAAGTTCACATCAAGATTACCAATCGGCAATCTACCAAAGAAGTTACCGCCATCTGTTGTAAACACCGCTCCATCGGTAGGAGCAGCGCCGACGCCTATACCCGAGAATGCATCACGCCCTTGCGCAATACCAACCATAGTCCCACCGGATGTCGACAGCAGATTTTCCCAGTTAAAACCTAGCTGCTTCATTGTTTCTCTGCCTACTTCCGCGATCCTAACACGTAAATTCACCTGAACAGGTGTTGCAATTTGCAACTTATTCATAATCGTGCTTTCGGCACCAATAAACTCTGTTGCCATCCTGCGCGCTTCTTCAGCTTGTTCAGGGTTTTTAACATGCCCAGTCAGAATAAGTAGGCCTTCATATACTTCCACTTTAATTCTTGAATCAGGCATAACCGTATTCAATGCAGCCTCAAAATTACCAAGGTTATGATTAACCGTAACTTCACCTTCAAAGACAACTTCGTCATCTTCTGAGATAGCATAAAGACTAGTTTGTCCCTGTCGTTTACCGAATACATAGGCAAGTGTAGGTGATTTAATCTGGATATCCGCAATTGTTGGGTCAGCAATAAAAACGTTATCAACATCTTTATCAAACCTAACGAGCGTACCTTTACTTACCTCTATACTGATATGTTCTTTTTCCTGTGCATTTGCAGAAATTGCCATGAACGAACCGCTGAATAACGTAATAATCATAAGGCTGATATGGCTGATATTTTTTATTGTTTTTATCATTTTATATCTCTCTATCTCTTTTTTGCCTTTAGTTATTCACGCGCGCTTCCGTAAAGGATAACTCTTGGGCCTGCTCCGCCCTCAGCACACGAACCTTTTTAACTTTATTTGTTTGATTGCCAAGTTCAGTATTACCGCCAGCAACTGTGCTGACATCATTGATGTAAGTAATCGTTCTTGCTTGATTATTCATCATTCTGGCCACCCCCTCATCATCTTCCGATTCAACGGCCAAACTTCTTAATGAAAGGGAAAGTTCACCCATTCTTGACATAAGAGCCACTTTTTCCGCTTGTTTTGGTGTTACTTCAAAAGTAGCAATTTTACCGATAGTCGGTGTATTTGTTTCATTATTCATAAAGGTATCAATAGCGAGAACCCGAATATCCTTCATCACGGTTTCTGTCACTTCCGATGAAAACTCATTGTCACCTGCCCCAAACACAACATTATGAGTAAGAAGTACATCAACCTTATCACCCGGAAAAATAAAACCAGAAATGCCAGATTTTGAATTGATATTAATGGATATCGCTCTGTTACCAGGCGTAAGTACCGCAGCCATGAAGCCGCGATCACCAGGCTTTACGATTTGTCCATTTAATACAGGCTCTCCTGCTACGATTGGCAATTTCACGACAGAACCCAAAACGTCATTAATTTGTTCTTCCGCAACTGCATCAGATGTTTTTTGAATATAATTCGGATTGATATTATCCATTGGCCAATTTTGCCACTCAAGGTCTTCTCGTTTAAGGAAAAAACCCGTCCGGATAACTTTATTAGCCACTAATACTTCAGTGTATGTGGGCTCAGGTGCTTCTGCTACTACCTGAACGGCTTCTGGATTAGTCACGAGAGATCTGGCGATAAGTGCAGCCACGCCGGCTACAACTAGCGCGATTCCAATTAGGACTATGCTTCTTATATTTATATCCATTTTCTTATCCTAACATTGTCCTTAATTATGAGCTTGATAAAGCTCGAAGGCTATGAATAGGCCCCCTGCTGATATCGCTACTCCATAAGGTATATTGAGTTCCTCATTTTTAAACTCATTCGACTCTGACACACAATGGTTTACAATTTCTGAAGATTTAAGTTGAAAAATCTTTCTCCGCACATAACGATACCCTATTATCGCCGCAGATACAATACCTCCGCAAACAGTTGTTATTAAAAGAAACTTTATAGTTAACGAAGGCCCCGCCCACAATGCAACCACAGGTATTAATTTCACATCCCCACCGCCAAGCATGTTAAATGCAAAAAGCGCTAACAAAAATCCAAAAATAACAATAGAAATCGCAAAAGAGTATCCGATGTATTCCAAAGATAATGTATATCCCACAAAATACAGTGAAAGTAGATAGATCAAATAAAGGATAAATACAGATAAGACCAAACTGTTAGGAAGCAAATAATATCGCACATCAGAAACGATTGCCCAAATCATTAGCAACACAAACAACGATATTACAAGATTGATAATCACTTTTTTTGTTCCGATAACTAAACCGGATATGTAACATCCGATTGATTTTTATTGTTATTATTAACGTTATAAAGAACTAATTTACTATGATACTGAACTGATTTTTTTTAGTTTTTATATTCAAATATATAATTCGGGTAATTTACCCTCCGGATGATCCGGTTGTAGAGTTGGTAATCGCAGTCCCCACCGTGGTATATTTGGTTTGAACGGCTCCGGATATCACTTGAAACCCAACGACAATTGCTAATGCAATGATAGAGGCGATTAAAGCATACTCTACGACAGTAGCCCCCTTTATATCCTTCAATATCTGCCTGATTTTCATTATGACACCCGACTTATTGTTATAATGCGCTCGAAAAGAGGGAGTTATAAAAACACCCTCTTTTCGAATATTATCATTCGTCCCTAAGGACCAACTAGCATTAACCGCCAGATGTAGTTGTTGATGAAGTACTTGATGTTGTAGAGTTAGTAACGTCAGTACCAATTGATGTGAACTTACCGTTAATAGCACCACCAAGACTTGTTGCACCTGCAACGATAGCTAGCGCGATTAGTGCAGCGATTAGTGCATATTCGATCGCTGTTGCACCCTTTTCTGATTTACGTAATTTTGCAAATAAATTTGTCATTGTTCTTGCTCCATTTATGTTTAAACAACTTCATTGTATACTACAATTTCTTGATTGCGACAACCATATTGGCCAAAGAAGATGAAGAAATAGTTAATCGCTCGATAAAATTTTTTATTAAAATACAGTATGTTACAAGTTTCTTTTAATTTAAATTTACTTAAAAGTTTAATCGTAATGGATTTTATGAGCATAAAAATTAACCATATTTTTTAACCATACGCAACTTAGAATTCAACTAAACACATAAGTTTCAATAGGTTGTATATTAAATCGGGTAGGTTGAAATTATTAACGCTATTTGCTTAATTTTTCCATTTTCAGAGTGAGTATTAACTTCTCCTCCGATGAGATTTGCAACCTCTCTGGCAACAGAAAGACCAAAACCAGCAGTTATTTTTGTTTCAAATTCAGGAATTTTTGATGCTTGAATTTCTTTATCTGCACTAAAATTCTTAATTTTACGGAACATTTTCTCCGAATCATGCTCAAAAATATCCTGATTCAATAGCGGCATTTCGACTCTAACTTCAGCTTTACTATTAACAAGAACAGAAACCTGGAAATCATCCCCCTGATTTGCTTTACGAAGTGCATAAGTCATCATCTTAATAAGGCAAAGCATAATACATTGTTTGTCATTAAACAAAATGACATCAATATTATCGTCAACACCGGAAACATGAATGTCTTTACTTTCCAATATTGGACTAATCGCCGCAATAGAATCTTGAAGTGCCGTTTTTAAAGAGAATGATTCAGGTGTGACGTCCAAAAGACCCGCATCTATTTTTGCGGAATCCAGAATATTATTCACTGTATCCTTTAGATGATTGGCAGCATCCAGAATACCTTTCGTATTCTTTTTATATCGTTCTGCGACCGGTCCCCACATCTCGCTATCAATCATTTGTGAAAAACCGATAATCGCATTTAGCGGTGTTCTAAATTCATGAGATAGATTTTGAAGCATTTCCGATGCCAATTGATCATCGGCACCAAGCATCTCATTCTCTACTTCTTTTTGAACGCTTTTCTTTGTTTCTAATATTTCGACATTGCTATCATCGATTGCTGCTGAAAATGTTGGGCTATAATCTGATTTAGCCTCCATTATATCTAAATCAGCTTTTTCTGTAGCTTTGCTTTCAAGTGCTAATACCGCTTCATCAAGCTGCGCACTGCCCCTAAAACCAGTAAACCGCCCTGTATCATTATCAAAAGTCGCAATGCCGCTTAATAAGAAATGCTGTACAACGTTTGGTGATACGATGACGGAAAACGGTTCATCACGGAACGGAAGCCGTTTTTCAAATAAAGTGATGATGTCATTATGATCATCAATATCACCATCATTTCTGATCCATAAATTCAGGAAATCTTCACCAATCATGTCAGTAGGCGGCATCAGAAATATGGCTTCAGCATTTTCAGATAGGTAATCAATATCCCCATTGCGGTCAATTTCCCAGAACCATTCATCCGTCACAGACGCTGAATTTAAAATAAGCTCTTCATCTTGAACCGGCTTCGTTTGTGGCACAGTTTCATTTTGTATTAACTGCGACACGGCCTCTTCTACATATTGAACACTATCTTCTTCAAGTTCCGGCTCATTACGATCTTCGTCGGGCTTACTTTCTTCAAGAGCTTCAATATCCGAAGTTTCTTCAGTATGTGTTTTTAAATTAAGTCTTGATGTAAGGCTTATTTTTTCAGGAATTTCAATTTCTTCACCATCACCCTCTTCAACAACAGATAATGGAGCCGTATCCTTATGTCTGGACGTTCTTAATGTTTCAAGAAGGCTTGCCGTCGCATCTTCGGTTAGCTCGCGTGAATTTTGCGCCGCCTCTTCAAGTTCTTGTAAGCTGATTTTCTTACTGTCAGCAAGCAATGCAAATTCGGCAATTTTCGCCTTTGCTTCCTGTTCTTTTCGAATAACATCAAGTTCACGTCTTAACAGCGGACTTAACCCGAAACGTTTACCAATATATGCCCTGTGGTCATCAGACCCATTTCTGATCAAATATAATAACTGCTCTTCATCAATAAAGGCTTCTTCTAACAACTTGCCAGAAACGTCAGTGACATCTTCACTGATTAATTTGATAAGTTGCTTGGGCGGGTTATCAAGTGACAATAAAATATTTCTAAGCTCAACACGAACATCCAGTTCAACATCACCAAGCAATTCATTGAGGATTTCAACAAGCATGCGGATCTGTTTTTCAGATTCCATTGGACGATTTTGTAAAAATAAATCACAAATATGAGAAAAAAGAAGCGTACGGCTTTCCGCAGAATTATCTTCTGCAAGCGCTAGCAAATTACGTATACGATCGTCAAATTGTGCTTGATCCGGCACCATTTGTTCATTGCCCCTGATAATAAAAAAACTTACGTCCAGAACGACTATAACTTTTTATGCCTGTCATAGCCAGCGAAAGACTACGAAGTTTTGCAAAAAAATTTCAGAATCAAAAAAACAACTTAATTCTAATTAAATTATGTTTTTTTGAATAATTGTGATATATAGTTACAAATAATTGAAATATAATTACACAACGATGAAATATTAATTGGTGACACATTAACCATGCAACAATTAAAACTTGATGATATTGATCTTGAAATACTTAAAATCCTACAAGAAGAAGGCCGCATTACGAACGTCGAACTGGCCGAACGTGTGGGTATCACTGCCCCTCCTTGCTTAAGAAGAGTAAGAGCACTCGAAGATGCTGGCTATATAAATGGTTATCACGCAGATCTCAACGCAAATGCACTTGGGTATGACTTGGTGGTTTTCGCCATGGTCGGCCTTCATAGTCAAGCAGAGGCGGACTTACAAGCATTTGAAAAAATGGTCGGCGAATGGCCAATGGTGCGTGAAGCTTACATGCTGAACGGGGAAATTGATTTTATATTAAAAATCGCTGCACGCGATCTAAATCACTTTCAAACGTTTTTAACAACACATTTAACACCAGCACCAAATGTAGCAAGCGTAAAAACATCTCTTACCATCAGATGCGGCAAAAGCAGACCAGGAATTCCATTTACTCCTGACGCAGTCTTCGTTGAAAAATAAAAAAAGCCGCCCCGTTAAAGAGCGGCTTTATCATTCAATAAAAAAGAATGAATTAAATAAATTCAACTTTCATAATTTCATAGTAAGTCTCACCACCTGGTGTTTTGACTTCAACCTCATCACCGATGGAACGGCCAATTAACGCACGCCCGATTGGTGAACTGAATGAAATTTTCTTTGCAGCAACATCTGCTTCGTCAACTCCAACGATCTGATAGGTTGATTCAACATCATCTTCGTCAGCGATTGTAACCGTAGACGCAAAAACAACTTTATTGCCAGAAAGTTCCGTTGGATCGATTACCTCTGAACGGCTGATCTTATCTTCGATCATTTTAATGCGACCTTCGATATGACCTTGCTGTTCTTTAGCAGCATGATATTCAGCATTTTCAGAAAGATCACCATGCGCACGCGCCTCTTCAATCGCCTTGATCACAGCGGGACGTTCAACATGCTTCAAATTTTTTAGTTCCGCCTCAAGACTTCTATAGCCCCCGGCAGTCATAGGTACTTTTTCTACCATTTTTATTCTCTATTATTCTTCTCAGAAAAATACTGGCACATCTGATCATCTGATACAAATGTAATTTAAATCAATTTTTCCGATAAAATCTAATTCCAATTACTAATAAGACTGAAGGGGTTTAACTTCAAGAGACGAAGATTTCAAGACTTTTATTGCTTCCATCGCTGAAATCGCACCACGAGAGGTTGTGTAATAAGGAACACTACCCACCAAAGCGGAACGTCTTAATGTATAGCTATCCTGAATGGATTGAGCACCTTCTGTCGTATTAAAGATCAAATCAATTTCATCATTCTTAATCGCATCCACAATATGTGGGCGTCCTTCAAGAACCTTATTGATACGCTCTACTTCAACACCATTCTCTTGTAAATATTCAGCCGTTCCACCGGTCGCAACAACTGTATAACCCATCTCAAGAAGTTCTTTTGCAGGCTGTACCATTTTCGCTTTGTCACGATTTTTCACAGAAATAAACACCTTACCTTCAAGTGGCAGATGCGTATTCGCTGCGATCTGTGATTTCAGGAACGCACGTGGGAAATCTTCATCAAGACCGATCACTTCACCGGTTGAACGCATCTCAGGGCCAAGCAGAATATCAACATCCGGGAAGCGGTTAAATGGAAGCACAGCTTCTTTAACAGCCACATGACCTGTACGGTAACTTGGAATATCAAAATCTTTAATTTTTTCACCCGCCATTAAACGCGCAGCAATTTTAGCAACCGGTGCACCGATTGCTTTCGCAACAAATGGCACCGTACGGCTGGCACGTGGGTTTACCTCAATCAGATATACCACATCATCTTTCACCGCGAATTGTACGTTCATCAAACCGCGAACGTTCAGTGCAAGCGCAAGCTTTTTGGTTTGCTCTTCCAGGTCTTCAAGCACGCTGTCTTTCAGTGAATATGGCGGCAATGAACAAGCACTGTCACCAGAATGAACACCGGCTTCTTCGATATGCTGCATAACCGCTGCAACGTGAACTTCTTCACCGTCACAAAGTGCATCCACATCGATTTCAGTTGCACCGCCTAGGTACTTATCAATAAGAACCGGACTTTCCCAAGAAACGCTTACGGCTTCTTTCATGTAACGTTTCAGCGACACTGTGTCATAAACGATTTCCATCGCACGACCACCAAGAACATAAGACGGCCTAATCAGGATCGGGTAACCAATACCTTCTGCGATTTCCACCGCTTGCTCTGTTGTTGTCGCAAGACCATTTTCTGGCTGCTTAAGTTCAAGACGGTTTACGAGATCCTGGAATCTTTCGCGGTCTTCCGCAAGATCGATTGAATCTGGCGATGTACCAAGAATTGGAATACCTGCTGCTTCAAGTGCATGCGAAAGTTTCAGTGGAGTTTGACCACCAAACTGTACGATCACACCAACAACTTCACCATTTTCCTGTTCGCGGCGGATCAGGTCAATTACGTTTTCAGCCGTTAATGGCTCAAAATAAAGACGGTCTGATGTATCATAGTCGGTTGAAACCGTTTCCGGGTTACAGTTGACCATAATGGTTTCATAATTCTGATCACTTAAGGCGAATGCCGCATGACAACAGCAATAATCAAATTCGATCCCTTGACCAATTCTGTTTGGGCCACCACCAAGAATAACAATTTTCTTGGCATCTGTTGGTTCTGCTTCACATTCTGAAACACCCGCCGCATCACGTTCATAACTTGAATATAGGTATGGTGTACCCGATTCAAATTCAGCAGCACAAGTATCAATGCGTTTGAATGACGGCTTAACACCAAGCGCATAGCGCTTGTCCATCACGTCTTTAACATCAAGGCCGGCAAGTTCCGCAAGACGTTCATCAGCAAAACCAAGTTCTTTTAACTTAATAAGCTCTAACTTGTCTGATGGAATGCCGTTTTCACGAACCTGTTGTTCCGCATCGATGATCAATCTTAATTGCTCAATGAACCAAGGGTCATATTTGGCAATTGAATGAATTTCTTCTGTCGACATGCCAAGACGCAATGCTTGGGCAAGAATTAGAATTCTGTCTGATGTTGGTTCCGCAAGAGCGGCACGCACCGCGTTAATATCACCAATTTCAGGGTCATATCCAGGCACCGGAATTTCATTAAGACCGGTAAGATCCGTTTCCATAGAACGAAGCGCCTTTTGAAGGCTTTCCGGAAAACTACGGCCAATGGACATTGCCTCACCCACAGATTTCATTGCTGTAGTCAGTGTTGGCTTTGCGCCTGGGAATTTTTCAAATGTAAAGCGTGGAATTTTTGTAACCACATAATCGATTGTTGGCTCAAACGATGATGGTGTTACACCAGTGATTTCGTTTGATAGCTCATCAAGAGTATAACCAACCGCAAGCTTCGCAGCAACCTTAGCAATCGGGAAACCTGTTGCCTTTGACGCAAGTGCAGATGAACGGCTAACACGCGGGTTCATTTCAATGATGATCAGCTCACCATCAGCCGGATTTACCGCGAACTGTACGTTCGAACCACCTGTTTCAACGCCAATTTCACGAAGTACTGCAATCGATGCATTACGCATAATTTGGTATTCTTTATCGGTAAGCGTTAATGCTGGCGCAACAGTGATACTGTCTCCAGTGTGAATTCCCATCGGGTCAAAGTTTTCAATAGAACAGATGATAATGCAGTTATCCGCTGTATCACGCACAACTTCCATTTCATATTCTTTCCACCCTACGATGGATTGCTCTACAAGAACTTCTGTGGTCGGTGATGCGTCAAGGCCACCTTTAACAATCTGTTCGTATTCTTCTTTATTATAAGCAATACCGCCACCGGTACCACCCATCGTAAAACTTGGGCGAATGATACTTGGAAGCTTAATGAAGTCGAGCGCCTCCATTGCTTCTTCGATAGAGTTCACAACACGACTACGTGGCATGTTGATTTTAAGCTTGTTCATCGCGTCTTTGAAAAGCTGACGATCTTCCGCTTTATTAATCGCGTCAACCTTGGCGCCGATCAGCTCAACATTATATTTTTCAAGAACACCGTTCTTATCCAGCTCAAGCGCTGTATTAAGACCCGTTTGCCCACCCATTGTCGGCAAGATCGCATCTGGACGTTCTTTTTCGATGATTTTTTCAACCATTTCCGGTGTAATCGGTTCCACATATGTGGCGTCCGCAAGATCAGGGTCTGTCATAATCGTTGCTGGATTACTGTTTACCAGAATAACACGGTAACCTTCTTCACGAAGTGCTTTACAGGCTTGTGTACCGGAATAGTCAAATTCACAGGCTTGACCAATAATAATCGGGCCAGCGCCAATAATAAGGATAGAGTTAATATCTGTACGTTTAGGCATGGTCTTGTATCATTCCCATAAAGCGGTCAAAAAGATAGTGGCTGTCTTGTGGTCCCGGACTTGCTTCCGGATGATGTTGAACAGAGAAGACAGGCTTTCCTTCCAGCTCAAGACCACAACATGTTTTATCAAAGAGTGAAATGTGGCTTAATTTTACACCATCCGGCAATGTGTCTTTATCGACCATAAAGCCATGGTTCATAGATGTAATTTCAACCTTATCAGTATTATAATCCATAACAGGGTGGTTCGCACCGCGGTGTCCCTGATGCATTTTTGTTGTTTTTGCACCAACAGCAAGCGCCAGCATCTGATGGCCAAGACAAATTCCAAATAGCGGAATACCAGTTTCAAGCAGCTCTTGAATTACCGGAATTGCATATTCACCAGTGGCCGCAGGGTCACCCGGACCATTTGATAAGAAGATACCATCAGGCTTATATGATAAGATTTCTTCTGCTGTCGCAGTCGCCGGCACAACTGTTACCTTGGCACCCGTTGTGGATAGACATCTTAGAATATTGCGTTTGATACCATAATCAACAGCAACCACATGAGCTTTCGGATTATCCAGATTTCCAAACCCATCTTCTAGTGACCAACGTGTTGATGTCCATTCGTATGTTTCTTTTGTTGAAACCTCAATGGCAAGATCCATTCCGTTCAAACCCGGCCAGTCTTTTGCCTGTTCTACAAGTGCAGGAATATCAAATTCACCTTGATCATTCACGCAAATGACACCATTTGGCGCACCGTTTTTGCGGATATACCTTGTCAATTTTCTGGTATCAATACCGGCAATTCCAACAAGGTTTTGTTTCTCACACCATTCATGAAGATGTGCATTTGATCTAAAATTTGATGGCTCTGTTACATCTTGTCTAATAACGAGACCGCGTGCAGCCGAGGTGCTCGCTTCTTCATCTTCGTCGTTGGTTCCGACATTTCCAATATGCGGGAATGTAAAGTTGATGATTTGTCCAGCGTAGGATGGGTCGGTCAGGATTTCCTGATATCCGGTCATGGATGTATTAAAGCAAACTTCGCCAACGGCAGTTGCTTTTTTACCAAAACCGTATCCCCAAAAAACTGAACCATCTTCCAATACCAAAGCGGCGGTTATTTTATCATGTGGTGGAATGTGGTCGTTCTTCGTATCAGTCATGAGCAAAAGACTTTTATCTAATAAATAATTTTAAAGGACTGTATCATTCAATTACCGGGCAGTGCAATATTTGAGCGATACGTAAATTGACGGGACAATAATCAAAAGGTATTCGGGCGTCAAGAAATTTTCAGCCAATTTTACAATAAAAATTCATCAATAAAATCAACAACTTAGAATATATTTTGCAGTTGCATTCTGTTCACTTTTCGGTTAGAGTCTTCTTTTCCTGTAATGAAAAGCCGACCAGATATAAAATGTCTTTCGTCGGCGTTTTTGTAAATTAAGGATATAAAACAATATGTTGCGTGAAAAATTTAACCAGGCGATGAAAGAAGCAATGCGCTCTAAAGACAAGCGTCGCCTTAGTACAATCCGTCTTATTATGGCGGCAGTAAAAGACAGGGATATCTCTGTCAGAACCGAATCAGATAGTAAAGTTGGTGATCCGGAAATCATTGAAATCCTTTCAAAGATGGTCAAACAACGCAACGAAAGCCACAAAGCCTACGAAGAAGCAGGCCGCACAGAGCTTGCAAAACAAGAAAAAGATGAGATTGAAATCATCAGTGAATTTCTGCCTCGTCAGCTTAGCGATGAAGAGCTTGAAGCAGCCGTAAAAGAAGCCATTGAAAATACTGGCGCATCGGGCCTTAAAGACATTGGTAAGATCATGGGCCAATTAAAAGGACAATATTCCGGCCAAATGGATTTCGCCAAAGCAAGCGCCCTTACCAAAGAATTACTCTCTTAAACAAATATCAAAGACAAATTTCAAATTTGGTGATATTGATATTCATTATTTGCAATAAGAAGTATCACAATGGGATTTACACCGGATTTTCTGGATGAAATAAGAAACAGATTACCGGTCAGCGACGTCGTTGGCCGCAAGGTGCGCCTAACCCGTAAGGGTCGGGAACATACCGGCCTGTGCCCATTCCATAATGAAAAAACACCATCTTTCACCGTTAACGATGATAAAGGGTTTTATCACTGTTTTGGCTGTGGCGCACATGGCGACGTGATCAATTTCACCCTTGAAACAGAAGGGTTGTCTTTTCCGGAAACCGTAGAAAGACTTGCGGGGCAAGCAGGCCTTCAAATGCCTGAAAATAGCCAATATGACGCCAAGAAAGCCAAAGTCAAAAAAACGCTTTATGACTTAATGGAAGCGGTAACCCACTGGTTTGAAACGCAATTGATGGCTGAAATCGGACGTGACGCCCGGGATTACATTCAAAAACGCGGCTTAACAAAACAAACCGTTAAAACATTCCGCCTTGGCTTTTCCCCAAATAACAAATCGGCACTAAAAGATGCCATGCTGGCTAGATCAGAATTTACTGAAGAAATGCTGATTGAATCCGGCATGCTGATAAAACCTGACGATGGCGGTGATAGTTATGACCGTTTTCGTGGCCGCATCATGTTCCCGATTACGGATAGGCAGGGTCGTGTGGTTGCCTTTGGTGGGCGCGCCATGTCCGCGAATGCCAAGGCCAAATATCTAAACTCACCCGAAACACCGCTGTTTCATAAAGGTAGGCTTTTATATAATTTAAGTGGTGCGCGAAAAGCGGCCTTTGAAAAAGGACGTCTTTTGGTCGCAGAAGGTTATATGGATGTCATCGCCCTTGCACAGGCAGGCTTCCCCGAAGGGGTTGCTCCGCTCGGCACCGCCGTCACAGAAGATCAAATCAGGGAAATGTGGCGACTTGCGCCGGAACCTATGATGTGTTTTGATGGCGATAAAGCAGGTCAAAGGGCTGCCCTTAGGGTTGTTGACCGTGCGCTTCCATTATTAAAGCCGGGACACTCATTAAAGTTCGTTTATATGCCCGACGGCGAAGATCCTGATAGCTTTGTTGCCGGTCAAGGGGCACGTGCCTTTGACCAATTGCTTACTGATGCAGTACCGCTTGCCAAAGTTCTTTGGAACGAATTGATTAGTGATGTTGATTTTAGCACGCCAGAACAACGCGCGGGACTAGAACAAAAAATCGCACGCGTGTTATCAGAAATTCAGGATGAAAAAATCCAAGGATACTATGAAAGTGATTTTGGCAAACGGCTAAAAAACTTGTTTGGTGGCGATTTTGTGCCCGATATTAATCTGCATGAAACAGAACAAACGCCAACACAAAAAAAGAATCAGCAAAAATCATGGTCAGATAACAGATACGAAAAAGGCCGATATCCAAGGAAAAATGCAGATAAAGGCATCGGCAATTTAAATAAAACAAAAATCGGTATGTCGATGCAATTTTCGCTTCTAGACCGCGAAAGGCTAATCATTCTAACGGTTTTAGAGCATCCATGGCTGCTTGAGCGCCATGAAGAGCTGTTTGCGACCTTTGAATTCGAATCGGAAGAGCTTGACAAAGTCCGTAATGAAATCATACGTATAACAAGTCGCGACTCGAACCTTGAAAAAGAAAACCTGAGACACCACCTAATAGAAAACGGTATGGGCCAGGCGATAGAAATCATATTCAGGCAAGGCGTGTTGACAGCCCAAAATTTTATTGGGCGGCAATCTTCCCGTGAAGACACGGAAGAAACATGGTTGCATTCAATAAATCTTTTCCAGCTGGATAAACTGGAACAGGATATAGCAGCTTATGGTTCGAAAGAGTTAAACGAAGAAGATTATGCGCGCTTGCAAGCCCTGAAAGAAGAGCACTCCGCAAGCTTAAAAAGATTAACTGAAGTGTCGGAATAAAATTCCGAACGAAATAATTTTGAATTAATAAATTTTTTGAGGTTTATAAATGGCAGAAAAAGCCAACAAGGCAAAAAAAGAAGAAGAAACAACCGACGCACCGGTAGTGGACAGCCAAAAAGCCGTTAAAAAAATGATCGCAGAAGCGAAAAAACGCGGCTACATCACATATGATGCCCTCAATGAAGCGCTTCCGCAGGATCAAATGTCATCCGAGCAGATCGAAGACGTTATGACAATGTTATCCGAAATGGGTATTAATGTTGTTGATAACGCCGATACGGATGAAGCCAGCGAAAAAGAAGACGCGGAAGAAGAAAAAGCAAGCACCACCGAAGAGGCAAAGCCGGAAGCAAAAGCACCTGCTGACCGGACAGATGATCCGGTTAGAATGTATCTTCGTGAAATGGGTAGCGTTGAGCTACTTTCCCGTGAAGGTGAAATTGCAATCGCGAAACGTATCGAGGCAGGCCGCGAAACAATGATTTCCGGATTGTGCGATAGTCCGCTTACCTTTGATGCTCTTGCTGCATGGGGTGAGATGTTAGAGGAAGAAGAAATTCTTCTTCGTGATGTGATTGATCTGGACGCTATGTATGGGAATGACCCAACGCAGGAAACAGATGCCACACCGACAGCCTCTGTTGAAGAGATCGAAGAAGACGACGACGACGATGTCACCGACGATGAAGACGCACCTGAAAATCAGGGCGAAAACGAAGACGGCAGCAACATGGATGAAGGCGTCGAAGAAAATGATGACGATGGCGTCACCATGTCTCTTGCCACCATGGAAGAAGCCCTTCACCCGCGTGTCATGGAAATTTTTGCAGAGATCAGAAAAGTTCACAAGAAATTCGCAAAACTGCAAGAGCTTCGTCATGAATCAAATATCGGCAATACTCAGCTAACACCAGCGCAGGAAAAACGTTACCGTAAATTAAGCGATGAACTAATCGTTCTTGTTAATAATCTACGCTTGAATAACAACCGTATCGAAGCTCTCCTTGAACAGCTTTATTCATCAAGTAAACGCCTGATGGGCCTTGAAGGAAAAATGCTGCGCCTTGCGGAACGTTATAAAGTGAGCCGCAAATCATATCTTGATAATTACTGGGGCCGCGAACTTGACCCAACATGGGTTAAGGAAATGTCAGGTGAAAAATCAAAAGGCTGGGACAGCTTTATTGGCAATGAAGCGGATATTGTGCAAAATATGCGTGATCAGGTGAAAGAAATCGCTAAGGATGTTGGCCTTAACATTTCAGAATTCCGTGTGATCGTAAATAAGGTTCAAAAGGGTGAAAAAGAAGCCCGTATCGCCAAAAAAGAAATGGTGGAAGCGAACCTTCGCCTTGTAATTTCGATTGCCAAGAAATACACCAACCGTGGCCTTCAATTCCTGGACCTTATTCAGGAAGGAAACATCGGCCTGATGAAAGCGGTTGATAAATTTGAATATCGCCGTGGTTATAAATTCTCCACTTATGCGACATGGTGGATCAGACAGGCCATTACCCGTTCGATTGCGGATCAGGCCCGCACAATCCGTATTCCGGTTCACATGATCGAAACGATCAACAAACTTGTACGTACGGGTCGTCAAATGATGCATGAAATTGGCCGTGAAGCGACGCCGGAAGAGCTGGCAGCACGCCTCTCTATGCCGCTTGAAAAAGTGCGTAAGGTGATGAAAATTGCTAAAGAACCAATTTCCCTTGAAACACCGATCGGTGACGAGGAAGATTCACATCTTGGTGATTTCATCGAAGACAAAAACGCAATCCTTCCTGTGGATAGTGCCATTCAGACAAACTTGCGTGATACGACAACACGCGTACTTGCAAGTCTGACACCACGTGAAGAACGCGTTCTTCGTATGCGTTTTGGTATCGGAATGAACACCGACCACACCCTTGAGGAAGTCGGTCAGCAGTTTTCCGTAACACGTGAACGGATCAGACAGATCGAGGCAAAAGCACTTCGCAAACTGAAACATCCAAGCCGTTCCAGAAAGCTTAGAAGCTTCCTTGATAAGTAATTCTTTAGGCCCATCAAATTGGTGGGCCTAAAAAAATTTAAAATGAATTAAATTCCCCCTATTCATTCAAATTATTATCTGCTAGTTAAGCAGTCTATCAACGTTTTGGGGGCCTGTAGCTCAGTTGGTTAGAGCAAACCGCTCATAACGGTTTGGTCGCAGGTTCGAGTCCTGCCAGGCCTACCACCCCCATAGAAAACGCTTATTTTTCCTTTATTTTTCAAGCCCTTTAACCATTTCCCCCACAAAAGACCATGTAAAATCCACATAGTCTTCAAGCAACGCTTTCAATCTTATATTACAAATTTCATCATAAAAGTGTCCCATCTCGAACGGGTAACTATAGAGGGGCGCTCTATAAAAAAGAGTAAGAGGAAGTAATATGAATACGATGGCAGAGGTATTAGCATTTCCCGATTATGACACAATAAAAAAGAAACAGAATGCTGCTTGGGGGGCGGGAAATTATTCTCTTATCGGATCAACACTTCAACTAACCGGCGAAGAGCTTGCAGAACGAATGGATCTTCGTCCTGGTTCAGCAGTACTTGATATTGCCGCCGGAAACGGCAATGCATCACTTGCCTTTGCCAGACGTTTTTGCAATGTAACCTCCACAGATTACGTTGATACACATCTTATCAGTGGGCAAGAAAGGGCACTTGCCGAAGGACTTGATATTCACTACATGCTCGCGGATGCAGAAAATTTAATGGTTGAGTATGGCACGTATGACGCTGTGGTTTCCACATTTGGAGCAATGTTTGCCCCAAATCAGGAAAAAGCCGCCAGTGAAATGATCCGTGCTTGCAAAAGAGGCGGGAAAATAGGTATGGCAAATTGGACACCAGACAGTTTTTTTGGGCAGCTGTTTAATATAATAAACCAATTTGTCATACCGCCACAAAGCGTCAAATCACCAGCTCTTTGGGGAACTGGTAAATGGATCGGGAAAAATTTTGGACGTTCTGCAAAAGAAATTGTAACCGTTGAAAAACAATTTTTCTTCAGATACCCCACTCCACATTTTTTTATCGATTTTTTCCGTAAAAACTACGGCCCGGTTCACAAGGCATTCCTAATACTAAATCCTGATGGCCAAGATAAATTGGAAAAAGAAATACTGGCCCTGATTAATAAATTTAATATTGCTAAGGACGGTACGATGAAAGTCCCTTCTGAATATCTGGAAGTAGTCATCACCAAAGAATAAACCTTATAAACCCCTCCCCCTCAAACTTATGGCCTTCTGTTCTGTACCAAACAGAAGGCATTTTTTTATACTCATTTCATAAAATGGTCACGTAAAGAATGTAATAGATTGTTTCAAATTCGTTATCCTGATTATAATGAGAGCCATTATGAAACTGACACGTCGAAAAATTGTAATTGGTGCCAGCGCACTGGCCTTTACTGGATTAGCATTAAACCTGAAATCAACGGGTTTAAAACCACGCAAATCTGAAAGCAGGCTTTATGGCCCATTGATCATTGATCCTGATGGTATCCTCGATCTACCGAGCGGTTTTGAGTATAAAGTCATTTCAGAATTAAACGATGTTATGGATGATGGATATCATGTTCCAGACCGCGCCGATGGCATGGGATGTATTCCGCTTGATGGAAATAAAGTCGCACTGATTAAAAACCATGAAATCCGCTTAAAAAGCCAAGACCCTGTTCAATCAAAAAAACAAATACCATTATTAAATGTTGCATACGATAAATCAGATAAAAACGAACCGCATCCCGGTGGCACCACAACACTGATTTATGATATGGAAAAAGGGGTTCGCCTTAACGAATATCGCAGCTTGATCGGAACGCTTAATAATTGTGCTGGCGGGGTAACGCCATGGGGTAGCTGGCTTAGCTGTGAAGAAAATGTCACAAAGGCAGGTGATAACGCAACAAAGGATCATGGCTGGGTTTTTGAAGTACCTGCTAATATGGATGAACTATCCGAACCCGTCCCCCTTAAAGCAATGGGCCGATTTAATCATGAAGCAGCAGCCGTTGACCCAAAGACCGGCATTGTTTACATGACGGAAGATCGTCCCAATAGTTTATTTTACAGATTTATACCCAATGAATACGGAAAACTCGATAAAGGCGGAACGTTACAAGCACTTGCTTTAATGGACGCAGCCAAAAGCCAAGATAGCCGAAATTGGGAAACTGACGACTATCAAGTCGGCGAATGGTTTGATACACGTTGGGTTGACCTAGAGGACATAGAAAGCCCAAATGATGATTTACGCATACAGGGCTTTCAAAAAGGGGGCGTCATTTTTGCCCGCGGCGAAGGCATTCATTGGGGCGATAATGAACTTTATTTTTGCTGCACTTCAGGTGGCAATAAAAACCTTGGCCAGATCATGAGGTACCAACCTTCCGAATTTGAAGGCACACCGCAAGAAGGCAACAGGCCCGGAAAATTACAGCTTTTCTTTGAATCAACCGACCCAAGTGTCTTTAATTACGGCGATAACATTACCGTTGCACCGAACGGACATCTTTTCGTCTGTGAAGATCAATATACGGCGGTTGTCGATAACCATCTTGTGGGTATTACACCTACTGGTGAGGCTTATTCATTCGGTAAATTAAGGTTACAGACAGAACTTGCCGGTGTTTGTTTTTCACCGGACGGATCAACAATGTTTATCAATGTATATCAACCGACAAAAACACTTGCCATCACTGGGCCATGGGACCAAATTAAAGCATAATTGAAGTTTCTTTTTTCGTTTTTACTGGTAAAAATATGAGCGATGAAAAAATCGAAACTTATATATGGCCCCGATCCAATTTTTAAGAAAACCTCTTCAAAGGTTGAATGCTTTGACGAAGAGAATAAAGCTCTCTGTCAGGAACTCACCCATCTATTATATCAGGAAAATGCTGTTGGTGTGGCTGCACCAATGATCGGCGCCTTAAAACGCATCATAGCTTATGATTTACAGGAAAATGGTAACAATCCAGTCGTCATGATTAATCCTGAAATTACCAAAAACTCAGAAACAACACAGTCTTTTTCCGAAGGCTCAATTTGCTTCCCCGGTGTCAGTGCCGATATTTCAAGACCTGATGCCATCACCGTTCGTTATCAGGACATTGATGGTTCAGAACATTCGCTTGACGCGGAAGGGTGGCTTGCCACCGTTATCCAGCACGAAATGGATTATCTGGATGGGAAAACGATTTTCGATTATCTATCGCCCATGAAACGTAAGATGCTTTTTAAGAAAACAAAGAAACATCAAAAAGAAAATAATCTTTAACCGTCACTTTCCTGAAAAAACACCCATGCAATAAAGGCCGTCGATAAAATAAGCGCAACGGTGGTTAAAGAAATTGACATTTCCTGAACGTCAACGCTTGAAAATAATGCTGTCCAGTGGCTCGCTTGTTCAGTGATCCAACCCCATGGTGCAAAGAGTGCAAACAAAATAAATGAAACCGCATATGATAATTTTAAAATCAATTTTCTGCGCAGTTGAAATTTCTTATGTTCATGTTCAACTTGCCTGATGACTGTATCAGAAAAACCGTCGTCACTAATATCAGCAATATTGCGCAATTGATCCTCAAGCCATTTATCATTTTCATTATTCATCGGGTTTTCCATTTCGTCTTCAAATAATTTTAACATGCCGTCACCATTTTTGTAGAGGAAAGTACTTTTTTTAAATTTGTCTTTCCTCTGGTGTGATGTGATTTCACTGTGCCAAGTGGCATGCTCATGATGTCTGATATCTCGCTGTGGCTCATTCCATAAGAGAAAGAAAGCGTCAGCACGGAACGTTCATTTTTATTAAGTTTACTGATTGCTTTTTCAAGATCAATTTTCACTGAAATATCTGTCCCGCTATTATCTTCGATTTCCGCTTCTTCCAATGTTTCGGTTGGAAACGACATCAGCGGGTTCGTGGAATTCTTTCTGATATGCTGTAAAAATGATCTATATGCTATTGAGAAGAGCCAGGCTTTAAAACTCCCCTTAGCCTTAAATGTCGAAATTTTTCTATACGCCAATAAAAATGTTTCCTGCGCCAGATCATCCGCAAGGGCAAAATCACCCTTGGATAATCGGCGCAGATATCCTCTGACAGCGCTTTGATGTTCTTTCACAAGATAACCAAAAAAGCGGCGGTCTTTATTTATGATAGCAGCAGTGATCCACTGTTTTTCATAATCATTCATGGCGCGCTTTCAAAACTATTCGGACTGCTTCTTGCCCAAACAATAAACAAGATAATACCCGACACCCAACACAATTGGAAATGATGCAAGGCCGCTTACGATTTGTGGTGCCTCGTCATCTGGAATGACTTGCGCTAAAATTAGCATTGCAATACCTAAACTAATCAATATGACGGATTTCCTTAAGTCCTGAAAAGCGGCACCATGTGCTTTCCCGCCTAATGCCTTAATTGTTTCTGGGGTTAATGACTGACCGGAATCGATGGCTTTATTGATCGTTTCCTGGATTTTCTCTTTATCCTTACTCTTATAATGATAAACAACCCACATTCCCAAAACGATACTGCCAAAAACAGTCATCGGAATTAATACATCTTCCATTTTTTCATCCTTTAAATTTTAAAAATTTGCGTTTCTATCACTATAGATGCCAATTCTGCCACATTTGGATGCAATAGAATTGAAAAATTATGCATGAGTGATAAAATATCCATGAAACACAAAGGGATTTATTATGTTAAAACAATTCATCGCAGTGATTATGATCATGGCATTGCCATTTACGGCGCACGCCAAATTATCCGATAAAGACAAACGTAAAACGCAGGAAATGCGTCAAGAAGTACTCGCCCAGCTTTATGAAAACAACCCGGAAGCACGCGACCTGATCGCAAGCTCAGAAGGATACGCCGTATTTAACAATGGTGGTGTTAACCTAATCCTTTTATCCGCAGGCAGTGGTAAGGGCGTCGCTCATGACAATAGATCCGGCGAAGATATTTATATGCGCATGGCAACAGGTGGTGTTGGTATCGGCCTTGGTATCAAGGATTACAGAACCGTTATGGTTTTCCATAAACGTGCCATGTTTGATCAATTCGTTGATAAGGGTTGGGACCTATCCGGTCAGGCTGACGCAGCGGCAAAAATCGATGACAATGGCGGTGAGGCAAATGCCACAGATTCAGTGGTCAGTGGCATTACCGTTTATAACATGACCAAAAAAGGGCTTGCACTCCAAGCCACAATTCAGGGAACAAAATACTGGAAATGGGATTAACCATTCCCAGTATTGAAAGAATTTACGAGCGCGCATTCGCAAGGATGACGCGCTCTTTTCTTTTGGGGTTTAGGCCGAAACAAATTCTGATGAGATTGTTTCTTTTAATCACAGCTTCTATTAATCCCCAGCTGATAAGGTATGTACCTATTAGGATAAAAACAAATTCAACAATCCCGTTAAAACCCCAATCAATAATGTAATATCCAATGATGATCGTAACGGATTGATGCAAAATATAAAATGGATAGACAATTGAATTACCATAGTTCAGAAATTCATTTCTGAAATTAAGGTGGTGTTTTGCAAACCCTAAAATAGTCGCAATCCAAGACCATTTAATAATCATTTCCACCAAATCCCATTGAATAACATCAAGTGGTGTATCAAAATGATATTTAATCAGGTTAGTGCCATATGCAAGAAGCGCAAGCGCAAGTGCTTTATATCTGTTTCTGGCAAAAGCATCCCAGACGGTCGGCATTCTGACAAATAAAACCCCCATAATCAGAATATAAATATAGATAAAATGCCCAAAACTATCATCGATGATATTGTGGGTAATATCGTTATCCCCTCTATAGAAAAAGACCGCAAGATAAAGAATATAAGGTGCCCATAAAATACGTGCGCCACGTGATAGCCAGTTTTCAATTTTTGATAGCAACTTATGTCCAGCTTCACTATTAGCAAAGAAGATAACCGGGACCAGAACAGCCGTATAAGCAAAAAGATACACCACATACCACATATGATTATATGTCGGTACAGGGGTTAGCATTCCATCCCAAAACTGACCTGTGAAATACTGGGTTGTCCAAAACTGCCAAAAACCGGGTTCGATAATCCCTTTTTGTAGTGCTTCGAAATATGGCTGTGGCGCAACAATGAATATCGTTGCTACAAAGGCCGGAATGAACAATTTTACCACACGTTGTTTTAAAAAGGACGCCATGGTCATTTTTGTCATCATCACACTGATGGCCACACCGGAAACAAGAAACAATAAGTCCATACGCCACTGCGATGTCAGCATCATGAATGATCTTAAAAGACTGCTGTCATGTCCGCTTTCAATATGAAACGGCCAATCAACAAACATCATGCCTGTATGAAAAAAAACAAGATAGGCAAAAGCAAGTACCCTGACCCAGTCCAGAAAATGCTGGCGTTTATTATAGACATCCAAATTCATCGAAATTCTCCAATTCAAAATTAAATCATTGAATTCATGATGCATTTTTGGGAAACTCTTTGCGATAAGAATGGGATAAGTGAACGGACAAAGTGACAATCGGTTTATCACTTGTGATAAGCGGCACCTATCCTGTGACAAGCGGAACAGTATAAAATGATACAAACGATTAAACGTCACTGGAAAATGTTACTTGTGGTTTTCAGCTACATGACATTTGAAGCAATTGTACGTTCCACTTCACTCATTATGGAATATGAAAATCGTGGTGATCATATAGCCGCGTGGAAACCATTCGTTTGGGAATTTACGAGCACATATATGATATTTGCCTTAGTTCCTTTTATCATCATGTATGATGAACGTTATCCCATTGCCAGAAAAGAATGGTTCAAACGAATACTCATTCATATCCCACTAAGCATGTTATTTTCCATCGTGCATGTAATGGGCATGATCGCCATGCGCAAATTGATCTTTAGTTCTGTCGGTGATGTATATTCAATGGATGATCTTGATTACATGATCCTTTATGAATACCGCAAAGACCTTACGGCATATATCAGTATCCTGATAGTCACTTATGCTTACCGGGAAATTTTAAGATTGCGACACGGGGAAGCGCAAATTGAAAAATCTGAAGAAGAACGCATCATGGTCAGTAAATCCGGCCAGTTTAAATTTATCGATCCCTTAAGTGTCAATTGGGTTGAATCTGCCGGTAATTATGTCGAATTACATGTAGGTGAAGATACATATATGTTACGCGCAACCATGAAAGACATAGAAAACCGCCTTGGTGATAAGGAATTTGCGCGAATCCATCGTTCTGCTATAGTTAGAAAAGATTTTATTGATAGTATCAAGCCTGCCTCCAGTGGGGATAAACAATTAACGTTAAAAGACGGCACAAGTTTACGCGTATCAAGACGATATAATGAAAATTTAAAAGCTGCATAAAATATAAGGAGAAGGAAATGAAAAACTTACTAAAAATTGCACTGCTTGCCGGTGCTGCATCGGTCGCGATAACCAGTGCATCCAAAGCGCAAGATATGCCATATGAAGAAATAGAAGGCGTATGGGCAGAACTGCCTGACGGTCGTAAATGGGGTTCAACCAGTACCGTTTATTACGGTGGTGACGGAACCATTTGGGCCGCAGAACGTTGTGGCGCAAACGGCAACTGTCTGGATACGCCGGATATTGATCCTGTTATGCAAATCAGCAAAGACGGTAAAATTCTTAAAACATTCGGTAAAGGTTTAATCGTATGGCCACATGGTATCCATGTTGACCCAGATGGCAATGTGTGGATCGCTGATGGTCGCGGTGACGAAGAACGTGGTGTTGGCCATCAAGTTCATAAATTTAGTCCAGACGGCGAATTATTAATGTCCCTTGGACAAGCCGGTAAAGCGGGTAAAGGTGCCTATACATTTGACCAACCATGCGATGTACTCGTTGCACCAAACGGTGATATTTTCGTTGCCGATGGTCACTCACCACGTGGCAATAATCGTGTTGTAAAATACAACAGCAAAGGCGAGTACATCATGGAATTTGGTGGTGACGGTGCTGAGTTCGGTGAAATGTATGAACCACATAGTTTGGCTATGGATAGTCAAGGACGTCTATTTGTCGCAGACAGATACAATGACCGAATTCAAATTTTCACTCAAGACGGAGAATTTATCAATTCATGGCGTCAATTTGGCCGCCCAAGCGGTGTTTATATCGATGCCAATGATATTCTTTATGTTGCCGATAGTGAAAGTAATTCAGGCGGCACACGTAACCCTGGATGGGACCGCGGCATTCGCATAGGTAGTGCGAAAACAGGTTGGGTAACGGCATTCATTCCTGATCCTGACAAGGGCGTTGCCTTTAGCCGTGCAGAAGGTGTAACAGCCGATGATGAAGGCAACGTTTACGGCGCAGAAGTGGAAGAAAGAAATCTTAGAAAATATGTTCCACGCGGTACTTTGCCTAGCCCTTACTAAGATTCATATAACAAAGATTATATAAAGTTAACACGATGTATCCTGACAAATTCAGGGTACATCGTTTTTTTTATTTCGTTTAATTCTCATGACTTAACAACAATTAACATTGTCACATAAATACAATATAGCTGACATGTAATTGTAATATTTCTGACATATTTTTTTCTGCAAGAGCGTCCATAGTGCGCCGAGTATTTAGTACCGATTCATTCAGGTGGGAAATGAATACATAAGAGAGCAGAAAAATGACCAAATCTATTTCAACGCGCATATTGGTTGGCTTTATTGCCGTCATTCTGGCGCTGACAATTGTAAATTTTTATTCATCATCAAAATTGTCCACACTAGGCGCAACCACAAATCAAATCGTTGAAGTATCCGATGTTGTTCAAAGCGTGAACCTTTATACTGAAAGTGTAACCAGCCAAGTTGCCGCGATTAGAACACTTGCTTTTTCAGGATTAGAGCAAGACAGATTGACCGTCGAAGAACAACGTGAAAAAACGCTGACATCGCGTGAACGTATGCTTGAGATTATTTCGCATACCAATCAGGAAGATATGGTCACAGAAATTAATAATTCATCCAAAAGTTTTGACCAGATTTTTGATCAGATTGTTGGCCGCCTTGGAAGCAACGATGATGCTCTACAGGTTATTTTTATGGGTTTAACAAAATTAAACACATCATCTGTTACTTTAAAAGAATTCCTTGGCGCTCAAGAAAATACGGACGTTAGCTCCAAAGCTGCTGAAATAACCGCGCTTCAGCAAAAAATCACACAATCCAGTCTGGATTATCTTGGATCATATAGCGAACAGGATTATGAACTTGCCATCAACGCATCCGAAGAGCTTGATACCATAATCCGTAACGCAAACATGGCGTTAAGAAGTTTAAGCCGTAGAGAGAAATCAGCCCTACGGTTCGCCAGCCGTGATAACGGTCTTATACGCCAAAACATCCGGCAAAATTATGCCGTTAACATCGCCATGAGCGAAGCCCTTCAACAATTATCAGATCAAGCAAAAGCCATTGAAGCTTTAACAGCAAGCTTAAAGGATAAAGCATATAGCGACCAATCAGACGCACTCACAGGAATGCTTACCCAAGTGGATGAGGTTCAAGCAGAAAATAGAAATGGATTATTATTTGGCGGGCTTGGTGCAATATTGCTTGCGTACTTCATTGGTAGATCCGTTTCAAAACCACTCACAAAAATTTCAGAAACTGTATCATCGCTAGCATCCGGGGAAAAATCATCACGTATTCCATATCAAGACAGACCTGATGAAATCGGCAAACTTGCAAAAGCTGCAGAAATATTTAGACAAAATTCATTTGAAATGGAACGTCTATCCGAGGAAAGAATTAAAACCGCAGAAGAAGCAAGACGTGCAGAAGCCGCACGTAAACTAGAACAAGAAAAAGAAGAACAGGAAAGACAAAAAAGACGAGAAGAGCGAATGATCGCCAATCAACAAGAACAACGTATGGCACAGCTTTCTCTCGCATCTGCTTTGGAAGAAAAAGTTTCTAATATTGTAACGACAGTATCAACCATGACTGCACAATTAAGAAGCAGCACACAGGAATTAAAAAGCAATATTGATAAAACCAATTCACTATCCATAACCGCAAAGGCCAGCTCAACCAAAACACAAAATAACGTTAAGCAGGTTTCAAACGGTATGTACAAAATGGATGACGCAATTTCACAAATTAACATTGAAACCCAAAAATCAAGGTCCATTGCTGATGAAGCCACATTGGTTTTAAACAATTCACAAAATCAGGTCATCACATTATCCGAATCAACATCACAAATTAGAAATGTAATAGCCCTTATTCAGGATATTGCCGAACAAACACAATTATTAGCACTTAATGCCACAATCGAATCAGCACGTGCCGGTGAAGCAGGCAAAGGGTTTGCTGTTGTTGCCAATGAAGTAAAGAACCTTGCGTCACAATCATCAAACGCAACAATTGAAATTGAAAAACAAGTCACTGAAATGATTTCATCCACTGAAAAAACAGTTGAAACCATGTCCGACTTGAAAAATGCTATTGAAAATATGACTTCAATGGCCTTATCAATCGCAGAAGCCGTCGATAACCAAACCGAAACCAGCAACATTATTGAACGAAGCGTAATGGAAGCTGCCAATGATATGACCTCATTACTATCTGATATTGATGAAGTAACATTAAAAGCTGAAAGTTCCGACCAGGTCGCCAGAAACGTTCTTGATGCCACTGTGGAATTAGAAAAACAAACCGAATATCTAAATGTGGAATTTAATGACTTCCTGATTAACATCAGAAAAGAAAGTTAAAAAATAATCCACAACCCTCCCATAAAAAAAAGCTCCGGTAAAAATTTACCGGAGCTTTTTCTTTTTAAATTTTAAAATATTTTATTGCAGAGCCCATGCAAGTGGAACAACCATTGTTAGCTGTGCGTCTGATGCATCAGCAGGTGGTGTTGGAAGCGGGCTTACACGCTTCATAAGCTTTGGGATCTCACGATCAAGAACATCGTGGCCTGATGATGCCTTGATTGAATGTGCAACGATATTGCCTTCACGGTCTACATTAATTTCAACCTGAACTTTGCCCTCAAGTTCTTTACGAAGTGCTGCACGTGGATATGTTTGTTTTTTAGCAATTTTCTTAGAAACTTCTTTTTGCCATCCGCTGATGTCTGCTGCTTGTGCAGATGTTGCGAAACCTGAAATCGCGATAAAAGATGCTACTACTACTGATACGATTGTCTTAATACTCATTTTAATCTCTCCAACTGTATTTTGACTTAACTTAAAAAACTATTTTACTTAACTAAATCCCTTTCGGGTTATTCAACTAAGGATAGTTATAGTCATAAAAAGTATACAAAAGTTTAAATATAAAATTTTATCTAAATTTTTTTCACAATTTTGTGATAAAAACTTCATTTTTTAAAATTAAATTTGATTTAAAGCTATATTTTACAACAAAAATTTCATTTTTTAGTAAAAACAAAATTTTTCAATATTTTTCACGAATCACATAAAAAATCGCAATTTTTCATTCACGCAAACAAAAAGCCCCGGCAAACCGGGGCTACTTTATATAATATATATGGTTGTATTTATACTAGTCTTATTGTAGTGCCCAAGCTAGTGGAACAACCATTGTAAGCTGTGCATCAGATGCGCCTGCAGGTGGTGCAGGAAGTGGGCTTACACGTTTCATCAGTTTTGGAATTTCACGGTCAAGTACATCATGACCTGATGATTCTGTAACTGAGTGAGCAACGATGTTGCCTTCACGGTCTACATTGATTTCAACTTTAATTCTGCCCTCAAGTTCTTTACGAAGTGCTGCACGTGGATATGTTTGCTTTTTAGCAATTTTCTTAGTGACTTCTTTTTGCCAGCCACTGATGTCTTGTGCATTTGCTGTTGTTGCGAATCCGGCTACTGCCATTGTAACTGCAACGAATACTGATACCATTACTTTACTTAACTTGCCCATTTTAATACTCCTAATCTCTAATCACTTTAGTCTATACTTAGTAACTTAATAGAAATTCCCCGGCCCATTTGTGAAACTCACTTTTAAAATTTTGGGAAACCTCATCCGCAATTGAAACTATATGTAGAAATGGTAAACTGAAACTTAATGATAAAATTTTAACTAATTAAAAATGGCTTATTTTAAAGGTTTTTCGCCCTAAAATTGCCAAAAAATTTTATATAATTTAAATAAATTTATTTATATATTGTGCTGTTAACGCACTGAAAAAAAACAACTTTAAGGATTATTTGTCGTGAAAAACACATTAAACACGTTAAAAATTTCATTTTTTTTGATATTTCTTAATTTTTTTACCGCAAATGCACAAAATCCATTAAATTCCAGCGAAATCGAACGTTATTTAAGCTCTTTAAAGACCATAGAAACAGCGTTAAATGCGTATGAAAAACAAAATCCTGATGCGGAAAAAGAATCGATTCTTAATCTCTCGCCTAACGATATGCCATCCAAAACCCCCATTAGCGGCAATTTAAAATCATTAGAAGCGCATCCCACTTATCCAAATTTTATTGAAGCGATAAAAAAACATAATTTCAATTCTGCAGCAGAATGGGCAAATACCGGTGACCGTATTATGAATGCGCACGCCGCCTATCATTTAAATAACCCACCACCTGGGGATAATAAATCCATTGCAGACATTATTAATGAAATGGAAAGCCAAAAAGAAACGATCGCCAAAAACAGATATATCAGCAACGATCAAAAACAAACCTTATTACAAAAAATTGAAAACGGGGTAGCATTACTGAATGATCCAAATTATATTAATAATGAAAATATTAAGATCATCAGCCCCTATATAAAGAGGCTTAATTCATTATTCGAGGAACCCCAATGACCAGAACAGAAGTTTTGCGCATCCAGAAATACCTAAACAGCAAATTCGACAGCACACAATTCACTTTGAAGAAAAGTCAATCTGCTGATGACAGTATGGAAGTACATTTGGGCGATGAATTCATCGGTGTTATTTACCGCGACGAAGACGAGGGTGAGGTATCCTATGCCTTTAACATGGCCATTCTGGAAATGGATCTTCCAAACGCTGCGGACGCGTCACTAATCTAAAATCACTGCGAATTAAGAACTAACGGTTTTAAGTTCACTGGACGCTTGTTTGATGATTTGAACACTTGCGACGGTGGATAATGTTGCCATCAATACAGCCACGATAAAATCTGGCCAACCTGTATTGGTGGCAAATACGCCTGATGCTGCAATAATGATTGCTAAATTACCGATGGCATCATTTCTGGAACAAAGCCAGATTGATCGCATGTTACTATCGCCAGTTCTGAACTGATACAGAAGAACCGCACTTACCACATTCGCGACCAGTGCAACAATACCCACGGTTCCCATTACACCGGCAAGCGGTACTATGGCTTCACTGGCATTCGTAAATGTTCTGGCAAAAATCCATATTCCGAGCACCCCCATGCTGATCCCTTTTAGCATTGCAACTGATGCTCTTACCTTTAATGAACTTCCCAGAACAAGTAAGGTCACACCGTATGTCATGGAATCCCCAAGGAAATCTAATGCATCTGCCTGCAGTGATACTGAATTGGCATAAAAAGCTGTGCTGAACTCGACAATGAACATGACTGCATTGATTATAAATACAACCCAAAGCGCCTTGCGAAAGCTATCCACTTTCAACTGGTCTTCTTGAATGTCATGATCACAACAAGCCATAGATAAGCCCTAATTCGATAATAACTTCTTGATAGTGTCTTTTTTAATGACACAATTTATGATTTTACTATATAGGCTTACTTTTGACTATGACTTTTCGCATTTGGAGGATAAATTAACAAAATGCGTCACTTATATCATTATTGGTTTTCCCCATTTTCCAGAAAAATTCGCATCGCCATGCTGGAAAAAGAGATGGAATTTGAACTTGAACTTGAGCTTCCATGGAAGCGCAGGCACGAATTTCTTGTGCTTAATCCGGCGGGTACTGTTCCTATTCTGATCGAAGAAGATGGAAGCACCATTTGCGGCAATGTGGCACTAACGGAATATCTTGATGAAGCATATGATCAATTTCCACTTTTAGGCAAAACGCCTTCTGAAAAAGCGGAGGTCAGAAGATTAACTGAATGGTTTGATGATAAATTCAATACAGAGGTAACCGAACTTGTCATTAGTGAAAAAGTGATGAAAAGATATCTTAAGATGGGTGAGACAGAAGCCGCGGCCATCCGTTTTGCCAATCAAAACATCAAACATCACTTACAGTATATTTCGTACCTGACGGATAGACGAAATTGGTTGGCTGGTGATGATTTTTCATATGCCGATATTGCAGCGGCAGCGCATATTTCATGCGTCGATTTTTTTGGTGATGTACCATGGGATCATTATCCGGAAGCACGTGACTGGTATGCGCGCATCAAATCACGCCCATCCATGCAGAAAATTCTGAAAGACAATATCGCTGGTTTTATCCCGTCCAAACATTACAGCAATCCCGACTTTTAAAATGATAAATACAATAAAGCAGGACATAACCGAATTGGCGCAAGCCGCGGGGTTTGATGTTGTGCGTTTTACACTTCCAACAGATTTACATGAAAATGCATCACATTTTGATGATTTCATCAAAAATGAATTTCATGGCGAAATGAAATGGATGGAAGAAAAAGCGGATAGACGTAAAGATCCACTGACACTTTGGCCGGATACAAAATCCATTATCATGCTTGGGAAAAATTATGGCCCGAGTACAAATCCGCTGGATTTTCTAGAACTAAAAGAATACGGCAATATATCCGTATATGCTTTAGGGAAGGATTATCACGATATTGTCAAAAAACGGCTTAAACAAATTGCCCGCGAGGTCCACCGCAAATATGACGCCGAAGTCAAAGTATTCGTTGATACAGCACCCGTCATGGAAAAACCACTCGCAGAAAAATCCGGCCTCGGTTGGCAAGGAAAACATACCAATCTCGTCAGCAATGATTTTGGTTCATGGTTATTCATTGGCAGCATTTTCACAACACTTGACATTGAACCTGACGAAAAACATAGCAATCAATGTGGGTCATGCCAGTCATGCCTTGATATTTGTCCGACGAAAGCTTTCCCTGCCCCTTATAAACTGGATGCCCGCAAATGCATTTCTTACCTGACCATTGAATATAAAGGCCACATTGATAAAGAGTTTAGAAAACCGATGGGTAACCGCATTTATGGTTGTGACGATTGTTTATCAGTTTGCCCATGGAATAAATTCGCGGTCAGAACAGATGAAAAACAATTCCATTCGCGAATTGAATTGGACTTTCCAAAATTAAGTGATCTTGCCATGCTTGATGATCCAACCTTCAGAACAGTTTTCTCCGGCTCCCCCATCAAACGTATTGGTCGCGATTATTTCATTCGCAATGTTATGATTGCCATTGGTAATAGTGATAATAAAAATTTTATCCCACTTCTAACCGATAAATTAAATGAAGAAAGCCCTTACATAAGGGCCATGGCCGTTTGGGCATTAAATGAACTATGTTCTGAAGATCAGTTTATGAATTTTAAAGAAAAACATATTGGTCAAGAATGTGATGATGATGTTCTTGCTGAATGGGGTTAACCATCAATAAGTTTCAAATTATCTTCAGCCAGTTTCTGTAAATCGGTCTCAGGATATTTTTCAATAATTTTTCGCCATTCAACGCGCGCTTTGGCATCCTGATTTAACATACGGTAATTGGCACCGCTTTCAAAAAGGATGTCAGGATGATTGGGTTCAAGTATTAACGCCTCGTTCAAATCAAGCCGTGCTTTTACATGCTCACCCATTTTGCGGAATGTTTCCGCACGATATAAAAACGCATCTATGCGTTCATAATTTATCTTTAACGCATTGGCGAAATCTTCAACAGCACTTTGATATTCTTCACGGTCCGCTTGTAATAATCCACGCTCAATATAAAAATCATACGTAAGCGCCGGTATTTTTTCGAGCGCCAAGATTGCAACCGTATAAACATGATAAGCCTGATCATATTTTTCAGCCATTTGCCATGATCTGGCGGCAAGATATCTTAATTGCGATGAAAGAAGATCCGTATTTTGCGCAGCGAAGCTTCCAATGTCTTCGCCTTTGGAAACTTTTTCTGCAATCATTTCCAGTATTTCTGCTGCCTCATCATACCTTGATTGTTGATAAAGAGATAATGCCTCGCAATGCTGTGCAGGAACACCGCCACCATTAACATGCCATTCTTTCGCTGTGATCAAGGATTTCTTGCTATCTTTTTCAACTTCTTCAATACACGCCATATATTTTTTTGCCTGATCAGCGTCACTTGACACTTGTGCCAATGCTGGTGAACTGAACAATAAAATAAAGAAAACCATGTATTTCATAATTGATATGCCTGTATTTGGGTTATCATTCACTGTATAAATATAATCCTGAAAAATGCAAACTGAATAAACTGGACCATCATGAACCTTTTTTGTTTCGGGCAAGGATATACAGCCACAAGACTAATTTCGTCATTATCAAAAGAAAAATGGCAATATTCCGGCACACGACGGGATCACGGGGAAATTTGTTTTAATGGTACGGGGCCAATAGAATATATAGAACGCCATCTTAAAGAGGTTACACATATATTAATATCAACACCACCAATGGCAGATATTGGTGATCCTGTCTTTCATTTTCATGGAACAGATATTGAAAAACTTCCATCATTAAAATGGGTTGGTTATTTATCCGCAACCAGTATTTATGGTGACCATAATGGGGATTGGGTTGATGAAAAAACACCCGAAACCCCAAGCGGGGAACGCGGCGAGCAACGATTGAATGCTGAAAAACAATGGAGATCTCTTGATATTCCGCTTCACATATTCAGGCTCGCTGGCATTTATGGTCCGGACCGCAATCAAATAAAATCAGTTAAAACGGGTACAGCCAGAAAAATCATAAAAGAAAACCACGTCTTTTCACGTATTCATGTGGATGACATTGTTTCAGCACTCGTGACCTCAATGGATACACCAATCCCCGGTATTTATAATCTATCGGATGACACACCAGCATCCACCGCAGATGTGCTTGATTATATTTGTGATCATTTGGATTTGCCGTTGATTGAAGGCAAAAATATTGCAGGTACCGATATCAGCCCCGCATTAAGAAGCTTTTATGCGGATAATAAACGTGTCAAAAATGATCACGTTAAAAAGGCATTTAATTGGGCGCCGAAATACCCATCGTATAAAGAAGGCTATAGCGCCTTATTTGACGAGCTCGACAAGCGCAGCCTTTAACCGATCAAGGTCAGCATCACTGGAAAGCCTATGGTCACCGGTTTTATTAAAACTGATAATCACGTCTTCGCTAACGACCCTATCAGCGATACGTGACGAATATTCATATGGCACATCCGCGTCCTTAAGGCCGTGGAAAAGGCGCACCGGACAATCAAGATCAATGGCATTATTCAGCAAAATATGATTTTCACCATCCTGAATAAGTCCATAAGAGACACGATATGGTTCATCGCTATATTCCGATGGTTCCAGATAGACACCATCACGTTTTAATGTTTCCCTGATCTCATCAGAATATTTTTCCCACATAAGCTCACGCGTGAAATCTGGTGCCGCTGCGATGCCGATATAGGCTTTTACTTGGGTCTTTCTAGCAAGAGATACAAGTAATCCAACCCAGCCACCCATACTGGATCCAATCACGATAAGATCACCATCCGTCAATTGATCAACAACACTAAGCGCGTCCTCAGTCCATTTGCCGATTGTGCCATCTACAAAATCTTCTGATGACCGGCCGTGACCGGAATAATCAAAACGCACGAAAGACAGCCCCAAATCCTTACAAGCGTTTTCAAGAAAGATTGCTTTTGTACCTTCCATATCGGACATATAACCGCCACAAAAAATGACGGTCGGACCAGTACCATTTGTTTTATGATATGCGATCTGGCGACCTTCTTCGCCAGTTAAAAATTGGGGTTCTTCACTCATATTAACTTCTCGATTATTATTATTTTCGGGAATATATCATAATATATATTGAAATCCTTATTTTTTAAGCATTTTTAACGTATGATTACTTGACTTGAAGCCCAAGTTGGATAAATTCCTGCATTGATGTCAATAGTAGAAAAGATGAGATCCTAATGAACGCAAATAGAGAAGTAGCCTTAACCCTGCCAGATGGCAGCGTCCGCAAATTTGATGGACCGGTGACAGGTATGACGCTTGCTCAAGATATTGGCCCTGGTCTTGCCAAGGCTGCGATTGTAATCGTCGTTAACGGCGAACAATGGGATCTGTCACGTGAAATAACGGAAGACGCCGAAGTATCCATCATCACAAAACGCGATGAAGAAGCACTTGAAATCATTCGCCATGATGCGGCGCATATTCTTGCGGAAGCGGTGAAAGAATTATACCCGGATACTCAAGTGACAATCGGCCCTGCTATTGAAAATGGTTTCTATTATGACTTCGCACGCGAAGAACCATTTACACCGGATGATCTGGAAAAAATTGAAAAACGCATGAAAGAAATCGTTGCCCGCGACGAAGAAATTATCCGCACCGAAATGCCACGTGACGAGGCCGTAGAATTTTTCCGCAACATGGGTGAAGAATATAAAGCAGAAATCATCGCGAGCATTCCGTCAAATGAACCGATTACTCTGTATAAACAGGGTGACTTCATTGACCTATGTCGTGGACCACATTTACCAAGCACCAAATACCTTGGTGGCGATACATTCAAATTGATGAATGTGGCAGGCGCTTACTGGCGTGGTGACAGTGAAAATGAAATGCTACAACGCGTTTACGGTACAGCATGGCGCGATAAAAAAGAACTTAAAGCCTATCTTCACCGTCTTGAAGAAGCCGAAAAGCGCGATCACCGTAAACTGGGTAAAGAATTAAATCTTTTCCATTTTCAGGAAGAAGCCGCCGGCATGCCATTCTGGCATCCAAACGGCTGGACCATTTACACACAGATCGAAGGTTACATGCGCCGTAAACAACGCGCACACGGATATCAGGAAATTAACACCCCGAAACTTGTTGACCGTAAGTTATGGGAAGATTCCGGTCACTGGGAAAAATTCCGTGAACATATGTACACCACAGATTCAGAAGAACGCACATTTGCACTTAAGCCAATGAACTGCCCATGTCATGTGCAGGTTTTCAATCAAGGTCTGGTCAGTTACCGTGACCTACCGATGCGTCTTGCCGAATTTGGAAGCTGTCACCGTTATGAACCGTCGGGTGCCCTTCACGGACTGATGCGCGTTCGTTCATTCGTACAGGATGATGCCCATATTTTCTGTGAAAAAGATAAAATCACAGAAGAAACAGAAACATTCTGTAATATGCTTCTTGAAATTTATAAGGATTTTGGCTTTGAAGAAGTGAAGGTCAAATTCTCTGACCGTCCAGAAACACGTGCCGGTTCTGATGAAGTTTGGGATGAGGCAGAAAAATGCCTGATCGATGCCGTTGAACATGTGGGGCTTGAATATACATTAAACCCAGGCGAAGGTGCATTTTACGGACCAAAACTTGAATTCGTGCTTACCGATGCCATCGGCCGTGACTGGCAATGTGGCACGCTTCAGGTTGATTTCGTACTGCCGGAACGCCTTGACGCCAACTACATCGGCGCCGATAATAATAAGCACCGCCCTGTGATGCTTCACCGTGCGATCCTTGGGTCATTTGAACGTTTTATCGGTATTCTAATCGAAAACCATGCGGGACGCTTCCCGATGTGGCTTGCGCCCACACAGGTTGTTGTCACCGGCATTACTTCGGATCAGGATGATTATGTAAAAGAAGTTTACGAGAAATTAAAAGCCGCAGGACTGCGCGCTGATTTCGATCTAAGAAACGAAAAAATCAATTATAAAATTCGTGAACATTCACATGCAAAAGTTCCCGCGATTTTCGTCGCAGGTGGCCGTGAAGCAGAAAATAATACAATTACAGTAAGAAGACTTGGGTCAAAAAATCAGGAAACCCTTGATTTAACTGACGCAATTAATAAACTTGTCATCGAGTCTACTGATCCAGATTTACGATAATTTAGGATTTTTGGATATAATAGGAAGGGATTTAACAAACAATGGAGAAAATAAATAGCTAAGCGACCAATGCAGGGCCCCGCGTCAAAAAAAGGACCACGGGTCAACGAGGATATTCTTGAAGAAGAAGTAAGATTAATTGACGAGACTGGTGAAAACCATGGTGCAGTACCAATTGCAAAAGCCATTGAAATGGCAAAAAATGCAGGTCTGGATCTCGTTGAAATATCGCCGAATGCTACTCCACCGGTTTGTAAAATTCTGGACTATGGCAAATATAAATATGAAGCACAGAAAAAAGCTTCACTCGCCAAGAAAAAGCAAAAAACTGTTGATGTTAAGGAAATCAAACTCCGTCCGGGGATTGAAAAGCATGACTATGATGTCAAAATGCGTTCTATTGATAAATTCCTAAACGCTGGTGATAAAGTAAAAGTAACACTTCGTTACCGTGGCCGCGAAATGGCCCATCAGGAACTTGGTATGGAAGTTCTTAACCGTGTACGCGAACAATTCGCGGAAGTGACAAAGATCGAACAGATGCCAAAGATGGAAGGGCGTCAAATGATCATGATCATGGCACCAAAATAAACGGGCATCCAATATTTATTTTTAAAGCAGGCTTTAAGGCCTGCTTTTTTTGTTTTTACGAGTCGTTTTATAACACCGATTTATAACATTTTGAAAATTCAGCATTTTTGAAAAATAGCCAATATTATGATATTATATCTGCGAAAGTGCGCCCATTGGTAGCACTACATTCTGTATTGATAAGGGTCAGCTGAACTTACAGTATAGATGCAAAAGGGACCCGCCGTTATGTGGAAACACTCGGCGGGTTTTTTGCGTATAAAACACGTCAAATTATTGACATATAATTGTTTGATCTTATGCTTCTAAAATCATCATCTTTAACCATTGGGGCATATAATGAAAAACATTATCGTTTTTATTTTACTATCTTTATTACCTTTTGCGGCGACCGCGCAAACCATTGAAAATAACAAAGACAAAACCGCGACATCAAATTCAGGAAGTAGAAATCAGTCTCAAACGTATGACCCATTATTAATGGGTGGGGCGGCGACTACTGCGGCTGTTGCAACCACGTCCAGCTCATCAGGAAAAACAAAAAACCTTTATTTCGTTCTTGAAGCAGGAAGCTCAACAAATAAATCCGTAACAAGTGGGGATTGGGAAAATTTCCCGGTTACAAACAATTCAGGTGGCGCTTTTGGCGCAACACTTGGCTACCGTGAAATTTTGGAAAATAATTGGCTTTATGGATTTGAATTAAGCGCGTTATCATCATCAGCGTCAAGTTCTGTGGTTGATTGCTGCAATACCCGCACGTTTGATTCCAAATTGATTTCTGGCCTTTATTTAACCGCTGGTAAAGCTATGGGGCAAAATAGAGATCTTATTGCTTATGCATTGGTGGGTATTGGTGCCACTAAAGCGGATAGCATAACCACAGATACCAATGGCGCAACCATTAGCACCTTAGATGAAAATGGGAATGGTTTCTCATTCGGCATGGCCGCAGAATTTAAGCTCAGTGAACAATTCGGCATACGCGTAAAAGCCTTACATAATCTTTATAAGGCCGGTGAAATTGATGAATTAAGAATTCGTGATACGGTCGTTACCGGCGGCCTTGTGATTAATTTCTAGCATCAAACTAATCACCCACCGCAAACACCAATTCACGGTGGGTGAATATTTTCTTACTGATGCGCGGAAAGCACCATTTCTGCGCCTTTTTCTCGGGCAATCTTCAAGGCTTTATAATCATCAGAATTATAAAATGCATCTAATTGACTTTGATCAGGAAATTGAAACACGGCAATATTTGGCAAGGTTATTTCACCCGTTAATATCTGATCGGCCCCTCCCTTAAATAAAAGCTCTCCACCAAAAGATTTAATAATCGGTCCTGCCTCTTGTGAATAAGAGGCAAGTGCGCCAGCATCTTTAATTTTAAAGCGAGCTACGAAATAAGCAGTCATCTGTAAGTTCCTTTGTTATTAACTAGAGCCATTTTTATAAAATTATGCAATTTTTCAGTAAATAAATAGAAATACATATAAAGTATGCTAAATTGCATGGATGAAAAATTGGGATGATATACGCATTTTCCTTGCAGTTGCACGCGCCGGCTCAATCACAGCAGGTGCAAAAATACTCGGACTTGATCAAAGCACTGTGTCCAGACGACTTCAAACTATTGAAGAAAAAATCGGACAAAATTTATTCATCGGAACGGCCAAACGAAACACCCTAAGCCTTACGGGTCAAAAATATTATGATGGCGCTTTAAGATTGGAAAAAGAAGTTGAACAAATCAATCAAACAATTTCCGCACATAATAACGAAGAAACTGGAACCATTCATGTGGTGACAACAGATATTCTTTCGAACCATTTAATACTATCGATCACTTCAGAATTTCTAAAACAGCATCCCAAAATTAATTTGAGAATTCATACACAATCAATTGATCCAAATATGAAGAAAGGCGATGTTGCATTATTTGCGACAAACAACCCCAAGGAAGATTTATTTGGCCGAAAATTAGCAACAGCCACCTTTGCGGCCTATGCATCGCAATCTTACTACGAAAGATATAAAAACGATCAAAATTCAATGGTGTGGTTAAATTGGGATGATGGTGCAGATAATCCAACCTGGCCGGCACTGGCACAGAATATTCCCGATGAAATGTGCAGATTAAGATGCGATTCCGTATCATCCTTACTTGAAGCCGTCCGCATGGGTATTGGTGCAACTATTCTTCCATGTTTTATAGGAGAAAGTGACCCAACTCTTGCAAGGATAAATCCCGATAAAATCGTCAGCAGTCGTGACATATGGCTTTTGGTGCATGCAGATTTACGACAAGTACCCAGAATTCGCACATTTTTGGATTTTTTTGCCGAACACATCAAATCTCAAAAACATATAATCGAAAGTAATTAATTTACGCTAGGCCAATCTAGCTCCATTAGGAACAGGTCGTTCCGGTTGCGCGATGATGACGGCACCATCATCATCATAAAAACCGGTAAGCAGGAATTCCGATTTGATAGGTCCTATTTGCATTGGCGGAAAATTAACCACGCCGACAATTTGGCGGCCAATAAGTTCTTCCGGTTTATAATGAACGGTAATTTGTGCACTTGATTTTTTAATTCCCAGATCTCCACCAAAATCCACCCATACTTTATAGGCCGGCTTTCTTGCTTCCGGAAATTCTTCGGCGCGAACCACCGTTCCTACTTTTAATTCTACCTTTTGAAAATCATCCCAGCTTATTGTGTCACTCATCACTGTACCTTTTTAACATCATAACCTTTATCGCGTAACATTTTGATGACGCCATCATCACCCACAAAATGGGCTGCCCCTGCTACAATCAATGTTGTTTGCTGTTTATTGATCAAATTCTCAATAACAGGGATCCAGCTCTGGTTCCGTTCAATTAGAAGTTTTTGATATACCTCTTCCTGCTTTTTCATGGGAACGATCAAAGTTTCCACCATTTTATCCTCGTCACCATCCGCCCAGGAATTAATCATTCCCATTGTGACTTCTTTGATATCCTGTAATTGCTGAAGTGTATCAATAAGCATGGCTGCCTGAACTTCAAGCGGGTGATCATAAAGTGTCTTCATCTGTGCTTCCAATGTTTCCAGTTCGGAAATTGGAATGTTTTTAGAGGTAGCAATACCATCAATATATTTATCGACACCTGATTCCGGGTTCCACCCTTCCCTAATGATTGCGCTTACGGATAAAGCAACCGATGCAAACCATGGCTTAAAATTGACAACTGATGCCGCCGGAATACCGAATTCAGTTGCTTTTGTTTTCACGAATTCCAATTCTTCTGCACTCATATAATTACCAAGATTATCACCAGGTGTTAACATACCGTTCTGAAGTGTAATTTGCTGCGCTAATCTCTGCTTTTCCGGTGTCATATGAACCTCGAAAACAACTTCGTCGGCGTCATTAACGATATTCTCAATTCTGCCCTCGTACCATTTCACCTCTGGCGGAAGCAGATGAATTGAGCCGAGCATATAAGTTTTTGCCTCGCCCTTTTCAATCAGCCACATGGCTGGCGTCGCATTGATTGTTTCTTGTGCAATAGCAGAAATCACCATTACATGGAAAAAAATGACCGCGATAAACACTCGTTTAAATTTTTGCAATAGACCCATCGTCATAATTCGATTCTTTCGAGATTAATAAAATTTTGATTTCATTGTTAATTTGACTTGTAAATATGTCAACTTATTGTCAAAATTTCTTTTAATTTTAATGCTTTATTTTATTGCTAATTATACTTGCAATCACTTGAAATCCAAGCTATACACCACCCTTCATTGAGCGGTCTGGCCTGTTAGGGCATGCCTATTCGCTCGTAAAGCTTATCGATCTAGGTCGATTATTTATTTAGAAGGAAAGCTAAATGCCCAAATTGAAGACGAAAAGTGGCGCGAAAAAACGCTTCAAACTTACCGCCTCAGGCAAAGTTAAGTCATCACAAGCTGGTAAACAGCACGGTATGATTAAACGCACAAACAAACAAATTCGCAATCAACGTGGTACAACTGTTCTTAGTGACCAGGACGCACGTATTGTGAAAAAATTTATGCCTTACGGTTAATGGAGCAATAACATGGCACACGTAAAACGGGGTACAACAACTAAAGCCCGTCACAAAAAAGTTTTAAAAGCCGCTAAAGGTTACCGCGGTCGTCGTAAAAATACTATTCGCGTTGCGATGCAGGCTGTTGAAAAAGCAGGCCAATATGCATATCGCGACCGTAAAGTTAAGAAGCGCCAATTCCGCGCGCTATGGATCCAGCGTATTAACGCTGCGGCCCGCCTTGAAGGTTTAACATATTCACGATTTATGAACGGCCTAAAATTAGCAGGCGTCGAACTTGACCGTAAAGTTCTGGCTGACATAGCCGTTCGTGAACCAGCAGCATTTAAAGCAATCGCAGAACAAGCAAAATCTGCACTTGCATAAGCTGAACCTCGGTTCAAAAAAATATCAAGTTTGAGGAGCCTGCCGCTTGGCAGTAGGCTCCTTTTTCTTTAAATTCAGTTTAAATTATTTTTATTAAATTATTTGGGTAGGAAACAATGCAGGACCTCCAATCACTGGAAACGGAAATCACCGCGAATATTACCGCGGCTTCAGATATGGATGCGCTAGAGGCGCTCAGGATTGCTGAGCTTGGCAAAAAAGGACGTGTCAGTCTATTAATGCGCGAGCTGGGCAAAATGACTGTCGAAGAAAAGAAAGAATTTGGCCCAAAATTAAATCAACTTAAAAATTCTTTAAATGGTGCCATTGTTAACCGCAAAGAAGAATTAGAAACTGAAGAGCTTAATAAAAAGTTAGAAGAAGAACGCGTTGACATCACCCTTTCACGCGCGAATGAGGAAAACGGTAGCATTCACCCGATCACCCAAGTGATTGATGAAGTAACCGAAATTTTCACTGAAATGGGCTTCAGTGTGGCAGAAGGTCCAGAGATTGAAGAAGATTTCTATAACTTCACGGCGCTTAATATTCCGGAATCACACCCTGCCCGTCAAATGCATGATACATTCTATTTCCCGGAAGACGACGAAGGTAACCGTAAAGTACTTCGCACACATACATCCCCAGTGCAAATTCGTACGATGATGGCGGGTGAACCACCTTACCGCATTATTGCGCCGGGCCGCACATACAGAAACGACAGCGACGCAACACACACACCAATGTTCCATCAGGTAGAAGCCCTTGTGATTGATAAAGATATCCATATGGGTCATCTGAAATGGTGTATTGAGGAATTTGCACGCAAATTCTTTGAAATTGATGACGTAAAAATTCGTTTCCGCCCAAGCTATTTCCCGTTCACGGAACCATCCGCGGAAGTGGACATCGGTTGCTCGTTTAAAGACGGCGAAGTACTTATCGGAGAAGGCGATGATTGGCTCGAAATTATGGGTTGTGGCATGGTCAATGAACGCGTTCTTGAAAATGTAAACCTTGATCCGAAAGAATACCAAGGATTTGCATTCGGTCTTGGTCTTGACCGTATTGCAATGCTTAAATGGGGTATTCCGGATTTACGTGATTTCTTCGCGGCTGATCTTCGTTGGTTAAAACATTATGGTTTCCAAGCATTGGATATCCCGTCACTCAGTACAAGATCCTCAAGCGTAAAGGGGAGTAAATAAAATGAAATTCACACTATCCTGGCTTAAAACATATCTTGATACAGATGCTGATCTGAACACAATTTCTGAAACCTTAACTGCAATTGGACTTGAGGTCGAAGAGGTCAATGACCCAACAGAAGCCCTAAAACCATTCGTAATTGCAAAAATCGAAGAAGCGGTTCAACATCCAAATGCCGATAAATTACGTGTTTGTACTGTTAATAACGGAAGCGAAACAATTCAGGTTGTTTGCGGCGCACATAACGCAAAAACCGGCTTGATCGGTGCATTTGCACCAAATGGCTGCACCATTCCGGATAGCGGAATGAAGCTGAAACCAACCAACATCCGCGGTGTTGATAGTAATGGTATGATGTGTTCCGAACGCGAACTTGGTCTTGGTGATGATCATGACGGCATTATTGAATTGCCGGATGATGCACCTGTTGGCGTGAGTTTTGCGGAATATGCCAAACTGAATGATCCAATGATTGAAATTGCCATCACGCCAAACCATCAGGATGCCCTTGGTGTTTATGGTATCGCACGCGATCTCGCGGCGGCTGGTCTTGGCACCCTAAAAAAACCAGACACATCAAAGGTTGAAGGCAAATTTGAAAGCCCGATTAAAGTGAACATCGAAAGCAATGATGCTTGTCCTGTTTTCGCTGGTCGTTATATCCGCGGCGTTAAAAATGGCCCTTCCCCTGAATGGATGCAACGTCGTCTAATATCACTGGGAATGAAGCCGATTTCAGCGCTCGTAGATATTACAAACTTCCTGACCCACGATTATGGACGCCCGCTTCATGTATTTGATGCCGATAACATCAAAGGCGACCTAACCATCCGTCTATCCAAATCTGGTGAAACGCTCGTGGCACTTGATGAAAAAGAACATACCTTTGACGATGAAGCCTGCATTATCGCTGATGATAACGGCATCAGTTCCATCGGTGGCATCATGGGCGGCGAAAACAGCGGCACTTATGATGATACAACCAATGTATTTCTTGAATGCGCGTGGTTTGATCCAATCCGCACGGCGATGACGGGTCGTAAACTGAATATCGAAAGTGATGCCCGTTACCGTTTTGAACGCGGTGTTGATCCGGCTACTGTTGAAGATGGTATTGAACTTGCAACACGCCTTATTCTTGATATGTGTGGTGGTGAGCCAAGCGAAGTGTACCTCGCAGGTGAAGCCCCAACCATTAGCAAAACTTTGACGATGCGTCCGGAACGTGTCGCTGAACTTGGTGGTGTTGACATTGAAAAATCGGACGTTATTTCAATTCTAGAACGCCTTGATTTCAAAGTTGAAGATAACGGTGCAACACTTGAGGTCACAACACCATCATGGCGCTGTGATATCGACCGCGAACCTGACCTGGTTGAAGAAGTATTACGTATCCACGGTTATGATAAAATCCGTGTTGAGCCATTACCGGCTTCATCACGTGATATTGTCACTGGCCTTAACCCGATGCAACGCCGCATTCGTATGGCGAAACGCACAGCGGCTGGCCTTGGTTTACGTGAAGCTGTGACATGGTCATTTATCCCGAGTGAGCATGCAAAAATTTTCGGCGATCTCGCATCAAATATGGTTCTGGATAATCCGGTTAGTTCTGATTTGGATGCCATGCGCCCTAACCTGCTTCCGAACCTGATTACGGCGGCTGGGCGTAATGTGGACCGTGGTTTTAAAAATGTTGCGCTTTTTGAAGCTGGCAATCAATTCCTGTCCGATACACCAGAAGGACAACAATATGTGCTTGCTGGTATTCGTCGCGGTGAAAATCATGACCGTCACTGGAAAGATGCACCGTCATCTGTTGACGTATATGATGCTAAGGCAGACGCAATGGCAATCCTTAAGGCTATCGGCGTAAATGCCGATAATGCACAGGTCGTTGCGGAAGCACCAGATTGGTATCACCCGGGCAGAAGCGGTGTTATTCGTCTTGGCCCTAAAAATATTATGGCGTATTTCGGTGAAATTCACCCGGCCGTTCTTAAAAAGCTTGATGTGACCGGTCCACTGATTGGTTTTGAAATTATGCTTGGCAACATTCCATTACCAAGGTCAAAATCTGGCAACAGCCGTGGGCCGCTTAAATCATCTGATTATCAAGCGGTTGAACGTGATTTCGCATTTGTTGTTGATAAAGATCTGCCTGCTGAACAGATTATAAAAGTAGTAGGCAGTGCTGATAAAAAGCTTATCGATAACATTAATGTCTTTGATGTTTATTGGGGTAAAGGCATCGATGATGATAAGAAATCTGTTGCTGTTAATGTGCGTTTCCAACCAATGGACCGCACCATGACAGATGATGAAATCGAATCACTAAGACAGAAAATTATCGATCTTGTCGCGAAAAAAGCAGGCGGAACACTAAGGTAGCCGCCGTTTTTAAGAGATAACGTTATATATTAACCATATATAAAGATCATGTTATTATAGTACCCACAGTAGAAATTTCGAGTGGGTACTATTTACAATGGCCGGACAAGAAGAACAAAAAGTTCCAATGAAATGGCGCATGAAAGCCTGGTGGGAGGGCTATGACCTTGATGATGTCAGGGCAGCGTTAGCCAGTGGCAACGACGTTGAAGAAGAACTTCAGAAACAGGCTGAGCCAGAACCAAAGTTGGAAACGGAAACGCGGGAATTAGAAGGCCGCACTCCGGACGCTCTTGTTTGGGATAATCAGCGACTTGAAACCGCACAACTTATATGGGGTGAGGGTTATTGTGGTCCTGGTGGTTCCGAATATGTGACCAGTATGTCAAAACTTCTTGGTATGACCCCTAAAATGAGTGTCGCCGTTATTGGCGCTGGTCTTGGTGGACCCTCACGAGTTCTCGCCGAAGAGTTTGGTGCATGGATCACTGGTTTCGAAGAATCTGAACAACTCGCCGAAAGAGGTATGGAACTTTCCACCAAAGCGGGCCTTGAAAGCAAAGCCCCTATTCAGCATTACGATCCAAACGGTAAAAACCCCTTTGAAAGAACGTTTGACCGCGCCTATTCCAAAGAGGCCTTATACACGGTTGATGATAAACCAAGACTATTAAAAAGTGTTTTTGAAAACTTAAAAGACAGCGGTCTTTTCCTGATTAACGATTATACGCTCGCAAGTATGGATTCTCTTGGTAATAAAGACGTTCAGAAATGGTTACGTCAGGAACCGACACAACCATTCCCAATTCCTAATGAAATCATGGAACAACTGCTGACTGATTGTGGTTATGTGCTGCGCGTAAACGAAGACATCACAGATCAATATATCGATATGATTGCTCGCAGCTGGGCTGGTGTCAGTGACGTGATTGAAAGCCTTCATAATCATCCTGAAGATAAATCTGAAACCATTCAAAGATTGGTAAAAGAGGCAGAATTCTGGATGCTCAGATCAAAGATTATGAAAGAAGGACACGTCAGAGCATGGCGTTTTCTGGCGTATAAGCCCTCTGAGATTAAATAATCGGCAATTATCGTTGTAATTTCTCATAAATATAGCTCAGCAGACTTGTATGTTATGGCTAACTAATGATAAAAGCCCCTTCATGACAGATTTATCGCACATAAGAAATTTTTCCATCGTTGCCCATATTGACCATGGGAAATCGACCCTTGCTGACCGTATGATTCAATTCTGCGGCGGATTATCCGACCGTGAAATGAAGGAACAGGTCCTTGATAACATGGATATCGAGCGCGAACGCGGCATTACTATTAAAGCACAAACGGTGCGTTTGGAATATACCGCGAAGAACGGCGAAACTTATGTGCTAAACTTAATGGATACACCGGGCCATGTTGACTTCTCTTACGAAGTAAGTCGCTGTCTTTACGCCTGCGAAGGATCAATCCTTGTTGTTGATGCCAGTCAGGGCGTAGAAGCACAAACCCTTGCCAATGTATATCAGGCAATCGACAATGATCACGAACTGGTTCCAGTGTTAAATAAAATCGATCTGCCCGCCGCAGAGCCAGAACAGGTTCGTGCCCAGATCGAAGATGTGATCGGTATTGATGCATCCGGCGCCATCAGCGTTTCTGCGAAAACCGGTGTCGGCATCGAAGAAATGATGGAAAGCATTGTTGAAATTCTACCTCCACCTGAAGGGGATGATACGGCACCGTTAAAAGCACTGCTTGTGGATAGTTGGTATGACACATACCTTGGGGTGATGGTTCTTGTGCGCATCATTGATGGCAAGCTTAAAAAAGGCATGCGTGTGAAAATGATGAATGCGGATTCGGATCATCTTATTGACCGTGTCGGCGTCTTTAAACCAAAAGATACTCTTGTTGATGAACTTGGCCCGGGCGAAGTTGGTTTCTTCACTGCCTCCATTAAAGAAGTATCACAAACACACGTTGGTGATACGGTTACCGAATTTAAAAATGAAACCCCCGAAGCCCTTCCCGGCTTTAAACCAGTTCAAAGTGTGGTTTTCTGTGGATTATTCCCTGCGGATGCTGCGGACTTCGAAGCCCTTCGCGAAAGCATGCATAAATTGCGCCTTAATGATGCCAGTTTCGAATTTGAAACCGAAACATCAGCGGCCCTTGGATACGGTTTCCGTTGTGGTTTCCTCGGTATGCTTCATCTGGAGATCATCCAGGAACGCCTGATGCGTGAATTTGATCTTGATATCATCACTACATCACCAAGCGTTATTTATAAACTTCACATGAATAAAGGCGAAGTCACTGAACTGCATAATCCGGCCGATATGCCGGATGTGACCCTAATCAGCCATATGGAAGAACCATGGATCAAGGCAACAATACTTGTGCCCGATGAATATTTGGGTGCGGTTCTTACTCTTTGTCAGGAAAAACGTGGCGAACAAATCGAGCTCACATATGCCGGCACCCGCGCCATGGTTGTTTATAGCTTGCCTCTAAACGAAGTTGTTTATGATTTCTATGACAAGCTCAAATCAATCACACGTGGATATGCCAGTTTCGATTATCAAATGGATGAATATCGCGAAGGCGACCTTGTAAAACTTTCCATTCTCGTAAATGCAGAACCTGTTGATGCGCTTAGTATGATGGTGCACCGTAGTCAGGCCGAATATCGCGGTAGAGCGCTTTGTGAACGCTTAAAAGACCTAATCCCACGCCAACTGTTTAAAATTCCAATTCAGGCAGCCATTGGCGGAAAAATCATCGCCCGTGAAACCATCAGCGCCATGCGTAAAGACGTAACCGCCAAATGTTATGGCGGTGACATCAGTCGTAAACGCAAGCTGCTTGAAAAACAGAAAAAAGGTAAGAAGAAAATGCGCCAATACGGGAAAGTGGATATCCCGCATGAGGCCTTCATCGCCGCTCTTAAAATGGGCGACGATAAGTAGGCTATTCGCTTTTTTCTTCACTTTTGCATGTTCTGATCCCAAGCGCCGTATAGATCGGACAGGAACTTAAAATCCCTGTTAACAGGAATATAGCACCAAGCCATCCCCATGGGCCGACCGTTCCTGAATAGGCAAGATACATTAAGAGTGCCCCAAGGATAATTCTGGCTAAACGATCAATCGATCCGACATTTGCTTTCATAACATTTTCCTATGTTTAATTTCATATAAGCCGTTATGTAACGAAATCACCAAAAGCTGAATTGATCAAAATCAAAAATTTACCAAAACCACAAAAAAAATCCCGACTGATATTTCAGACGGGATTTTCTATAAATCTTTATTGCCTTAACGATTAATAATCGTCATTTGGCTCCAGGATTTGACGGCCACGATATTTACCTGTGCTTAGGTCAATGTGGTGACGACGGCGAAGCTCACCGCTTTCCTGGTCTTCCACATATGTGTCAACGCTTAAACTGTCGTGTGAACGACGGTTACCACGACGGTGTGGTGATACTTTTCTCTTTGGAACTGCCATTTTATTTTCCTAATATCTTAAAAGACCACACTTAAGGGTCCTGAATCTCAAAAACAGTGTCTTATCGTTAAACTTGGGTCTAATGTCAAGTGTTTCTTGGAAAATCGAACGAATATTAGGCAATCTTTGCTAAAATGTCTTTCGAAACATAAATGGAAACAACAGACCAAAGAATAATAGCGTAAAAATCGCCGGGAGTCGCAATAAAGAATTCAAAAGATCATGCCATGCGCCACTTGAAGTCTCCGATTCTAAATGTACAATTCCTGAAATTTGAACAACATCAAATAATGATATCCAGCCTTCGCTATTTCCCTCAAGCAATCTTAAACCTTCCGCGCCCATAACCATGAACATCAGGCAGAGTGAAATATATCCAATTAACCGTCCTATGATCATGATTGCTCCCTCTGAACATCACACTAACGCCTCACGATTATCAATAAAAGAGGGAAAATAAAGAAACTGTGCAAAAAACTTGCGTCATTTCAAAAGAACGTTATATTGCGCCCTTGATACTGATCAAAGGAGAGGTGGCCGAGCGGTTTAAGGCGCACGCCTGGAAAGTGTGTTGAGCGCAAGCTCTCGAGGGTTCGAATCCCTTCCTCTCCTCCAGCACTTCGAGAAACCCCACAATACTAGGGTTTTCCCCATTATTGGGAAACCTCCACCGCTTTTCTGCTACACAAACTGCTACACAGGATGTGTTATGAGACAGAATAGACACCCGCACTTATACAACCGAAACGGTCAATATTATTTCAGATACCGTTTCAATAAAGAAGCCTCCACCGCCCTCTTCCGACAAGAAATCTGGAAATCCCTCAACACCAGCGATATAGACAAAGCCGCAGAAAAATGTCTAAGATTAAGCAGGAACGCAAAATCACTCGAACAAATGGTGGGGGCAATGGATCACAACAAAGAGCTATCCAAAGAAATAGTAGATGATTTAATTCAAGTTTACTTCCAAGAGGAATACGAGCAACGAGAAGTCTTGCTTGGCCTAGATATGTCAGTACCAAATTTCGACATTGATCATGAATTGTCCGATGAACAAAAAATCAAAATGAGTATGCCAAAGAAATAATAAGTGGCTCATTTTCTGAAGGCACTATTTACAATGCAAAAGAGTTGTTGGAAGAACATGAATATAATTATCCAAAACCTAGTGCATTAAAACGACAGTTGTTAATGGGAATAGCGCGTGCTAACGCTGAAATATATCGCATTTACATTGAAACTTTAAAAGGCAACATCGCCGAAAGAAAGATCAAAGACGACCTGTTTAAAACTCAACACGGTGAAATAGATGGAGTGATTTCGCTTTCATTTAGCCGTGATCCCAAAGAACTTTTACTTTCTACTAAGATCACAGAATTTATTGCTGAAAAACGATCTACTTGGAAAGGGAAGACAGCATATGAAATGGAGAAGAACCTCCAAGTTATGGTCGATATTCTAGGTGATAGACTTATAACCAGACTAACGCGTCCAGTTATGAAAGAAGTATGGAGTACAATTCCGTGGATACCAGTCAGCATGAATAACTATGACAAGTTCGATGGTCTAACTATTCAAGAAGCCATAGAATTAGATGAAGGCGAAACGGCACCTGCACCTGCCACCGCAAAGAAGAAATGGGGTTTTATAAAAACGTTCGTTACATGGCTGATAGATGAAGAAGGCTTGCGCCCAAACTTGGTTTCTGGTCTACACATTAAAGACAAAACCATAAAAAAAGACAAACGAGAGGTGTTTACTACTGCCGAGTTGAAGGCGTGGTTTAACTGCCCTTATTATACTGGCATCAAATCACCAGGAAAAGTAAACTCCCCCGGCAAGAATATCTATCGGGACGTTTATTTCTGGGCACCAGTTATTACAATATATTCAGGCATGAGACCTGCCGAACTCTTTCAAATGGAAATTTGTGACGTGAAACAAGAGAGTGGTATTTGGTATTTTGATGTTAATGATACCTCTAACAATGACATTGTGAAATCATTAAAATCCAAAGCAGCCGCGAGAAGAATACCAATCCACAAAGAGCTAATTAGATTGGGCTATCTTGATTTCCTAAACTCCCGCAAGGAAGATGGTAATGTCAGAATATTTGATGAAATCAAACGTAGCAAAAAAGGGAAAATGGAAACGGGGACTTATTCAGATTTGTATGGCCGTAAATTTACTGAGGATTTGAAGCGGTTAAATTTAAAACGAAAGGGTCTTGTTAACTATTCCTTACGGCATAATTTTATTAATGCGTTACACAAGGGGGGAGGCAATAGTGAGGACAGAAAGTTTCTTTCTGGCCACGCACAAGCTGACCAAGATGATACCTACCTTAAAGACGACCTTAAGCTTTTAAAGAAATGCATTGACCTAGCGGAATATGACTTAAATCTTGACCATTTAATTGAGAAGTAGATTGATAGTAAAAACAAGAAATGATATATTAAGCAAGCACAAGGAAAACAATTGTCAGTAAAAATAAATGCCCAACCTAGTGCAATTAATTGCAATGATTATTCCCTTAACAAGCACGGAATAATTCCTGATCACATAGATTGGGAAGACCATATAAGTAAGAATACTAAGTATAGTGATATACTAGCTTATACATATACTAGACATACATATCCTCATGCTACTGTTGGCTTCCTAAAACCCCGCATAGACAAACTAAAAGTCAAATGGGAAGAGACCCATATCAACTTCACTAAAGACATTGTGGGGGCTGCTTTAGACCTCCTACCAAACCCAATTACGCTTGATCTGGATGATATATCCCCTATCACCTGCAAATACCATTTCAAGAAAACTGGCGGCTCTAAGGAGGTTAATAAGATATCAGGAAATGTATATCCTTCGAAGAAGGCAGGAACATCATTTAATGCCCTCTATCCTTCCATTTCTCAATATGATCTGGCCCAAAATCTCTGACCGTAGTAACTGAACCGTTGGATGTAGTCTTCAACTCAAATGGCAAGGACGCACCTTCAAACTCAAGATGGGCATCTATTCCTGAACGTCCTTCATTCTCATCTTTAGTTAAACCGAATAAACGGAGTAAAGCTAGCACAGATCAATAAACTAGACGCAGATGAGTTTGCGCTTAAAATGAAGTCGATTTTGGGAGGACTTCAAAGAGAAGGCTTAAAAACCATTAGAGAGATAACCTTTTCAACGCGGCCATAATATGCCGCCTGAATTAACAAGTTTTGTGCTTCTATGGATGAAGTATCCAACAAAAACTCTGGCCAGAGCAAATCCGCCTGTTCGTATTTTGCAAGCCACATAGCGCTAGACCATGCCGTAAATCCATTTGGTGTCATTTGTTCAGCTCTGGCGCCCTTTTCCAACAATAATTTTGTGGTTTCAGCAGTACCATATTGTGCCGATAACATAAGCGGCGTTAAATGATTACCATCAACATTGGTTGACTGATTAACATTAGCCCCAAGCGAAATTAACTTTGACATCAATTCAAGATCATTCTGGGTTATTGCGGACCAAAGCGGTGTCAGATTATTTCGGTCTAATTCCTGAAAATTCGTTTTTTTGTATGCGGTTGCTATCTTTTGAATAAGTTCATCTGAAGCATCGCTTTTAAGAATTTCATTTATCAGGTGGCCGGGTAACCTGCGAGTTTCTTGCTGGTTATCAAATATAACCGCATCCGTATCCAATAAATCTTCTAGTGTGTCATATTCATTTAAAGACTGATATATATTCGCATAAGGCACCAAACCAGTCGGAAGTTCATTTTCAACGACATTACCATAAAGTTGGTTCAACACATCTTGATGCGCAATGTAGGCTATATGATCCACATTATTTTTCTGGCGTTCCTTTAAATCGTTATAGTCACAAAATAAGCATCTGTATTTTTGCCGGATCGCCATTTTGTCATCTTGGCGGTCAATTTGGCGTCGTATTTGTTTAATTGTATTTTTAAAGGCGGCACTTTCGGTTTTATAATGATCCTGACTTTCCACGCGGAATAATTCAGTACCATATGAATTATATAGCACCATTGTACCTTTAAAAGGTTTTGCAACAATCTTAACTTCGGATGTTCTGGCACCCGATGAATATTGGGATCGCATGCCCCTCGCTGTATCGGTGACCCGTTCACGTCTGGAACCCAAATCACCTGCTGCACGCTTTGATGCCGCATCCTCACCAACCAGTTCTTCCAAATTTCTAGCATCAACGTCAAATTGAATATAATTTTCGTCCGTTGCAAAAAAATATAGATAGAAATTTGTATTGCGCGAAATATCAAATGGCTGAACGGCCGTAAAATTCTTGCTTAACTCTTTTATGAAATGTTCTTCATCTCTTTTGCTTTGCTCTACCATAATATATGAGAGCGTCGCATCAAATTTCCGCGCATGCGCCACCGGAAAAAGGAATACAAATGCCAAAAGACACATCACAATTTTTTGAATATTTCGCATCATGGACACCTCAACCTTCGCCGATGATTATATGATAAGCATCAAAAATGCAGAAATCAAAATTCTAAATCACGCTTCACATATTCGTGATTACACTTGAATTGAGTGAAGCATAATTTTATCGGAAACTTAATTATGCATTTTGCACCAACTATAATTTAAGTTGCATACATATCACTTTTGATGTACTGTTTCTACAATTAATTGATAACAATCTTATTATAGTTGTAATAAAAAATAATATACAACCAAAATAAATGATAACATAAATAGATTAGATCAATTTTTTTGAGGGGCAAAATGACATTAGTAAAATACGTATCAAAATGGTTTGGGCCGGCCATGATCATGATATTATCCTTGGGGGGTAACGTGGTCATGGCCGATCCATTATCTGACACACGTAATATCCTTAAAGAATGGGTTGAAACCGAAAAAGCAATCTCGCAAGAACAATCATCATGGGCTGAAGAAGAACAATTGCTGAATGATGTCCTTTCTTCACTTGGGCAAGAAGAACGTATCTTACGTGAAACCATTGATAACGCGAAACAGGATACATCACGTGTTGACCAGGAACGTTTGGAACTCATTGCCAAACGCGAAGAGTATCAGGGTAATTCCGCCATCATTCAGGAAAGACTTTCCTTATTCGAACGACAGGCAATCCAGCTTGTTAACAGACTACCGACTATTTTGCGTGATGAAATGGGTCCACTTATCAATAGATTAAACCTGATCAATTCCGGCCAATATTCACTTAGTGAACGTGCACAAAACCTCATAAATATTTTAAGCACAATACAAGATTTTGATAATTCCATTACTGTCACACGAGAGGTAAGAGAAATTCCATCAGGTGAACGGATCGAGGTAAAATTATTATTTATCGGGCTTTCCAATGCTTACTATGCCGATGAAGCAGGAAGAACAGCAGGTGTCGGCTCGCCATCCAATAATGCCGATGGCACCGGTTGGGTTTGGCAAGAACAAGCAGGTCTATCTGGTGACATATTGAATGCCATTGATATTTATGAAAACCGCGAAAGCCCTGCATTGGTTCAATTACCACTTACTCTGGATCAGGAGTAAGCAATGAATAAAATCAAAATACTCGCTATACTCATTCTTTCTTTTCTCGCCTTTTTTCAAAGCAATGTCATCGCGCAAGAACTTACCGAGGTCCAGACATCAGCACAGCGTGATCTGCTTGCCGCAATTGACAGGCTAAATCAATTAAGAGATCAAATCGCAGAAGAACGTATTCCGCTATCAAGGCGCATATCATCACGTGAAAACAGCATTCTTTCCCTAAGAAGTGAAGCCGCAAAAATCCAAGCGGCCAATGACGCAAATACGCTCGCGCTTGAGGATATCCGAAACGACTTACAAGAATGGGAAGAAGAAAACAATTTCCTGACCAGCTTGCTTGATGAATATGCAAGACGTTTTGAAGGAAGCCTTAATGTAACAGAACGTGAAAACTATAAAAATGATCTTGCGGCTTTTAATGCACTAGACCCCAATCAAACCGGTGAAAATAGAATATCTGTCCAACTGGAATTAATCGATAAGGGATTTGCAAGAATGCGCCGCGCATTAGGCGGTGACCAATATCAAAGTGAAGTGATTACAGAAGACGGCATTTTAAGCCCGGGGCAAGTAACAAGATTTGGTCCCCTTGCTTATTACCAAAACACATCATCAGATATAAGCGGAATGGTCATTTCTGGTGAAGGAGAAATCCCGCATCTTTTTACCGATACATCGGGTTTAGGAGAAATTAGCAACATCAATTCTGAAGGTCAGACGATTTTACCAATAGATGTCACAAACGGTAAAGCCATCAGCATAGAAGATAGTGATGACAGCCTGTTCGAACATATTGGTAAAGGTGGCATCTGGATCATTCCGATTTTATTATTTGCCGGCCTTTCAACAATTGCATCAATCATAAAATTAAAACAGATTTATCGAATTAAAATGCCTGAACGCGGCAGCTTACATGATGTTCTTTCATCACTTGTAAATGGTGATAAAAACGCAGCCGCAACCGCAGCAGATCAGATCCCTTACCCCATCGGTGATATGATCAAACAAGGCGTCAATCATGCTGACGAAAATAAAGAACTGGTTGAAGAGATCATGTATGAAAGCATGCTTGATACCCAACCAAGGCTTGAAAAATATCTTTCGCTTATTGCCATTAGCGCCGCAACAGCACCATTACTGGGGTTGCTCGGCACAGTAACCGGAATGATCAATACATTTGAATTAATCACATTATTCGGTACGGGCGATGCGCAATCATTATCATCCGGTATATCGGAAGCCCTTATCACCACAGAATTTGGGTTGATCGTGGCGATCCCTGCATTGATCATGCACGCGATGTTAAGCCGGAAAGTACAAGCCATTATGACCGATATGGAAAAATTTGCGGTTATATTTGTGAACGGCTTACCGAACAAGAGACGTTAATATGGAGCAACTAACAGATTTCATATCTGAATTTTTCACGCTATGGCAAAGCGGTGGAATTTTGATGTGGCCGCTTCTTATAATTGCGATTTTTATGTATTCAAACATCTTTGACTTATTTTCAAGGTTGTCCGGTTATCAATATGACGAAGGATATGATGATTTAAAATCGGATATTCTTGAAAAATGCGACAATAAAAAAACACTCAAGGAAAGGATTTTGATTATAAAATCAGACCACTTACCGGTTCTGAATAATCGTCTTCATTTTCTAACCATTCTGGTTGGTGTTTCCCCGTTGATGGGGCTGCTTGGTACCGTGATGGGCATGCTAAGTACATTTTCACTAATGAATGATGTCGGCGTTAAAAAGGCAGACCTGATGGCAGGCGGCATATCCGAAGCTTTGATCACCACACAAATAGGTTTAATCATCGCAGTACCCGCGCTTGTGATGCTTGTCTTATTAAGATCCAAAAGAGACAAGCTTAATAACTTTTTTGAAAAACTAGAAAGCGAATGCAATAGATCATTGATGCAATCATCAGAGGTGCATCAATGAAACGGCGGCTTTTTTTAAATATGGAAAATAAACCAAGCGAAATTAACATATCACCACTGATTGATATTGTATTTATATTGTTGATTTTCTTTATTGTGACCACAGTATTTTTTGAAGAAACCGGTGTAGAGGTAAATAAACCACAGGCCATTTCACAACAAGATTTGGAAAGCAAATCCATCATGATCGCGATCACCGCCGATGGTCAGGTTTTTTATGGTGGCCGAAATATCGGCGTCGTCGGGGTCCGTAATTTGGTGCGCCGCATGTCATCCCGTGAAGCACAACCTGTTATCTTACAAGCCGATGCGCAAGTTCCGACGGAGCTATTGATAAAAGTACTGGATGAAGCAAAGCTAGGTGGCGCATCCAACGTTAATGTTTCAACAAGAACGGGAGGGTAAATTGGCAAACACACTCCCTAAATTCAAATATCAATCCAGCCCCATTCGAGTAACATTCTATGCGCTACTCTTTTCGCTAATATTGTTTTTATTATTGCCGCTTTCAAAACTATTTCAAAATTATCCGGCACCGGAAGAAACAATGCGTAGCGTAGAGCTTGTGACACCGCCACCGCCGCCGCCACAACAACAAATAGAGCGCGAAGAAGAAATTCCGATTGAAGAAATAGTGGATATCCAAACAGAAAAAGCAGAAATTGAACTTGAACCACTGGATGTGCAGATTGATGCCAGCCTAGAAGGCGACCTAACAATCAAGATCGATGTTGGTAGTTTTAAAGTAAGCCAAGGCGCGGAAGGTTTCGCCGCAGAGATTAAAATGTTTCAACTTTCTGAACTTGATGGCATTCCCATGAGCGTTAATGACCCACTGTTTAGAACACCACCAGAACTGGAAAGAAGTCGTGATGAAGCCGTAGAGGCTGAAGCTTTGGTCATTCTAAATGAATTTGGTGAGGTTCAGTTTATTCAATTTATTTCCTTAAGCCATCAGGAAGCCAACGAAGCCACAAGAGAATACATTGAAAAATTAAGATACACGCCGCCAACAAAAGATGGTGAAGTTGGCCGAGTTAGATTCAGATTACCTATTCGTATTCCGCTTCTATCTTTCCAAGACCGTAGAGAAATAGAATTTAAAGATCGCAATGGACAAAACAACAGTGCAAAGCAGAATAACTGAGGAATAATATGTTTAAGATTTCAAAAACATATCTGATTACATTAATGGCTGCTATTTTTTTTCTTGCGCCCGTTCCCGCTTTTGCCCAGCTTTTCCCCTTATCAGAAAATGATTGGGACAATCCGGAATTTGTAGAAAGATATCTTGGTTCCTACGGCGTCGATACTGAATTAAGCCCTGAAATATCCTTAAATGAATCAACTATTTTAAGCGATCTTCTCCCCTTTATCGAAGATGATATTGAAAATGGTATTTTTTATCTTGAACCGAAATTAAAAGCGGATAGCTCACCCGTTTTAGATTATATGTTGGGGCAGCTTTATCTTGAAAATCAGCAAGCCGAAGAAGCAATTCCCCATTATAACAATGCTATTCGTAAATTCCCAAATTTTCTAAGGGCATATAAAAATGTATCAATTGCCTATATGCAACTTGAAAATTGTGAAGGGGCATACCCCAATCTGAACAAAGTTCTTGAACTGGGACAAGGGGACGGCCTTATATACGGTATGCTTGGCTATTGTTATTTAAAAGATGAAAAATTCAGCCAAAGCTTAAGTGCCTATATCGACACCGCGGATATTCTTGTCAGCCGTAATAACATGAGCATGGGCGCATCAAGAGGTGGCAGCAATAACATCGTGCCTTCCATTCCCCGTGCTCCTAATCCAAAAGCAAATATGACCATTCATTTATTTGAAGAAAAGCCGGATGGCATTTCATATGATGCTGTAACTTTGGTAAAAGCGCTAAAATCAGAATATCAAATTGCCTTAAATCCTTAACAATTAGCGTCTAAATTGCACCTCTTAACGTTTAAGTAAGAATTACTTCTTAAGTTAACTTTCCAGTATAGCGAGTAATAGTATATAGTAGTGGTATGAGTTTAGGGGAGAAAATCTGGCATAATATTAAAAATCGTGACCTTATGGTCATTATTCTTACGACCATATTATGCTATACACTCATAAAAATCAGTTATCATGCGTTGGTTTTCGAGGGGTTTTCTTCCCCCATTTGGCCAGTGACTGGTATCAATCTTGCGCTTGTTTTATTGATCGGATATCGCATCTGGCCAAGTATTCTGTTAGCAAGTTTTCTATCATATATAAATTTTGAATTGTTGTTCTCCGGATCCTCATTTAGTGAAGCCACTTCAGTTGCTATTTACTATGTTCCTTTTAATAATATTTTGCATGCAGTCGGTGGGGCATGGGCGCTCAAACGATTAAAATTATTCCCTAACGACTATAGTTCAGCCAAAGATATTTTATATTTTTACCTTGTAGCAGGATGCTTCCCTGCATTCCTAGGCAGTACATTTGGTAATATTAATGCATTATATTTCAATGTAATAACAACCGAAGAATTTATTAGAGAATGGTGGCATTGGTGGCTCGCAGATGTAGGTTCAGTAATCATTTTTACCACAATTACACTAGCAATATTTCAGTTTCCTAAAAACCGTAACATTATAGTATCGACTATAACTTTCATCGCGTTTCTTATTGCGTATGCACTTTTCATTGTAGAGCAAAAATGGGATAGAGACCGCCTTACATTAATCTTCGAACAACGCGTAGCAAATATAGAAGAAACTATTAAAGGTTCCAATGATACATATAGATCACTTTTAAATGTTATGAATAGTGTTGCGAATAATCCTGCCGGTTTCTCAAGGGAAAGTTTTCTTATGTTAGCGCATTCTATACTTCCGCGAAATCCGCATATTAATAATGTCAACTGGAATGTGATGGTATCACATGAAAACCTTGAGCAATTTAAAGATGAATATAACCGCGAATACGGTCTTAATGTTCAGTTATTTGAAATGCATCAAGGCAATCGACGCATCATATCCGACCGTGAAAATTATATTTTCGCTAAGTATTTTGCATCTCGCACATTCGAAGGAAATAATATTGTATATGATTTACTAATTGATGAAGAAAGAAAAAAAGCCTTCCAATACTCAATGGAACATAATGCCATTGCAGTAACCGCTCCAGTTCAAGCGCCAGATGAAAATGGTAATTCACTTTTACCTTTTTATTTAGCAAACATTCATGACGGCAAAATGAGTGGTTTTGCTACTATAGTTATAAATCTTGGTTCATTGATGAGTGATATTTTAAACAGCCAAGATTCTGAAGGAATTGAGATAATAATTTCAGATATAACTGAAGAAAATAATCCAGTTACTTTCTTCCAGTCTTCATCAAACATAAATAGTAACTTAGAAAAAATTGAAGTAAACATCCCAATGTTTAATAGAACATGGAAGATGTCCGCATATAAAAAACAAGACTTCATTATTAATGAACGATCAGAACAATCAGTCATTATTGGTTTCGCCGGAATGATAATCGCTTCATTGATTGCCATAGGTATTACAATTATTACGGGACAAGGCATTTTTCTTGAAACCAAAGTACATGAAAGAACAAAAGCGTTGGAAAAAGCGAACAGCGCAAAATCCGAATTTATGGCAAATATGAGCCATGATTTGAGGACGCCACTTAATGCTATTATCGGGTTTTCTGAGATTATGAAGAACCAGTTATTTGGTAGAATAAATAACACCAAATATAATGAGTATATTTCTGATATTCATAAATCCAGCCAATTTTTACTTGAATTGATTAATGATATTCTTGATTTATCGGCACTCGAAGCAAATAAGAAAACATTAACAAAAGAAAAAATAAACTTAAAAGAACTGATTAATGATCAAATCAGCACATTATCCCCACTAATTTCCCAAAAAGATCTAATTTTTAGTTTTGAGTACGATGATAAATCTCCCCAAATTGAATGTGACCGAAAAGCGATCAATCAGATCATAATCAACCTGCTTTCCAATGCGATCAAATTTACAGGTAAAGGCGGCAAAATTGGCATCAATGTCTATCCCCGTGATGAACATATTACGATCGATATTTCAGATACCGGTGAAGGTATCGAAAAAGAAAACATTGAGTTAATTTTACAACCCTTTACACGTTTAAATGACGATCCATTACTTTCAAACGAAGGTACAGGTTTAGGGCTATCAATTGTAAATGAACTTGTTAAACTTCATAATGGATATTTGCAAATTGACAGCGAACCCGGTAAAGGCACGGTTGTTTCAATTAAATTACCGGCTTAATAAATTATCCACAAATTCAGGAACTATTTTGGTCGCAGGGCCGTATATCCCATGCGTAAATTGATGCGCATTTAAAGATGGTTCAAGATTTAGTTCAACCGTTTGGGAAGCCGGATTCTGTATTACAACCTGCACAAAACCTGCTGCAGGATACACATTTCCGGATGTCCCGATAGAGATAAAAAGACCGCATTTTAATAGTGCATCTTCAATTTCCGGCATCATCAATGGCATTTCACCAAACCAGACAACATGCACGCGAACGGTACCAGTTGAATGACATTTTGGGCATTCTGAATGCACGTCCATATCACCTTCCCATGGGAAAACGTCAGCACAATTTGTGCATCTGCCTTTTAATAATTCCCCGTGCATATGAATGATGTCTGTTGATCCACCACGCTCATGTAGGTCATCAACATTCTGTGTAACCAGTGTAACACCACCCGGCCATTCATCCTGTAATCGTTTAATGGCAAAATGTGCGTCATTTGGCTGAACGGACGGGGCCAGTAACTTTTCTTTGCGTTTATTATAAAATGAATGAACCACATCAGGCTGATTTTCAAAGGCAACGGGGCTAGCGACTTCTTCAACCCGAATGCCTTTCCAAAGTCCCCCTTCACCGCGAAATGTTGCAAGGCCGGATTCTTGTGAAATACCGGCCCCTGTTAAAATAACAATCGGCGTATCTTTTGAAATTTCGATCATTCAGAAGCCATCTTTGAATGACGATAAGCTTCGCCATTTAAAATCTTGATAGTGTCTTTTTCTAAACTTTCACGGGGTGTTTCAACAATCCTGTTTAGCTCTTTACCGTTTTTATAAAATATAAAAGTCGGTGTGTTGGTAATGCCCATACCATCGATTTCACCGTTCGGCGCTTGCTTATTTCTATCAAGGGCGATCATTTCAATATTGGCGTTATGACCATTGATGATTTTGTAAAATCTTGGTACTTCGCGTTTGCTATCATGACACCAGGTACCCATGACGACTTTAACCTCGACACCTTGCATAAGCGCATCAAGATCCGCGAGTGATGCTTTATCAACTTCATATTCACCCGCGCTTTTATTATACCATTCTGAATATGGTGCTTCTTGTAACTGTTCTGGACCAATCACCCCTAACAGGTCCGCATTTTCATCATTGGCCGTCACCGCAGAAATGCTGAATAGAAATCCCATAATGAATGTCATAAAAATTTTCATAATATACCCTTTTTATCGCGACAAATTTATGTGCGCGATTATAATCTGACTTTTCTTAATGTCACAACGCCTATATCAAGAAATGGAAATAATTATGTCTGATGTCATCGGTAGAATAAAAACAAATTTTGGTGAAAATACCGTTCTTGAAGGCGATCAAATTTCAAATAGGGCCACAAGCTATTGGGATCCAACCCCCATTTCAGCGAAAGCCATTATTCGCCCCAGTTCAACCGAGGAAACATCCAACATATTATCGATGTTAAATGAAGAAGGCCAAATTGTCGTGACCCACGGCGGTTTAACAGGATGCGCCATGGCCGCCAACACCACCCCGGATCATGTGGCCCTCTCATTAGAAAAAATGAACAAAATCATCGAAATTGACGAAATCGGCGGCACCATAACATTAGAAGCCGGAGCCATTTTGGAAAATGTGCAAAATGCGGTGGCGGAAAAAAGATTTTATTTCCCGCTTGATCTTGGCGCCCGTGGAAGCTGTACGGTCGGCGGTAATGCCGCCACCAATGCCGGTGGCATTAATGTGATCCGTTACGGCATGATGCGTAACCATATTCTAGGGATGGAAGCCGTTCTTGCTGATGGCACTATTCTTTCATCAATGAATAAGGTCATCAAAAACAACAGCGGTTATGATTTAAAGCAATTATTCATCGGCACAGAAGGCACATTAGGTGTCATCACAAAACTGATTGTGAAACTAGAAACAGCCCCCAAAAGCCTTGAAACCGCGATGGCATCCTTAAGCAGTTTTGAAAAAGTAACTGATTTTTTAAACCTGATGAAAAAAGAAACCGCAAGCCGCCTTACCGCGTTTGAGGTCATGTGGGGGAAATATTATGACGCCGTCACAGGTCCTGATGGTCATAAGCCTCCAATGAACCGGAATGCGTCATACTACGTCATTACCGAATGCAGTGGTTCTGATCCAGAAAGCGATCAGGCAATCTTTATGAACGCTCTCGAAAAAGCGATTGAACAAGGCATCATTGATGATGCCATCATTTCAAAGTCCGAAAAAGAACGTAAAGCAATATGGACCGTTCGTGAAGGGTTCGAACCTATTTTAGAAAATAAGCCGATATTCCTATACGACATCAGCCTACCAATCCCTAAAATGGACGATTACATTCAAAATATTGAAAAAGAGTTGCTCAGTGAATGGAATGATGCCGATATTTATGTCATCGGTCATATCGGTGATGGCAATCTGCATCTTTTTATCTGTCCAAATCAAGGGGACGAGACACTTCATCATAAATCAAATGAGATTATTTATGGCCATTTAAGAAAAATTGGCGGTGCCGTTTCAGCAGAACATGGCATAGGACTTGAGAAAAAAGAATGGCTTTCTTACTGTCGCAGTGATGCTGAAATATCACTAATGAGACTGTTAAAACGTACATTGGACCCCAAAAACATTCTAAATCCTGGTGTGATATTCGATTTGGATAATTTTTAGTATATTTTTTCTGTCATTTCTGATACATAGAATTTCATTCTATAAAACTTAAGTTTTAAAAATGGTGCACTATGGACGATTTTGATAAAAAAATTCTGAAATGCCTTCAGGAAGACGCAACAATTTCTACATCCGCTTTATCGGAAAAAGTGGGGTTATCAACCACCCCTTGCTGGCGTCGTGTGCAAATTCTGGAAGAAAAAGGATATATCGAAAAACGTGTCGCCATCGTTAATAAAAAACAGCTTAATCTTGGTCTTACTGTGATTGTAAATATCAAAACCAGTCAACATTCGAAAGATTGGCTTGATAACTTTAAAACATCCATCATTCATATCCCCGAAGTGGTCGAGGTTTTACGCCTGAGCGGTGAAACAGATTATTCATTGAAAATCCTTGTACCAAATATCGAAGAATATGACCGCGTATATAAAGAAATTATCTCAAAAATTGATGATCTTTATGACGTCAGCTCTAGCTTTGTAATGGAAGAAATTAAGCATACAACCAAGTTACCACTAAACTACGTTTAATGAGATTAGAATTACACAATAAACTTTTAAACGTTTATTTTATTCTAATTTAATAATTTATATTGGTTTAATTTTCCAACATGCGCAAAAATTAAGCATATTAAGAAATAACTTTCCGGATTTCCCATGCTAGCCTTTCATAATAGATAGTGAAAGGACGCTTACATGAAAATTTCGTTTACAGAACACCCGGCATCCGTTGGCGAAACTTATTTCGGACACATGTTTTCAGCACTTAGTTTTTGTGCAAAAATGACCGTTGCATTGATGGCTTGTCTTGTACATGCCTTTCTTCCGTTTCTGTTTGAAAAAACAGGAAGTCAAATGATCACGCGCCTTATGGACGATATGGTTCACCACCGCGATAAGCGTGAAAAAGAAACAGGCGAAGTTGTGGCGGAATAATTAAACCCGCCAACAACTATTAAGATTTTAGCACTTTAGATATCATTAATCCGACGATCATTGCCGGAAAGAAATAAGCTATTCCTTCACTACCAAGTGTAATTGCCGTAACCGCAGGGCCAGGGCAAAACCCACCAATTCCCCAACCGATACCAAACATTGCCGCACCGATAATCAAGTTCTTATCAAGATCCTGACGGGTTGGAATTTGAAATGCGTCGCTTAATATCGGAAGCTCTCTTTTTAAAACCAGCCTATAACCGATAAATACTGTCACGACAGCACCACCCATTACAAACATCAGACTTGGGTCAAAAGTACCAAATAGATCGAGAAAATTTAATACTTTCGCGGGATTGCTCATCCCTGAGACCACAAGGCCAATACCGAAAAGCAGACCTGCTAAAAATCCAAAAACAATCTTACCCATGATTATACCCCCACCACATGTCTGATGATAAACACGGTGATAATACCAAACGCCATAAATGTAACGGTGGCAATGATTGATCTTTTGGAAAGCCTTGGAATTCCGCAAACACCATGCCCGCTTGTACAGCCACTACCTATACCGGTGCCAATACCAACAATCAAACCTGCCGCAATCATTGTCATCATGTCATTTGAAACCACATGATCAATTGGATTTCCTGTTATCATCATGACTAGTGACGGCGCGACGATCATGCCGAGCACAAAAGCAAGACGCCAAATGTTACCGCCCTTTCCACCTGAATAGGGCGGTAAAAGTCGCCCTAAAATGCCACTCACTCCTGCAATGCGGCCATGGAACAACATCAGCATCACTGCAGATAATCCAATTAATGTCCCCCCGACTAAAGATTCGATTGGTGTAAATTCTGTCATTTTACTCTCCAAAACTTGATATTTTAGGTTATGATAACTTAAAATGAATATAAGAATATTATTATAACAATTCCAGACTAGCTCAAAAATTATTTTAAAATATACAAAAAATGTCAAAACAAACAAATTATGCTTTCGTTGATCAATCTAATCCAGATAAAAAACAGCTCTTTATCGATGCCGCAATTTGCTCATTAGCCAAACATGGGTACAAGGGAACGACAGTTAGAAAAATTGCTGAATACGCCGGGGTGGCCCCGGGGTTACTCACCCATTATTTCGATGGTAAAGAAGTCCTGATCGCGGAAAGTTATCAATATCTTGCGCAGTCATTCCTAAATGATTTTAGACAAAATATTGATAATAGTGAAAATAATCCGCTGATTGTTTTACGTTCCTTCATTGAAAATATTTTTAGGGCAGACGGGCTTGGTCCAGAACCCCTTAGAGTATGGCTGTCTTTCTGGACACTCACCCTAACCGAACCAGATTTAAGATCAACCCACCAAGAGATATACAAAAGTTACATCAAATCTATTGAAGAGCTTCTTAAAGATGCGCACGATTATTCATCGACCCCGCCTTCAATGAATATAAATTCAATGGCAATTGGTATTATGTCATTGCTTGATGGTATGTGGCTTGAATGCTGTTTGAACCCGGATGCGCTTTCCCAAAATAAAAACATCGAAATTGTTTTTGATTTTGTCGAAAGCACAACCGGATTAAAACTCAAAACTATTTAAAAACAACTGTTCTTCTGCCGCTGAGCATCACACGTCTTTCGGCGTGCCAGCGTACTGCGCGCATCAGCGCAACACTTTCAGTGTCCCTGCCGATATTCACGAAAGCATCAACGGATGTCGCGTGATCAACACGTTCTACGGCTTGCTCGATAATTGGACCTTCATCCAAATCAGTGGTCACATAATGTGCGGTCGCACCAATAATTTTTACACCCTTGTCGTGTGCCTGACTATATGGTCTCGCACCCTTGAAGCTTGGCAAGAATGAATGGTGAATATTAATCGCTTTTCCGCTAAAATCACGGCACATATCTTCGGATAGAATTTGCATATACCGTGCAAGCACCAATAATTCAGCATCATACGACGCAAAGAGTTCACGAATCTGATTTTCCTGATCCTTCTTTGTTTTCTTTGTTATTGGCAGATGATGATATGGTATACCCGACCATTCAACAAAGGAACGCATTTCTTCATGATTGGAAATAACCGCACAGATTTCAATCGGCAGCACATTTGCTTTCCATCTGTGGATCAAATCATGAAGACAATGACCAAACTTTGATACAGCGATCACCACTCTCATTGGCTTGGTCATGTCATAGAAACGCATCTCGGCTTCATATTGCTTGGCAATCGCTTTTGAACATTCCTGCCAAACCTTAACACCAAGCGGCGCGCTTTCTTCAGTAAATGAAAACCTTAAAAACGCCTTGCCGGATTTTTCCTCAAAATAATGATTTGCTTCGCGGATAAAGGCGCCATTGGATGTTAAAAATCCCGATAGCGCTGCAACAAGGCCGATCTTATCCGGGCAACAGACCGTAAGCACGGTCGTTGTGTCATTCTTTTTCATAACTATTCCCTTTGAAAGCCTTAGAAATCCTCAGGTGGCGTTAATGTTTTGCGTGGTGGGTTCCATGCCGGACCATCCATCACAGTACATTTCGCCCAGCGTCTGTTCCACTTAAGCTCTTTTTGATAGTAAATCTCGGCCCAAACGGTATCACCCACTTTACCGTATGGCATATCAACAAATCCCATTGCGATATTTTTCTTGGCTGTTGGCGCCCATCCGGCGCTGCTTACGTGGCCAATATTCTTACCGTTTTCACTATCAAACAGATATGCATTTTCAGCTGGTTTGTTACCCTCAACATCAAGACGGACGAAACGGTATCGTGAACCATTTTCTTTTTCGCGTTTAAGGGCACGGCGACCATTAAAGACCACCCCTTTATCAAGCTTCACAAGCCAATCGAGGCCAAGTTCATAAGGGGATTTGGCGTGTCCAGGACGTACCGTTTCATTTGCCGGTGAAAAATCAACTTTCGCCGCAATCAAACCCGCTTCAATACGTGCGATTTCAAGGGCATCGCCACCAATTGGACGCAGTGCATAATCTTTGCCTGCCTCATATAATGCATCCCAAAGCGGTTCTGCCTGATCATTCTTGACCCAGATTTCATAACCAAGATCACCAGTATACCCAGTACGCGAAACCATGATCTCACCACCCGGGAAATCAAAGAAACGAAGATCAAACATCTTCATGGTTTCAACGTCCTTAAGGCCCATATTTTTAAGGATCTTACAAGTCACTGGCCCTTGGAAAGAAATGGCGGCGACATCATCCGTTACTTCCTCATATTGAACATCCATACCAATGGCGTTACGTCTTAAGATTTCCATCTGGCGTTCCTGTGCACATAGAAGATATTCATCTTCTGCGACGCGGAAAACGGTACCATCATCACAAACCATGCCTTCATCATCACACCAAACCGTATAAGCAACGCGACCCACACGGATTTTGGTCATGTCACGCGGCAGCAAGCGGTTCATGAAATCAAGCGCATCCGGTCCTTTAATGCGGTATTTTGACATTGGCGTAATATCAAAAATACTGGCCGAATTTCGGATAGCAAAATATTCAATGGTCGGATCTTCAAGCATGTCTGGCGTTGTATATTCCGCCCAACGGTGCCATTTATTCACATAATCATGTTCTTTAATCTTATTATAGAACGGCGAATATTTAACGGCACTTTTCCAGTGCATCGGATCTTTTTCAGATAGGTTTTTACCTGTTGCAGAAAACATTATGCGTCTCCTTTAATAATTGCTTGTGCCGCATTGCGGCCTGCTGCGCCCATCACACCACCACCAGGATGGGCACTGGCGCCACATAAATACATTCCATCAAGCGGAAGTGCGTAACGTGATGCTTCCGGAACCGGACGAAGCATCAACATTTGATCCAGTGTCAATTCACCATGATGCCAGTTACCACCAACAAGTCCGAAACGTTGTTCAAGATCGAGCGGTGTTAGAAGCTCTGCTTCCTCAATCTGCTCTCTGATATTTGGTGCATATTCCGCGATACGGCTAATGCAAATATCAAGGAAATCTGCTCTTGCCGCATCTGTCCAGCCACCTTTTGGTTCATATGGCGCATATTGAACGGTTGCTGTTAATACATGACCCTGATCAGCAAGCGTTCCGTCAACCAATGTCGGGATGGTTATTTCCATCATCGGCCTCTGGGAATACTCACGATACTTGATATGATTATAGGCACGCTCAACTTCCATTTGACTTGGCGCAATCACCAAACGGCTTTTTAGATCATCCGCTGACAATCCTGTAAATTCAGGAACATCTTTTAATGAAATATGAAGCTTCGCCGCAGAACCACGGGAACGAACGTCTGTTGTTCTTTTCACGAAATCAGCTTCGAAATTCTTTGTACCAACAAGATCAAGAACTGTTGTTTTGATATGTGCATTGGAAACAACCGTTGCTGATGACAGAACCTCACCATTTTCAAGTGTGACACCGGATACGGCGCAGTTATCAACATCAATACTTGCAACACGCGCGTCCGTTCTGATTTCCGCACCGGATGCGACAGCAGCTTTTGCCATGGCCTGGGTCACTGAACCCATGCCGCCTTCCGGCACATCAAGTGCACCGTCATTACCCGCCGCAAAGCGGTAAAGATAAGTCAGGAAATTACCCGCAGAAAATGGCCCTGTATGTGTACCAAGCACAGCATCAAAGGCCATTGCCCCTTTAAGCAGTTCATTATCAAATTCGTCATCAAGTACGTCACGGATATTCATTCCGATCATACGAAGGAATTCTGACATTTTTTCTGCACCAAGGCCGAAACGCATTTTCCAACCAAGCTTAAGTGCCGCAACCTTATCATCCCAATCCATATCAAAAATATCAAATGGCGGAAGATCAACAAGAAACCCTAACGTATTTGCGTATTCGTGGATAAGGTTTTTGAAAGTCGTGTAATTGGCCGCATCTGCTTCTGAAATACCACCACCTTTTGCAGTGTTTTTCGTTAAGTAAAGATGATCACCACCCGCATTAAGCGCAATCGTTGATACATCTGTCGCCGCCATCTTTAAGCCATGCGATGAAAGGTTCAGATCTTTTGAAACTTTCCCATTCAGCTGGTTTAAAAAGTATGCACATGATGAAACTTTTTTACCACCCGCAAGCGCACCGGTTACAGCACCGCCACCCACTTCTGCGTTTGCCTCAAGCACAACGGCTTTCTTACCTGATTTTGCTAGGTACGCCGCGCACACTAGTCCGTTATGACCACCACCAACAATAATGGCATCATATGATTGATTATTCATTTTAGTCATCGCCTTCGTCCTCCGGTACGGTGGTACTTATATTCATATCCATTAAGATTTCACGAGCAGAGTTCGCACCCGGCGCACCCATAACACCACCACCTGGATGGGTTGTCGATCCACTTAGGTAAAGCCCGTTAACAGGACCGCGGTACTGGGCACAGCCATGGAATGGTCTGTTGAACAATAACTGGTTCAGTGAAAGTTCACCCTGGAAGATATTCCCTTCTGTAAGACCGATTTCATTATCGATCACCTGACCTGATCTGATCTCAACATGTTCGATCAGGTCTTTAAAGTTCGGGCTATATTTCGCGATTGTATTGATAACATTGTCACCAAACTGTTTAAGCAATTCCGGTGTCCAGTCTTTACCCTCAACACGGGCTGGGCAATATTGCACAAAGCATGTCATATAATGTTTACCCGGAGGCGCCATTGTTGGATCGGTAAGCGTCGGAATCAAAAGATCAAGATATGGGCTTGAAGACCATTTGCCCTCTTTCCATTCATCATAACCGCGTTCATATGCTTCCATATTATCAACAACATGAAAATCACCCTTGATCAGTTCACTACCCTTAGGGAGTGCGGAAAATTCAGGAACGCCATTAAGGGCGATGTTAAGCTTACCTGATGAACCACGGCTTTTATAACGCTTCGCCATTTTGACTACTTTGTCGCCGGCATCTTTTGGATCAAGTAATCCTAAGAATGTTTTCTTTGCATCAAGGTTAGAAACGACACGGTCTGCATAAATTTCTTCACCGCTTTCAAGTACGACACCGCGCACCTTACCATTTTTGACCATGATCAGATCAACGCCTGCACTTGTTCTGATCTCACCGCCGTGTTCGCGAACTGCACCCGCAAGCGCACCAGACATTGCACCCATACCGCCACGTGGGAAACCCCACGCACCAACAGCACCATCAACATCACCCATGTAATGATGCAGAAGCACATATGCCGTTCCCGGTGACATAGCACCAAGGTTCGTTCCCACAACCGCGGAACCGGCTTTATGCGCTTTAATCAGGTCGGATTCAAAAAATTCATCAAGAAATTCACCAACACTAACCGTGAAGAATTTCATGAAATCATGAAGATCACGTGGGCCAAGTTCAAGAAACTTTTTACCAAGCCAACGCAGCTCATCCAGATCACGGAATTTGAAACTTGTGGGATCAGGTGGCGTGCGCAGAAGCATAGGACGAATGAAACGGCACCATTTTGCCATTTGATGGTAATAACGGTCATATGCATCCACATCCACCGGGCTATGACGTCTGATTTCACGGCGCATCACTTCATGATCACTGTAACTACCAAGATAATCACCGCAATCCGTAACTGTGAAACCGCCATTATAGGTCACAACCTGAAGACCATGTTTCGCCAGATTTAACTGACGGTAAATTTCTGGTCTAAACAGACTGGCCAAGTAAGAACAGTTTGAATATTTCCAATCTTCGTGAAGATTACGACTGACGGTCGCACCGCCGATATAATCATTTTTTTCGAGAACAAGAACATCAAGCCCCGCCTTACCCAAAAATGCTGCGTTGGTTAAGCCGTTATGGCCCGACCCAACAACAATGACATCATACTTTTTCATTACACTTTCCCTTTAAAGTCTGAAAAATCCAAGAATCAGACCCGTTTCATGTTCTGATATATGCATATAACAAAACGGTTTGTCCAGTAAAAAATGAATGAACAACCATTCAGTAATATAAAATAAGCTATTATATTGACTTAATTTTTTATATTTTGTATTGTGAATATTATTGAAAATAAGGACTTGCATGACTGTTCAGCGAAAAACTGGCTCAAGGCGCGCCGGAAAAGAATATAGAAAACGCCAATTAATCGAAGCGGCGATCGATTCAATTGCCAAACGTGGGTTGGGCGACACCACCCTAAGTCATGTGGCAAAAACAGCAGGATTAAGTCAGGGTATCATCAACCTTCATTTTACCAGTAAAGAAAATCTTCTGAATGAAACCATTCATTATGTCCGCAGTGAATATCAGGAAAACTGGAAAGCAGCCCTTGAAAAAGCCTCAAGCGAACCTGCTGCAAAGTTAGCCGCCCTTTTAAAATCTGATTATCACCGAAAAGTTGCCGATGTAAAAAAACTGGCCGTTTGGTTCGCATTTTGGGGCGAGGCTAAATCAAGACCGGTATATAAAAAGATCAGCCAGGAACGCGTTGCCGATTATTCCGAAGTTCTCGAAGAAACCCTCATCGCCCTTATCGAAGAGGGGCAATATAAAATTGATGACCTTGATGCGTTAATTGGTGGCATTGTTGCCATGGCAGATGGGTTATGGCTGAATATTCTTATTTCTTCTGGAAAAGGCTTAAAAAGAAGCGATGCTGAGAACATCATGATGCAGTATTTGTGTCAGATATTCCCAAAACACAAAGAATTCTTCAACTGATTTTAAAAATTCTGATTTCAGAATCTGATTGCAAAAATATTCTTCATCCCTATATTGTACATTTGTACAAAATGATAGTGTGGAATAAAAAATGGCAAAATTCAAACCAATTTCTGAGCTTATAAATAATTATCAGACCGGTTATTCATTAGAGCAGGAATTCTATAAAAACCCTGATCTATACGAAGTGGAAATGCAAAATATTTTCATGAAACACTGGATCCTCGCTGGCCATACTTCACAAATTCCAAATAAGGGCGATTACCTGCTTTTTGAATTTGATAAAGAAAGTGTCATTGTCATCAGAACAGAAGATGGCAGCGTCAAGGCCCATATGAATGTCTGCACACATCGCGGCTCGCACATCTGTCTTGAAAAACAAGGAACGGTAAAAGCGCTAACTTGTCCCTATCATGCGTGGACATTTAATTTGGACGGTGAATTAAAAGCCGCCCGCAATATGCATGAAGATTTTGATTTTTCCGACAATGGCCTTCATAAGGCCAATGTGGAACTTGTAGGCGGTTTGATATTTGTAAGCCTATCCGAAAACCCGCCGTCACTTGATGGTATGCGTAAAGACCTCGCAGACGTATTTGACGTGTTTGGTTTTGATCATATGAAAGTCGCCAAACATCAAACGTATCACATTAAATCCAACTGGAAACTATCCGTTGAAAATTATCAGGAATGTTATCACTGCGCCCCATCCCATAAAGATTTCGCAAAAGTGCACGCAATGGCGATGACGCCAGAAAAATTCAACAAACAAAAAGAAGACTTTATCGCCAAGTCCGATGGTTATGTCAGAACCAAAGCATCACCCTTTTATTTCGACTTAGCAAAAGAGGGCGAAGAATGTTACCAGTACGACCGTAACCCACTGCTGCCCGGCAGAAAAACAGGAAGCAAGGGCGCAGAACCAGTTGCGCCGTTACTTGGCAAACTTAAAAAATACGAAGAGGCCGCATCAGAGTTCATGGTAGGCCCTGTGACATATTTCCTAATTTATGATGATCATATGCTGGGCTATCGCTTTTTGCCAGACACGCAGGAAACAAGCATTTGTGACCTGTTCTGGTTTGTGCGCGATGACGCGGTTGAAGGTAAGGATTACGACCTTGATGACCTGACATGGTTATGGCACGTCACCATTTTGGATGACGAAGAAATCATTGTGAATAATCAGAAAGGCGTGGATTCCAGATATTATCGCCCGGGCAAACTTTCTGAATGGGAACATTTTCCGCAAAATTTCCTGAATTTTTATCTTAATGCCATCAGTGAAGATTAAATATCGGATACGGCGCGGCTCATCATCGGGTAAATTTCCCTGAATAATGCCTCGTCGCGTTCTTCGTTCGGGTTATCAGGGTCAGTCACCATTAACTTTAATGCGTTTATGACCTTTAAGATGTCTTCCGCGTCGGGTTTTTGGTCATAATCACCGGTGAATATTTGTCGTAACCATTTACACATGCGTGTTACACGCGGCCAACCAAATGTGGCCGCCTCCCCTTCAAGGTTATAGGACAGCTCAACGACCTTTTCGATCTCGCCTTTAAGTAGTGCGTTTTCAATCTCACCCACCCGGGTACGCAGTTCAGTTTTAAATTCAACCGCAACTTTTTTAACGGCATGTCTGGCACGAATAAGCATCGCAGCTTTTTCCATTTCAAGATCTTTATTCATCGCCCCCTCCCGCTTGTTCGCCATTACCTGTGGATGATCTTCTATCATTATCACCGGTCCATTCAGGAATATTCATGGTTTTCCGACGACGGTTCGGGCCAACATATTCATCAACGTTGATAAATTCGCGTCTGTTAAAAAGCGCATTATATGTTTTTTTATAAACCTGATCTGGTGAAAATGGTTTGCCGATGACTTCGGTTACGCCAGCATCTCTTGCCATGGTAATTGTATCAATGTCAGTAAGGCCTGTATTTAGAATGACCGGAATATCTGCTGGATTTTTATCACAACTTGATGCGCGGATCATTTTTATGAAATTAAGGCCCTTTCTATTTTCAAGCATAAAGTCGATAAAAATCGCATCATAGGTTTTATTGTAAAAAAGCTTTTCCGCGTCTTCGAGAGTTTTGCAAAGGGTCAGTTTCTTGATGCCGAATGCATCAAGAATTGAATATAAGGTTTTCGCAATGAAAGTATTGTTATCAACGATTAATACTTTTAGACCAGCGAAATCTGACATTCTTACTCCCATAAAATTATTATATTTTTATCATACGGTGCTCACTTATCAATTTTACTGACAAAGTGAAAATAGAAGGTTACTTATTATAGAAATGAAATTCAAGGAGAAGTCATTGAGCGAGTATCAGAATAAAGTCTTTTGGCATCAAAATGTAGATTTTCATATTGATAAAAAACCTCTTGAAAGTTCATCAGACATCGTCATTGTGGGCGCTGGGTTCACGGGGCTTGCGACCGCACTTCATCTACTCCGCGCGGGAAAATCCGTCACAATATTCGATGCCATGACAATTGGCGAAGGGGCAAGCGGTAAAAATGGCGGCATGGTCGGCCCAAGCCTTCATAAACTTGGACTTGCTGGACTTACAAACGCATACGGCCGTCAAAAAGCATTAGAAATATTACAAGAAGGCATGACGGCCATTTCCTATTTTCAGGAATTCATTGCTGAAGAAAATATTGATTGCGACCTAAAAATGACGGGTCGATTTCGCGGTGTCACCAATGAACAAGCATTAGAGGGGGTAAAACGTGATAGTGAAAACCTGCTCGCGCTTGATGGCTTTAAATATGACGTCGTCGAAAAGCAAAACGTCCATGATGAAATCGGGTCTGATCTTTACCAAGGTGGGGTAATTTATCATCAGGATGGCGGCTTACAACCTTATAAGCTTGTGACATCACTGGCGACAAAAGTGACCGAACTGGGCGGTATCATTCATGAAAACACCCGCGTAAGCGACATCACCAAAACACCAAACGGATTTCAAGTTGAAACGACCATCGGTACTGTTAGTGCTGGTGATGTTGTTGTGGCTAGTAATGCCTATACCAAAAAATTTGGTGGCAATTATTCCAAATGGTTCTCGAAAAGGTTATTACCGATAACATCTGCAATGATCGCGACGGAAGAACTTCCGAAAGATACCATTGACAGGTTTTTCCCGAAGAAACGTATGCATGGCGGCAATCATAGACTGGTGCAATATTACCGTGCTAGTCCGGATCATAAACGTGTCCTTTTTGGTGCACGTGGGCCGGACAGATTAGATAGAGCCGATAAAAACGGCCCCGTTTTAAAAGAACATCTTTGTAAAATTTTCCCTGAACTGGAAAATGTCAAAATCGATTATTCATGGTCTGGGCGTGTTGCTTATACGTTTGATCATACACCCCATCTTGGAATACAGGACGGCATATATTACGCGATCGGATATTGCGGTTCCGGCGTCACCAGATCAATATACCTCGCCCGTCAATTAAGCCGCCGGATATTAGGTCAAGAAAACCACCAAACCGCCTTTGATGATTTAGGGTTTAAATCAAAACCATTTTACAACGGAAACCCTTGGTTTATGCCGGCCGTCCTAAAATGGCATAGTTTCCTTGACCGGATAGAAGGAAACTAAATATAAATAAACATCACAAAATAATAAGGGGACTAAAATGAAATTTATAATATCAACGCTTGCTGTTGCGGGTTTGATTGCCACTGCATCAGCACAGACAACCGATACCGACCGTAAATTTACGGCACTGGACGTATTTAATCTGGAATATGCGACTGATCCACAACCATCCCACGATGGCAGTGAAATTGTATATGTCAGAAGATCAAATGACATTATGACGGACAGAACCAGATCAAACCTCTGGAGCGTTAAAACGGATGGTTCCGAAAATCGCCCGTTATTATCAGGGCGTGATAATTATTCATCCCCACGTTGGTCGCCAGACGGCAAAAAGCTTGCTTACCTGTCAAGTGCAGAAGGCAGCAACCAAATTTACCTACGCTGGCATGATAGTGGCCAAACAGCGCTTCTTAGCAATTTAACCGTTTCACCAAGCAACATCACATGGTCACCGGATGGGAAATGGATCGCCTTTACAGCGCGTGTTGCCGTTAAAAATCCAACACTTGCAAAACCCGTCCCAAAACCAAAGGGCGCCAAATGGGCCGACCCAATGGTTATCATTGATGCAGCACGTTATCAAAGAGACGGCAGCGGCATCATGACCCCTGGATACACACAGATTTTTGTATTGCCATCTGACGGTGGCACCCCAAGACAAATTACCAAGGGTAATTTCGATAGTGGTGGTTCCCTATCATGGTCAGCTGACAGTTCACATATCCTGTTTTCGTCAAACCGCCATGAAAACTGGGAAATGGAATCATCAGAATCCGATATTTTCGCCGTTGATATTAATGATGGCTCATTACGCCAAATCACAAATGAGCCAGGATCAGAACGCAACGCAACTTATTCACCGGACGGCAGTAAAATTGCATTCACCAAACAATCAAACGCAAAGGTGATGTTTAAAAACACCTATCTTTATGTGATGAATGCTGATGGTTCGGATGAAAAAAATCTGACACCTGACCTTGACCGTCCGGCGAGCAGTATTAAATGGGATCAAGATAACCAACATATCTATTTCCAGTTTGATGACCATGCAGTACGCGCCGTTGGTAAAACAAATTTTGATGGCGATATGGAAATCGTGGCCTTAAACCTTGGCGGCACGTCCCTTGGTCGCCCGTATTTAAGTGGCGGATATAATGTCGGCAAAAGCGGTCTTATTGCCTATACATACGGCACGGATCAACGGCCGGCGAACATCGCTATTAGCGCCGACAATAATCGCCGCGTTCTTACTGCGTTAAACGAAGATTTCTTGTCCCATAAAGATCTGGGAGAAGTGCATGAAATAAATTACACATCATCCATTGACGGAACGCCAATCCAAGGTTGGTATCTAACACCACCCAATTTTGATCCGAACAAGAAATATCCATTGATCCTTGAAATCCATGGCGGGCCGAGCGCTGCTTATGGTCCAGGGTTTTCTGCCGAATTTCAACGCTTTGCCGCCGAAGGATATGTGGTCTTTTATGATAACCACCGCGGCAGCGCCAGCTACGGTGAAAAATTCTCAATGTTGCTGCATAACAAATATTCAAGTGAATATGACTTCGCCGATCATAATTCCGGTGTTGATGCCATGATTGATCTTGGTTTCATTGACGAAGACAACCTGTTTATCACTGGTGGTTCAGCGGGCGGTATTGCCGCCGCTTATGCCATAGGCCTTACGGACAGATTTAATGCATCTGGTGTGATCAAGCCAATTACAAACTGGCTTAGTAAATCTCTCTACGCCGACAGTTCTACAGGGCAGTTAAGAAACCAGTTCCCAGGATACCCGTGGGATCATGTTGATCATTTCTGGAAACGGTCCCCAATGTCACTGGTGGGTAATGTGAAAACTCCGACATTGCTGATGACTGGTGAAGAAGACCGCAGAACACCAATTCCGGAAATTGAACAATATTATCAAGCGCTCAAGTTATTAGGTGTGGATACCATCATGGTACGCGTTCCCGGTTCACCGCACGGCATCGCCGGACGACCATCGCGATTAAACGCAAAGGTCGATAATATCATGGCGTGGTTTGAACGCTATAAAAAATGATCTTTAATACGTGTCAATTGACTACCGGTTTCATAGAAAGCCTGACGTAATAGATTAAACGGCACATTTTCAGGTGATTTTAACGGCAGGGGTAATTCTCCTGCCGTTTTCTTTTCCATCATGAAATCAGCGACTTCACGTCCAATCGCCGTTCCCGGTGAAATACCACGGCCGCTAAAGCCGTTAATGCTGTATAGATTATCTGATAAATGATGAAAATTCGGCACATAATTTTTTGAACACGCGATCCGCCCCGCCCATTTATAGGTCCATTCAACAGGTCCCACTTTCGGGAAAGTATCACGCACCATTTTATTAGCCCAACTGGTAAAAAGAGGCGCATTATTCATAAAAATATTACCGATCGTGCCGATAATCAAACGGCCCGCTTCATCGGTTCTATAAGAACGCATGACCATGCGCGTGTCCCATGTCCCGTTTTTACCGGGCAGATAATTTTCAAGCTGTTCTTCAGATAATGGATCTGTTGCCATTTGCGCGTAATACATGGGCGTAAATGTGCGTTCCAGATCAGGGCAAATTTTTGAAAGATATGCGTTCGTCGCCACCAATACTTTCTTTGCTTTCAAAAGCCCCTTTTCCGTTTTGATGTACCAAAGATCACCGACCTTAAATATATCAAGCGCTGGCGTTCCCGTGTAAATGGTCGCGCCCGCTTTTTCGGCCGCCTTCATTAACCCATGACAATATTCAAGCGGTTGAATAGTACCCGCACGCTTATCAAGAATTGCACCCAGATAATTTTCCGCGGCCGATAATTCAAACGTCTGTTCACGGTCGAGTAGTTCCAGATCAATACCGCGCCTTGCATTTTGTTCTATCTTTTTCTTTAGATCATCCATGCCTTTTTCAGAATGGGCAAAATGCAGCGTTCCATTGCGTAAAGCTTCGCATTGAATATCGTTATCTTCGATGATTTTATGAACAAGTGATGGTGCCTCACTAAGTAGCGCATTTAATCGTTCGCCATATGCTGATCCTAATGCCTTTACAACATCATCGGGGCCAATCCAAAGCCCCGCATTGGTTAAGCCCACATTGCGGCCCGAACCACCAAAACCGCTGAATTCCGCCTCTAGTACCGTGACGTTTATACCGTCTTCCGCAAGCCTTAATGCCGCGGAACATCCGGTAAAACCACCACCAATAATTGCCATATCACAGACGGCTTCATGGTCCAGAATGTTTACCTTTATTTCCGAATGGCGGGTTTTCGCCCAAAGGGAATTATTTGCTTGTTCAGTCATTGGCTTTACGGCATTGTTGTTATAATTTATCCCTGTATAGTTCATATTTATTCGGAGTCCAGATGAAAATCCTAAGCAAAGAAGATTTGGCCAATAATTTGCCTTATGCTGAACTGATCCCCGCGTTAAAAGAAGGTTTTAAAGAGGGTGCCGAAACACCACTTCGTCATTCGCATCAAATTAAAACCCATAGCGGTACTGATAATACTTTGCTGATTATGCCTTGTTGGCAAGCGGGCGGTAAAATGGGCATTAAAACCGTCATGGTCTGCCCTGATAATCATAAACAGGGATTAGGTGCCGTGCAGGCATCATACATGTTGCTGGATGCAGATACGGGAATACCGCTTGCGCAGATGGACGGCGATGAATTAACGGTCAGGCGCACGTCAAGTGCTTCCGCACTCGCAAGTTCCTTTCTTTCAAATCCTGATGCCACAAGCATGATTATGATGGGGGCGGGTAAACTTGCCCCGCATATGATTAAAGCCCACGCCACCGTCAGAAATTTGAAAAACATTTATATCTGGTCCAGAGACCATGATCAGGCAACAGAGCTGGCAGCAACGTTAGATAATGAATTATCAGCAAAAGTCATATCAGTGAACGATCCGGAAAAATATGTTTATGAATGTGACATTATTTCATCCGCAACGCTCGCCACTGACCCTATCATTAAGGGCGCTTGGTTGAACCCTGATAAATGGCAACATATCGATATAGTTGGCGGTTATAATTATGATATGCGCGAAGCCGATAACGATGTCATGAAAAATGCCGCCATTTTTGTTGATACGTTCGATGGCGCGATGGCGGAAGCCGGTGACATTTTACGCCCCATTGATGAAGGCGTGATTACCAAAGATGACGTGCTTGCTGATCTATTTTCCATGGTGTCCGATGATTTTAAAAGACCAGATCAAAAACATACTGTTTTTAAATCCGTTGGAACCGCGCTGGAAGACTTGGTTGCTGCAAATTTGGCCTATAATAAAATATCCGGTTGAAATTCATAATTTTTAAGAGTATCAGTTACCGCAGACGGTGCCCGCGGGGTAAGTACCCCAAGGGATAATAGGGAACACGGTAATCCGTGACTGTGCCCGCAACTGTGATTGGAGCGTTCATTTTCATTAAGCCACTGAGCAAATCGGGAAGGCGAAAATGGACATTAATCCTTAAGTCAGGAAACCTGCCATCTAAATCGCCATGACCGGTCACCGGGTTAGTGACAGGAGCGGACATTCCGTATGGGTGATATCTCATCAGTCATACGAGAGGTACATCAAAATCATTCCTCATGCATGACTTAGTAAGAACATAAATGAGGATATCATTATGAAAAAAACATTATTATTAAGCACTTGCTTAATTACCCCTTTATTCATTCAACCTGCGACCGCGCAGGAAGAAACAGAAGTCATCGTGGTTAGTGCCACAAGAACAGAACAACCCCTTTCCAATATCGGTAGCAGTATTTCTGTTGTCACCGCAGAAGACATCGAACTTTCACAAGTCAATTTCCTGCATGATGCACTGATTAGATCACCAGGTGTTAATTATAATCAGAACGGTACATTCGGTGGCGTTTCATCACTGCGTATCCGTGGCGCGAAGCAGGTCACATTCCTAATCGATGGTGTACAGGTCAATGACCCATCGACAACAGACGGTACCGGCAACTACGCGAATTTTGACGTAAACGCTATTGAGCAGATCGAGGTTCTTCGCGGTTCACAGTCCATTTTATATGGTTCAGACGCCATGGGCGGTGTGGTTAACGTCATCACAAAAAGCGGCCAAGAAGGTTTCGGCGGCAGTGCATTCGTAGAAGGCGGCAGCTTTAATACATTTTCCGGCGGCGGCAATATTTACGGCGGCACAGAACAATTCGGCTATAGTCTTTCCGCCAGAACAATTGACACTGACGGTATTTCAAAAGCTGACGAAAACGATGGCAACACCGAACGTGACGGTTATAAAAACACAGCTCTGCATGGTAAGTTCACTGGAAATCTAACCGAAAATTTCAAAACCGAATTTATCGGCCGATATAATAAATCAAGAAGTGAATATGATGCCTTTGGCCCAATTGATGGCGACCAAATTGATCATACAACCGATTATTTGATTGCAAACCGTAACAGACTTGAACTTTTAGACGGGCGCTTCACAAACACACTATCGTTTGAGTTATCCCAAACAAAGCGTGAAGGTGAAGCAACGGACGGCACAAAAACAGAAGTTGGCAATGGTAAACGTATCAATATCGATTATTTCGGTCATTATAAAGTGAACGATATGGTCGGCCTTTCATTTGGCCTTCAACACGAAGAAACTGAAGCCAGTAGTGCTAGCGACCGTAAATTCAACATCGATAGTATCGTTTCAGAAGTCAGCTTCCAAGGTATTGAAAACCTTACCGTAACAGCAGGTGGCCGTTATGATAACCACAGCCAATATGGTGATACCTTTAGCCCGCGTGTCACTGCAGCCTATTACATGGAAGATAGTGGCACCAAGATTTATTCAAACTGGGCAGAAGGCTTTAAAGCACCAAGTATTTATCAGCTTTCTTTCTTCTGCTGTGGTTTAACGGAACCTAATCCAAATCTATTACCGGAAGAAAGCACATCTTGGGAAGTGGGTATCGAGCAGGAAATTCTTGGTGAAGATATTGTTGCCGGGATTACTTATTTCGATCAAAAGACAACAAACCTGATCGATTTCAGTTATACCGCTGGATATGACAATATCGCAGAAGCAAGATCAAAAGGTATTGAAGTATTCATTGATGCTGAAATAAACGAAATGTTCTCTTTCGCTGCGAATTATACATATACGGACGCAACGGATGTTGAAACGGGTGATCCGTTACCACGTGTGCCAAAAAATACTATTTTTGCTGAATTGCGCGTTAGGCCAATTGAAGAATTATTCTTTTCATTCAGTGTGACACATAATGATGAATCAACCGATCCATATTCCCCAACTGTTGATGCATGGACACGTGCCGATTTCAGAACGTCATATACAATAAATGAAAATTTTGAAATCTACGCAAGAATTGATAACCTGTTCGATAAAGAATACCAGCAAGTTTATGGCTACGGTACGCCGGACCGTTCATATTATGGTGGTGTAAGAGCAAAATTTTAGGGAAATTCAATGAAAGCAGGCATTTTAAAATATTTTTTAATGACGGCTTTCATGATTTTAATGTCGGGGGTGTCCCATGCGGATCGCCCCCGCGCCGTTTCTATTGATTTCTGCGCCGATCAATATTTACTTGCGCTGGCAAGTAATGATCAGATTGTTTCGATATCGAAACAATCTTTGGAACCACATTCATATTACAGAGACCGTGCAAAAACACTGCCCAATTTTGATGGCACACTGGAACAAATCCTTACCTTAAAAAACACGCACATCATGGCCACCGAAGGGGCCTATAATGTGTTACCAGCACTCATTAATTACGGCATCGAAACAATCAGAACAAGTTACGGCCACAGACCAGAGGTCGTATATGAAAATATCGAAAATTTCGCGAAATTTCTTAATCAAGAAGAACGTGGTCAAACACTGATCAAAGAACGTCAGACGATCCTTGCTAAACTGCAATCACTGCCATCTAAAAACAAAACAATACTGTATTTAACCCCAAGCGGGTATACAGCAGGCACTAGCACCTATGTGGATGATGTTATTAAGATGGCCGGATATAAATCCTATGCCGAAACACATGGAATTACCAGTTGGCAGCCATTATCACTTGAACGGGTCATTTTAAATCCTCCTGATCTGATCATTACCAGTTTCTTTGATAATAAAAATGTTCATGTTTCCCATTGGAGCCTGACACGCCACCCGAAAATTGTTGAACTGATGGACCATATTCCAACCATTCCGGTCCCCGGGCAACTTTCTGCCTGTGGTGGCTTATTTTCTATTGAGGCCGCAGATTATATTCGTAATCAGGCAGATGATTTATTAAAACATGAGGAAATAAAATGACACCATTCATTTCCCATAAACAATTGAATTTATTATTAACTTTATTACTAATCAGCATTTCATTCGCATCGCTTTTTATCGGTTCTGTCGACCTTAGCATCGCTGAAACATTCACAACATTAATTGGCGGTGGTAGCGATACATCAAACATCATTATTTATGAATTAAGGTTCCCACGGGTGTTTATGGGCATCCTTGCAGGTGCAACATTGGGATTAAGTGGTGCGGCCCTTCAGGGTATGCTTAGAAACCCACTTGCGGACCCCGGCATCATCGGGGTTTCATCAATGGCTGGACTTGGCGCAGTGATTGCCATTTATTTCGGGCTCACGGCCCTTTTTCCCGCTGCCATTCAAATTATGGCAATTGCTGGCGCTTTAATTGCCATATTTATATTGATGTTGATCGCATCCAAAGACAGCAGCGTGTTAACACTGATCCTGTCCGGGGTTGCGATTAGTTCACTGGCAACTGCCGCCATATCCGTTGCAATGAATTTTGCACCCAATCCAATGACATTACAGGAAATGGTGATGTGGATGCTTGGGTCCCTTGAAAACAGGACCATTTACGATATTTCCATATCGCTGCCGTTTATTCTTGTTGGATGGTTGATGCATGTCGGTATTTCACATGGACTTGATGCCCTAAGCCTTGGTGAAGAAACAGCAAAAACCATGGGCATTAATACCAAAAACATGCAGTTACGCATTATCATTGGCAGCGCGCTGTCTGTCGGGGCTGTTGTCGCAGCATGTGGCGCCATTGGTTTTATCGGCCTTGTGGTACCGCACATCATCCGCCGTATTTCCGGATATGAACCGGGTAAGCTTTTAATACCGTCTGCACTTATGGGAGCCGTTCTTTTGATGCTTGCCGATTTATTGACACGTGTTCCATTTGGCGCAGGGCAACTAAGATTAGGTGTCGTGACCGCCATCATCGGCGCGCCAATGTTCCTGTATATTATTTTTAAAACCAGAAGGACAATGAGATGAGCCAGTTAAACGTTCAAAATATGTCCCTCACCCTTGATGGAACAAAGATTTTAAATGATGTATCACTATCGCTAAAGACCGGAAAAATTGTTGGCTTAATTGGCCCCAACGGCGCCGGAAAAAGCATGCTATTAAAATCCATACTTGGCCTTATCGATGAAGCAGATGGCAACGTGCGCATTGATGATCAGGATTTTTCAGAACTTCATGAAAAGGAACGCGCCAAACATATATCATATGCACCGCAAGGCGCGCCCGTCCACTGGCCATTGATGGTCGGGAATTTGGTTTCATTAGGCCGCATACCCCATTTAAACCCATGGCAGTCAACAAGTGAAAATGATCAAAAGTTAACACTGGACGCTATGAAAAAAACCGACGTCGCCCATTTATCAACACGGCTTGCGACCAGCCTTTCGGGTGGCGAACGCGCGCGTGTTATGCTTGCGCGTGCCATTGTGACGGACAGTGATTTTCTTTTTGCCGATGAACCGATTGAGGCGCTCGACCCCTATCACCAGATCAAAATCATGCAGATTTTATCAACCCTTGCCCATGATGGGAAAGGTGTTCTTGTGGTGCTTCATGATTTAAATTTCGCGAACCAGTTTTGTGATGACTTGATCCTGTTAAATCAAGGAAACATCATGGCAAGCGGATCACCAGATGACGTACTGACTGATGAAAATATTAAAGATGCTTACCACATCAACATCAGTAGAGCCGAAAAAAATGGTCAAACTTATCTCTTTAATGCCGGGGCAATGGATTAAATTTAAGCGTCCATTCCGCCTCGCCGGGCAAGAACGGCGTTTTATTTCCTTCTAACCAATCCTGATGGCCCGCACCATAATATGGCGAAAGCGGGTGACCCGATTGCCCGGATGGTAAGTCCATATAACCATTTTCTTCATAACCCGGACTGACCACAATTCGTTCCGATTGACCCTGTGTTTTTCCGGCGATGTGCGGCATGTTTTCCGTATCACCATTTTGCGCATATGCGGGCATATCAATCATATTACCAAGCAATGGCACCGCCGCACTTAACGGATGCTTGATAGAGGTCGTATTACGCACACCCCATGTATATTCATTAAGCGGTGTTCCCCCCTTAATCACATCTTCCCATGCATCAAAGGCCGCCTTTTCAAAGAAAAATTGCCAGCTTTGATATTCCGGTGGCAACCATCCCGCTGGCATTTCGCTCACCAGTTTCCAAAGCGGTGCTTCCCACTGTTTGGTGGCACGGTCATATTCACATGCCTCATCAAACTGAACACAAGCTGCGGTTATTCGTGAAAATAGATTTTCATAAACCTGATCGCGGTAATCTTTCACCAACCTAAATCCAACCGAATTTTTATCGGCGAAACCACCCCAATTATTAACTCCTGTCAAATACGCATCAAATGCCGCATCACCCGATTTTTCAAGAACACCTGTTAATTGTTCTTGCCAACGCGATAAAAACACCGCTTCGTTATCAAGCATAATGCCATATAAATCATCCTCGACAACTGGTGAGTTTAATTGATTTAGACGATCACGAATTTGTTGCTGTCTGGCACCAAGATCATACCTATTTGTGCCCACCTGTATTAAATCATCGCCAGATACAACGCGGGAATTGGCCGTCCATAACCTGTCATTTTCAGGGTTTAGAACCCTTGGGTATTCTGCTGATCCATACCAATCATTCCAAACCCGCGATCCATCTGACCAATTAAAAATTTCACGGTAATCACCATTCGGTCTATTAGCAATGCGTCCAAATATGGTCCATCCTGCATTACCATCACGGTCAACAATCATGGCATTTTGTGCAGGAATGCCCATTTCGCCGGCGATACTCATGGCTTGTTCTACGGATTTTACCTGTTCCATTTGCATTAATGACATATTGACCCCGTCCGGCATGTGCGCAACCCAACGATAGGCATATTTACCATGCGTCCCTTTATCAATAACCGGACCCCAAATGGTTTCAACGACTTCTAACGTATCATCCGTACCCCCTTTAACGCTGATGGATTCGGTTATTCGGTCAAAATCTTTATAGCCATCTTTCGTCAAATACTGGTTTTCATTTTCCGGATTGATGGTTAGCTCGATAAGATCAGATGTATCGATATTGGTATTGGTAAAACCCCACGCAACATCACCATTACTTCCCACAACAATGGCTGGCGCACCTGCGAGGGAAACACCCGTTATATCAAGCGATCCGTCATTTGATTTAAGCCTTAATTTATACCAAATCGACGGTGCCCTAATGGTCAAATGCATATCATTTGAAAGCATCGCTGCACCAGTTTCCGTCAGGTTCCCTGTTACCGCCCAGTTATTGCTACCGAGCATCGGTTTATCATCACGTTCAAACTGGTTAAAGGCGATATTATAATTTGGCGCATCCGGTATTTCTGTCATTTGAAATGGCGCAGCATCTTCTTGAAGTGGGGCATCCCATTCTGTTCTATCCGGCAGCAAAAACGCCACCATTTCCGGTGATAACGATTGTTTCAATAAATGATTTTGCCATTCAAAGCCGCCATCAGCACTTTGCAATGTAAAAAACATCGAATAAATGGCAAGAAACGTATCTTCGCGTGTCCATGGTTCCGGGTCAGCATTCAAAAGCCAATATTCAAATGGCTTTGATCCAAGTGACGAAAGCCCCGCATTAACACCCGCAACATATTGATTTAAAATATCAAGCTCTTCCGCGGATATATGATCCATGGCAACACGGGCACGGTGGCGGAAACGGTGAAATCTGTTTTCCTTATCCGTTTCTACTGCAAGATCACCGAATAGTGCCGACAATTCACCGGATGCCATTCTGCGCGACAGATCCATTTGAAAGAAACGTTCCTGCGCATGGATATAACCCGTCACAAAGGCAAGATCCGTTCTATTTTCTGCGGTGATGGTTGCATTACCGTTTTTATCACGTTCAACAGAAACAGGGGCCGATACCCCTGTTGTTTCCAACTCACCCTCTAAATTCGGAAGGCTCGCTTGAAACCCGTAATAGATAACCGCAAGCGCTGCAAATGTCAGCGTTGATGAAAAAATCCCAATTCGTAGCAACCATTTAAACATGTCTTGACCCTTGTTTTTTAGTCATAGTAATCAAGCACAAAAAAATAGGCCAGACAATTTCCTGTCTGGCCTATCAAATTTAATATTTTGGTAAATTATTCACCTGGGTGATAGGTGCGTTCCGCATTCGCGTCCACATCTTCGCTGTAGAAATGAACATCACGGAATGTGCCATTACCATACATTTCGCCTTGATCGAAGAAATGCGGTGAATTTGGATCACTGTTTAAGCCACCCGCCATAATCGCTTTCGCGGTAACCTTATCACCAAACTCAACGGATGCGACAAAGCTGTTACCGCTTGTGCCGTACCATTTTTTGGTTGTTGGATATTGACGTGTACCGATTGATGCAAGCGCACCCCAACGACCTGATGCAAGCTCCATTGGATAGCTTGGCTTGCTATCATCAAATGTTTGACGAATGCTACCATCATTACGTTGGAAACGGTTGATCTCGCCCCATGGCATTTTCCATGAACCGAAATCTTCTGTCATACGGTCCATCGCTGCTTTAAGTGATGAAAGCTGTTGTTCTGCTGTGAACTCTTTTTCAATATATTCATATTCGTAATATGGATGAAGACCACGTCCACGCGGCAACAGTTTCCAAAGCTCGTTACCCCAATGATGGGCCAGCGATGTTTCAATGGATTCCGCACTTGCTTTTTTATCCCATGCCACAAGCATATCAACTGCTTCTTTAAGGCTTTCATCTGGGTTCGCATCATATGCGGCCTTCAGCACAGGAACAAAACGTTCAAACGCAGGAAGAAGCCCGTCGTAACCAACCTCGATCAATTTATCCACATCAAAATCATTGATATTTGGGTAAAGCTTAAGCGCATGTTCACCACGTGGGTTTTCAAAGTTCACCGACATATAAGGCGGGTAATCTTCTTGTTTCGGGCTGTGGCCCGGACCCGCTGCTGTAAATGGCCAGTTGTTGGTATTATAAAGCCAACCTGAACCCGGGTTCAGCAGATTAATCGCATCTTCAACCGGATGTAAACCTTGCCAATCTGTTGCAGGGTTACTGCCATCAACCGGATGGTTGTAATCAAACTGTGTGTCACGGATCGGATGGAAGTTACCGTGGAAGTAAGCAATATTGCCGTCTTTATCCGCATAAACAGTGTTATTTGATGAGTTAGATTTAAGTCTCATCATTTCATAGAACTCTTCATATGTTTTTGTTTTGGTACGTACATATGATTGGTTCAGTGCCGTTAGCGGAATGTTCATTAGCTGAATACTGACCCATTTACCGTCTTGTTCACGGATAATTGGTCCACGGTGTGTATGGTAAACGGTGAAATCACGCGATGCCATACCACTATCTGTTTTATATTCAATGGTTTCTGTTGATACTTTTACTTCACGTTCTTCATCACCATATTTATAGAATAATTTGCCATCCTTTTCGATGATGGTTTCAAGTGCCTCATCAATCACATCTGAACGTGTTGATGTATGCATCCAACCGTTATATTCGTTAAAACCTTGGTAAATAAAGAACTGACCCCATGTAAGCGCACCATATGCGTTTAGCCCCTCTTCAGAAACCATGTGGGCTTCTTCACGGAAGTAATGGGTTGTATGCGGGTTAATATAAAGAAGTGCTTTACCGTTTTTTGTTTTTTCCGGTGCAATTGCCATACCGTTTGAACCACGTGGCTCCCAATCAACACGGTCAAAATCTACTTCGACTGATGCCAATGTATCTGTACCGCCATAAAATTTTTCAAGATCCGCAATTGAAACACGCTCGATATCACCACCGATACTACCTTCCGAGAATGAAAGCGCCATCCATGGTTCAAAACGTTTGATCACTTTTGGCTGAACTTGCGGGTTTTTATAAAGGAAATAATTAAGTCCATCCGCATAGGCGTTCATAAGCTCTTTTAACCATTCTGGTGCCTCTGCATATAAACGTTTCATTTCATCACGCTGAATGAAAAGGCGCATACGAAGATCACGGTAAATTTCGCTTTCACCTTCTGCTTGCGCAAGAAGTCCCATTGCGTTCATGTAATTCACTTCAACGCGGTTAAAATCATCTTCCGCTTGTGCATACATCACACCGAATACTGCATCCGCATCCGTTTTACCGTAAATATGCGGCACACCCCAGTTGTCACGTTTGATCGTGATATTTTGTGCTTGTGCTTCCCAGCGTGCAACTTCATCGGAAACTGCGGCTGCTTCCGGTGCTGCATTTGTTGATTGTTCCTGTTGATTTACATCGCCACCAGAACAGGCAGACACAGCAAGAATTGTTGATAATAATAGTAATTTTTTCATAGATTATTTGCCCCTTATTGCAATTATGAAATGACAATAGTGCGAGTCACCAACCCTGTAAAGGGTTAGACCATAAAAAAGGCCCGTATCAATTGATACGAGCCTTGTTTTAATTATTTTACGCAATATTAGAAGCGTACGCGAGCACCACCAAAGAATGCACGTGGTCTGCCAACGAAGTAACGCGGTGTACCAAATGATACGTCAGCACGCTCAGCATATCTAACATTCGTCAGGTTCATGACGCGCATGAAGATATCCACACCTTCCATTGCTTCTGCCTCAATTCGGAAATTAAGGTAATTATGACCTTCGTATTTAATGGTATTAGTCGGTTCCATATAATACTCACCCATATAAATCCATTCTAGGCCAGCCTTAACCTTATCCGCAGGCGCCCAGTTAAGCTGGATGCTACCGAAATTACGTGGGGCTGTATCAATATCAAGGCCGTTCCAGTTGATATCACCAGTCATATAATCGAAATCATATGTATGTTCCGCATAACTTCCGTTGAAACGAACGCTTACATCTTGTGGGAAACGGTATTCAAACATACCTTCCACACCGATGTGTTTGGATGCACCATTATCAACGTTAATGCGGTTATCCTGGAAGATCACATTGTCTTTCTTCATGTAAAAACCGGCAACTTCATAAGAATAAGTATCTGCATTACCGCGAATACCCACTTCAATACTATCCAGTTTTACGCTATCGATATCTGCAACCAATTGCCCACGTTGCAAACGGTATAGTTCAGTTGATTGTGGTGCACGGAAACCGCGGCTATAGCGGGCGAAGAAACGGTTTGTTTCATCGATCTTAAAAAGCATGCCTGCTTCAAATGACACATTATCAAATTTGTCTTCGCGGTCTTCAGGACGCGTATAACGACAACCATCAGAATGCGCACATGCATCGCCATTTTCATCGACCTGACCACTAACCATACGGTTATCATAATCATAGGCCATATGTTCGGCGCGAATACCACCGACAAGTGTCAATTGGTCCGTCACATCAAAATCACCGCGCACAAAACCGGCAATCATTTTGGTATCAACTTCGTAATCATAGTTTTTACCCACAGGTAGTCTTGTGACTAAGAAACCTTGTGTTGGTGGATTTTCCTGTGTTTGCACAAGCTCACCTTTACCAATTTCAGCATCAATACCCGCGATCACTTCGAACTGGCCACCTTCATTGATATAGAAACCATTCTGGAAACCAAAACTTGTTTGCTTGTTTTCTTCAAGCGGCTGACCTGGAAGGAAGTGCATCAAGAATTCCATATCCATTGTACGAGCATATGGTGAGATTTGGAAACGTACGTTATCAGCAATTTCTGTGGAAATTGTTGACCAGTAACGGAATGACTTCGCCTTACGGTATGCTTCCGGGTTACCGTTTGTTTTGGCTGCAACCGGGTCTTTATATATACCAAGCTCTGTCCAATCGTCCGGCTCTTCAAGGTATCCTGCTGTTTCCTGATCAAGGTTTGTGAATTGGAAATTCGTTGAAATGCTTAATTCACCATTATCAAATTCGTGTCTGAAATGACCCTTCTGTTGGTTAAATCCGCTTTCTTCGATATAACCGCCATCACGGGCTGCCATGCCGCTTACGCGAACGCCATGGTTTCCTTCTTTAAAAGCAACAGAACCCGTTCCACGGAAATATCCCCATGAACCACCCTCAAAACTTGCTTCTGATTCCGCATCGCCTACTGGGCGGGAAACTACGTTAACAATGCCGTGCATTGCGTTTGAACCGTAAAGTACAGAACCCGGCCCGCGCACCACTTCCACGCGACCACCTTGTTCTGGGAATGCATCAAAAAGCTCGTTCACGTTACAAAAACCGGCGCCACGTAATGGAATGCCGTCCATTGCCGTCAGAAACGCACCACAGGCACCCGCACCGGTAAAGATCGGCGAACGGAGCGAGATGAGAGACTCTTGTCCATTGTTTCTGGAAATGTTGGCACCAGCGATACCCTGAAGTGCTTCGTTAATATGTGTTGGCGCGATAAATGAAATTTCCGACCCTGATACGGAAGCTTGGTTACCCACAACATCGCTTGCGATTTTAGTACTGCGTGTTGCAGTCACTGTCACCACATCTTCGTTTACCTGTGCATCAGAAGTTTCCTGAGCCTGAGAGAAGATTGGTGAGAATGCAAAAACACTAACCCCCAATAAAGCTATATTTTTGACGTTCATTTTTTTCTTTCTAGGTTATAAAGTTACATTATTGAGTGCGCTTATAAACATACAAGCTGAAACGAAACTGAATAGAAATTCATAGAATCAGTTTAAAAACACATGGGAATTACTGAATTTCAGTAAATTTTACAACCTTCAATTGGCCAATTCACCCCTTAAAACTAAACAATATGCTATAATATTACATTTTTTGCCTGATCTGACCAATTTTCTATGTACAAGCCTACGGTTTCTGCCTATAAGGATGCCAATTATGTTGGAAAAATAATAAACCACCAATTTCATTGGATGCGATCAACATAACCAAAAAATACATATTTCGTATTAACCAAAATAGGGAGAGAAGCATGAAGCTTAACTTGAAAAAGTCCGTCATGGCGCTCACGATGTTGGCTACTGGCCTAACGTCTGCTATCGCCAATGCGGATGAGCCGGGTACCGCAAATGGTGAATGGCATCATTATACGGGGGATATGAAGGGTTCCCGCTACACACCGCTTGATCAAATCAACGCGGATAACTTTGAAGACCTTGAAATGGTCTGGAACTTTTCAACCAAAAACCTAGGTACACGCGGCGAGTATAAGCTTGAAGTAACACCGATTATGGTTGATGGCGTTATTTACGCAACGGCGGGTACGCGCCGTACGGCAATCGCCCTTGACGGTCAAACGGGCGAATTAATGTGGCTTCATAGCATGCGCGAAGGTCTTCGTGGTGGTATGGCCCCTCGTCAGCTATCTGGTCGTGGTCTTTCTTACTGGTCAGACGGCAATGGTGATGACCGTATCTTTTACGTAACAACTGGTTACCGTTTGATCGCACTTAATGCCCACACAGGTGTTCCAATCGATAGCTTCGGTACAGATGGCAACGGTATTCTTGATCTTAAAATCGGTGCCGTACAAGGCAACGAAGTACAGATCGACCTTGTCACTGGTGAAATCGGTCTACATGCGACACCAACTGTTGCAGGCGATCTGATCATCGTGGGTTCTGCGATGAAAGAAGGTATGACCATCGATAACTACAACAATACCAAAGGTCTTGTTCGTGCGTTTGATGTTCGTACTGGTAAAAAAGTATGGCAATTTGACCCAATTCCACGTCCAGGCCAGTTCGGTAATGACACATGGCTTGATAATTCTTGGGAACGCAATGGTAACACAGGTGTTTGGACACAGATCACTGTGGACGAGAAAAACGAACTTGTTTTCCTAGCGGTTGAAAGTCCATCATCTGACTTCTATGGTGGTCACCGTCCTGGTGATAACCTGTTTGGTGAAAGCCTTGTTGCTGTTGACCTAAACACGGGTGAATATAAGTGGCATTTCCAAGTGGTCCACCATCCGATTTGGGACCATGACCTGTCATCAGCACCGCTAATTATGGATGTAACAATTGACGGTCAGGACCGCGAGATCATCGCGCTTCCGACAAAGCAATCATATATTTACGCGTTCGACCGTGTAACAGGTGAGCCGATTTGGGATATTCCGGAAGTTCCGGTACCACAAGGTAATGTGCCGGGTGAATGGTATTCACCAACACAACCAATGCCACCAGAGCACCTGCATTATGGTCGTGGTAAGCTAAATCTACCTGATGATTTCATCGATTTTACACCTGAAATGCGCGCAGCAGCAGTTGAAAAGTCCAAAAACTGGGACTGGAGCAACGGCGGTATGTATAACCCACCACTACTTGGTGAAGTGGGCGGCATCCTTGGTGCGATTAACATTGGTGCGACAACCGGTGGTACAAACTGGCCGGGTGCATCATTCGATCCTGAAACAGGTATCGTATATGCCCCAGCAGCGACATCAATCCTGAACAACCTTTCAATGGCGCCGCCACCAGAAGGTTATTCAAACGTGAACTACATGGCTGGCCGTAAAGGTCAACCATTCCGCATGCGTAATGCGGCGGGTACAGGTCAAAACCCTGACGCACCGGATGAAGTAAACTATCCTGTGTATGATGGCCCACCTGTTGAAATTCCATCACTAACCATCGAAGGTCTTTCAATCCTTAAGCCACCATACGGTGTTCTTTCAGCGATTGATATGAACAAAGGTGAAGTGATCTGGACAGTTCCACACGGTGAAACACCAGACAACGTTCGTAACCATCCAAAACTACGTGGCATGGATATTCCACGCACTGGTCAACGTGCAAACGTTGGTGTGGTTGTGACCAAAACACTTGTAATCGTTGGTGATCAACAAGTAACAAACCCTGGTGACCGTGAACGTGGTGCGATGCTTCGTGCCTATGACAAAATGACTGGTGAAAATGTTGGCGAAGTTTGGATGCCAGCGGGTCAATCCGGTTCACCGATGTCATACCAAATCGACGGTAGACAGTATATTATCGTATCTGTATCGGGTGGTGCATATCCGGGTGAATTCCGTGCATATGCGCTTCCTGAAGATTAATAGGTAGCGATACATTCAAATTTGGGGGGATCAATCATTGATCCCCCTGTACATTTAAAGATGAAATTTAACCAATATTAAACGGGACAAAAATGAAACTAACACACAAAATTTCAATGGTTGCAGGCGCAGCATTATTTGCGCTTTCCATGCAAAATTCCGCTAACGCTCAAATGGCAAACGTTTGGGATGGCGCCTATACAGATGCACAAGCCGTTCGCGGTGAACAATCATATCAGGAACATTGTTCCGAATGTCACGGCACACAAATGCAAGGCCGTGAAGAAGCACCAGCACTAAAACAAGGTGCATTTATTTATAACTGGGACGGTATGCCAGTAAGCGTACTCTTCCAACGTCTTCGTGAAACAATGCCACTGGATGATCCACGCGGCACACCACGTAAAGTGAAAGCGGACATTCTTGCTTACATCATGAAGCAAAATGGTTTCCCTGCTGGCAGCGCGCCACTTCCATATCAGAATTCAAGACTTAAGCGTATTCAATGGAATGCTTTAAAACCAGAATAGAATCACTTTAGTTTCATCGTTTAGAACCCCTCTGGAACATCTGTTTTCAGAGGGGTTTTTTATTATTTTCGCAATATTTCATTATTTTGCGTGGCAATATCCGCTGATTTTGGGAATAACCTTGACATTTTGTTATATTATAACAATGATATAAATGCAAAATATGACGGGAGAGCAGAATGAACTTAAGTTTCAAGAAAACCGTGATGGCAATCACGACACTGGCAACCGTATTTTCACTCGGCATTGCCAATGCAGAAGACAAGGGCACAACAAACGGCGAATGGCATCATTATACTGGTGACATTAAAGGGTCACGTTATACGGCGCTTGATCAAATCAACGCGGATAACTTTGAAGACCTGGAAATGGTATGGTCATTTTCGACTAAAAACCTTGGTACACGTGGCGAATATAAGCTTGAAGTCACGCCACTTATGGTGGACGGCGTACTTTACGCGACGGCAGGAACCCGCCGCACGGCAATTGCACTTGATGCTGTAACAGGGGAACTGATGTGGCTTCATAGTATGCGCGAAGGACTTCGTGCGGGTATGGCCCCACGTCAATTATCGGGCCGTGGCCTTTCTTATTGGTCAGATGGCAATGGCGATGACCGCGTTTATTACGTATCCACCGGTTACCGCCTTATTGCGCTTAATGCCCATACCGGCGTTCCAATTGAAAGCTTTGGACCAAGCGGCAATGGTATTCTTGACCTTAAAGTCGGCGTTGTTCAAGGAAACGAAGTACAGATCGACCTTGTGACCGGTGAAATCGGTCTTCACGCGACACCAACAGTTGTTGGCGACATGATCATCGTGGGCTCTGCGATGAAAGAAGGCATGACGATTGATAACTACAATAACACCAAAGGCCTTGTGCGTGCATTTGATATTCGTACCGGTGAACTGATTTGGCAATTCGATCCAATCCCACGCCCGGGCCAATTCGGCAACGACACCTGGCTTGATAATTCATGGGAAAGAAACGGTAACACAGGTGTTTGGACACAAATTACTGTAGACGAGAAAAACGAACTTGTTTTCCTTTCCGTAGAATCACCATCATCAGATTTTTATGGCGGACATCGTCCGGGTAACAATCTGTTCGGCGAAAGTATCGTTGCCGTTGACTTAAAAGATGGTTCTTATAAATGGCACTTTCAAATTGTTCACCATCCAATTTGGGATCATGACCTATCATCAGCACCGCTTGTCATGGATGTCACCATCGACGGTGAAGAACGCGAAATTCTTGCGCTACCAACAAAACAGGCATTCATGTATGTGTTTGACCGTATAACAGGTGAGCCGATTTGGGATATTCCGGAAGTGCCGGTACCACAAGGCAATGTGCCCGGTGAATGGTATTCCCCAACTCAGCCACGTCCATCGGACAAGCTACTATATGGTAATCCTGAACTGGATTTTCCGGATGACCTGATTGATTTTACGCCGGAAATGCGCGAGCAAGCCATCAAGAACCTTGAACGTTGGGTCTGGAAAGACGGCACCCTTTATAACCCACCAATTCTTGGTGATGTAAATGGAATGCTTGGTGCGATTAACCTTGGTAATGCTGGTGGTGGTACCAACTGGCCGGGCGGTGCATTCGACCCTGAAACAGGTATCGTTTATACATCGGCAACAACAGGTTCTATTGGCGGCATATCACTGGCACCCCCACCAGAAGGATATTCAAACGTACGGTATATCCTTGGACGTAAGGGTGAACCATTCCGTATGCGTAATGCGGCCGGCACTGGTCAAAACCCAGACGCACCGAAAGAAGTAAACTATCCAGTATATGATGGCCCACGTGTTGAAATTCCATCACTAAATGTGGAAGGACTTAATATCCTTAAACCACCATATGGTGTTCTTGCAGCGATTGATATGAACAAGGGCGAGGTAAAATGGCGTGTTGCACACGGTGAAACACCGGATAATGTTCGCAACCATCCAAAACTTCGTGATATGGATATTCCGCGCACCGGTCAACGTTCCAGTGTTGGTACCGTTGTCACCAAAACACTTGTGATTGTAGGTGATCCACGTGTGACGAACCCCGGTGACCGTGAACGTGGTGCGATGCTTCGTGCATATGACAAGGAAACCGGTGAAAATGTTGGTGAAGTATGGATGCCAGCAGGGCAATCAGGTTCACCGATGTCATATATGGTGGACGGCAGACAGTATATTATTGTTTCCGTATCCGGCGGTGCATATCCGGGTGAGTTTCGTGCATATGCATTACCAGAAGATTGATCAAACCCAAAAGGGGCGCTGATCAGTGCCCCTTTTAAAAATGTTCAGTTTAAATTAAGCTATGTTATGTATAAGATTAATAAACGAAGAGAAGTGGGATTTAGTGCTACCCTTAAAATGACATAATCATTTCGTAGGGTTAAATTTCTAACAGTAAGACGAGAATAAGATGAAAGTAATGAAAAAAATTTTAGTAGTAGCAGCCCCAATGTTTGCTGCATTAATCATGAGTAATTCCGCAAATGCCCAAATGGCAAACGTTTGGGATGGTGCCTATACAGAAGCACAGGCCGTTCGCGGTGAACAATCATATCAGGAACATTGTTCCGAATGCCACGGCACACAAATGCAAGGCCGTGAAGAAGCACCGGCGCTAAAACAAGGTGCATTTATTTATAACTGGGACGGTATGCCAGTAAGCGTACTCTTCCAACGTCTTCGTGAAACAATGCCACTGGATGATCCACGCGGCACCCCACGTAAAGTGAAAGCGGACATCCTTGCATACATCATGCAACAGAATAATTTCCCAGCTGGCAACGCGCCACTTCCGTATCAGAATTCAAGGTTGAAGAGAATTCAATGGAATGCACTGAATCCTGCTGAAAATTAAGCAAAAATCTTAGACAATATTCTTGCAATGAAAGCCCAAAAAATCATATGATATTTTGGGCTTTTTCTTATGGGTTTAAGAAAATCTGGAATTAATTTAGGGAGAGAAGCATGAAGCTTAACTTTAAGAAGTCTTTTGCTGCTTTGACGATGCTGGCCACCGGCCTTGCGTCATCATTTGCAATGGCAGAAGCGCCGGGCACCGAAAACGGTGAATGGCATCATTATACCGGGGATATTAAGGGTTCCCGCTATACCGCACTTGATCAAATCAATGCGGACAACTTTGAAGACCTTGAAATGGTCTGGAACTTTTCAACCAAAAACCTCGGTACACGTGGCGAGTATAAGCTTGAAGTAACCCCACTAATGGTGGACGGCGTACTTTACGCAACAGCCGGTACGCGCCGTACGGCAATCGCACTTGACGCGGCAACGGGCGAATTAATGTGGCTTCACAGCATGCGCGAAGGTCTTCGTGGTGGTATGGCCCCTCGTCAGCTATCCGGTCGTGGCCTTTCTTACTGGTCAGACGGCAATGGCGATGACCGCGTTTATTACGTAACAACTGGTTACCGCCTAATCGCGCTAAACGCGCATACTGGTGTTCCAATCGACAGCTTTGGCCCTGATGGTAACGGTATTCTTGACCTTAAGGTCGGCGCTGTTCAAGGTAACGAAGTACAGATCGATCTTGTAACCGGTGAAATTGGTCTTCATGCGACACCAACAGTTGTTGGTGACATGATCATCGTAGGTTCTGCGATGAAAGAAGGTATGACCATTGATAACTACAATAATACCAAAGGTCTTGTACGTGCATTTGACATCAGAACTGGCGAGAAAATCTGGCAATTTGACCCGATTCCACGTCCGGGCCAGTTTGGTAACGACACATGGTTAGACAATTCATGGGAAAGAAACGGTAACACAGGAGTTTGGACACAGATTACTGTGGATGAGAAAAACGAACTTGTTTTCTTAGCCGTTGAATCACCATCATCTGACTTCTATGGTGGTCACCGCCCTGGTCCAAACCTATTCGGTGAGAGCCTAGTAGCTGTTGACCTTAAGACAGGTGAATACAGATGGCATTTCCAAGTGGTTCACCATCCAATTTGGGACCATGACTTGTCATCAGCACCGCTGATTATGGATGTCACCATTGACGGTAAAGACCGCGAGATCATTGCACTGCCAACAAAGCAGGCATTCATCTACGCGTTTGACCGTGTAACAGGTGAGCCGATTTGGGATATTCCGGAAGTTCCGGTACCACAAGGCAACATTCCTGGCGAATGGTATTCGCCAACACAGCCAATGCCACCAATGCATCTAATGTATGGTCGTGGTAAACTTGATCTACCGAATGATCTGATCGACTTTACACCTGAGCTACGTCAAGCAGCCCTTGATAAAATGCATCACTGGGATTGGAGCAACGGCGGCATGTATAACCCACCGATCGAAGGTGATGTAAATGGTACACTTGGTGCGATTAACATCGGTGCGACAAACGGTGGTACAAACTGGCCGGGTGCGTCATTCGATCCTGAAACAGGTATCGTATATGCGCCAGCATCAATGATTGCACTAAACAACCTTTCAATGGCGCCTCCACCAGAAGGATATTCAAACGTTCGCTATATGGCGGGTCGTAAGGGTCAGCAGTTCCGCATGCGTAATGCAGCGGGTACAGGTCAAAACCCTGACGCACCGAAAGAAGTGAATTATCCTGTATTTGATGGCCCACGTGTTGAAATTCCTGGACTAAATGTCGAGGGTCTTTCAATTCTTAAGCCGCCATACGGTGTGATCGCTGCGATCGATATGAATAAAGGTGAAGTGATCTGGCAAGCACCACACGGTGAAACACCAGACAACGTTCGTAACCACCCGAAACTTCGTGGCTTAGATATTCCACGTACTGGTCAAAGTGGTGCACTTGGTGTTGTTGTAACCAAGACACTTGTGATCGCTGGTGATTACCGCGTGACAAACCCAGGTGACCGTGAGCGTGGCGCGATGCTTCGTGCATACGACAAAATGACTGGTGAAAATGTTGGCGAAGTTTGGATGCCAGCAGGACAATCCGGTTCACCAATGTCATACATGGTTGATGGCAGACAGTTCATTATCGTTTCCGTATCGGGCGGTGCATATCCGGGTGAATTCCGTGCGTATGCTCTTCCAGAGGATTAATCGGTAACCCATAAATAATTTAAAGGGAGCGCTTGTCGCTCCCTTTTTTTGTGCCTGTATAGCGAGCGAGCAAGGTAATAGACTTCAAAGCCATAAGAATAGTATTCCCCTATCTACAATCAGCTCTCTCAATTATATATCCCACCATATAAACGTCCATTAAGCGTATTACGAATAGCATTGCTGAGTTTAGTCAATATATGTGTGTGCATAGCAGCGCTCGTTCCTACCGCTCTCTCCTTGAGAGGCTCAAGGATCACAGCAAGGAATGATTACACGTAACTGTTCGCCGTCTTTAACGACCACTAAAAAACCCCCGGCGATTGCTCGTCGGGGGTTTAAAATTCTAACTAAAAAGGCTTAAGAGCTAAGCTCTCACCTTCAATACAACGCTCGCTTAGTTAAGCTCGCCAGCAGGCCATAGTGCACCTTGGTCCATTGCAGGGATATCAGTGATACCTTTTGCAATAAACTTCTGAATACGCTTACCTTCGTAAGTTTCAGTTGTATAGATGTTGCCTTTTGAATCTGTTGCAAGACTGTGTGGTGCGAACCATAGACCTGGTTGACGACCACCGCCACCAAACTTAGTTAGTACTTCCATTGACTTACGGTCAATGATGTAAACACGTTGGTTTTGGCCATCTGCAAGATAGATGTATTTTTGCTCTTCATCGCGTGAAAAATCAAGATCCCAAGTTGAACCTTGTGAACCAGTTTCAATAGCAATGAATGTTTCTGATAGATAGTTACCATCGCGGTCAAAAACCTGGATACGGTCAGACGTACGGTCACAAACATAAATCAGGCCGTCGTTTGATGGCTCAACACAGTGAACCGGGCCAGTGAATGTTTTTGACGGTGGTGTGTTTGGATCATGGCGATAGCGCTCTGTCGGGTCAACGATGTTTTTCTCACCATATGCACCCCAGTAACGTTTAAATTCACCAGTATCCGCATCAAGAACAGCAATACGGCGGTTACCATAACCATCAGCAACAAACGCTTCGTTTGTTTCTTCAACAACAGAGATCTTCGCTACACGAGAGAAGTGAGTTGTGTCATTACTATCTGGTCTGTTAATGCCAGGTGTACCATACTGAGCGATAAATTCACCAGTATTTGTAAACTTAAGGATATGACTGTCGCCACGGCCGTTACCACCGATCCAAATGTTACCTTTATGGTCAACTTCGATACCGTGGTTTGAATCAGGCCATGTGTATGGCGCGCCTTCAACCGGGCCACCCCATGCACGAACGAGGTTACCGTCCGGATCAAATTCTACGATAGGAGGAGCCGGTGTACAGCAAATTGATGTACCTTCCTGAAGTCCCAGTTCAGCAAACGGCTTAAAGATTCCCTCACCCCATGCGCGGTGAACGATATAAATATGGTCGCGTTTATCAACAGCTACACCGATTACGTTCCCCAAAATCCAGCCATTTGGTAGTGGCTGTGGCCAAAATGGATCGACTTCAAAAGAAGGAGCCTGGGCAGATTGTGCCGTGGCTTCTGTCTTCATGTAGTCTTGTCCAAGGTTTAGACCAATGAGAGAAACAGCAAGAGCGGCCCCCATTAAAACCTTATTCTTTAATTTCATGATTTCATTCCATTATTTTGTTTATTATCATTCAGCTTAGCATAACGTCTACGTTCTCCTAAACTGAACACTATGCTGCGAAATGATGATACAATATATCATTTGTATGTTCAAGCATTGAATCACACTATATTTTTCTTAAAAAATTGACTCTTTCCCTAGGGTTTCCTATGAATATCGCGGGTAAAAATAAAACAAGATCAAAATCTGGGAAAAAGGGAAAAAATGGCACTTTTAAACGGTAAAATGACCAAAATCGCACTACAGATCATTTTGTCTGTAATGATTTTATTTTCTGCACTAACATCACCGCTTAAGGCGCATGATATTCCGGCGTCTGTCACGGTGCATATGTATGTAAAACCGGAAGGGGACACATTAAAATTATTAATGCGTGTGCCGCTCGAATCCATGAGCGAACTTGTCTATCCCACCTGGGGCCCGGGCTTTCTCGATTTTGAAAAGGCGGACGCGGTATTCCTTGATGCCGCGCATGTTTACCTGACGGAAGAATTAAAAGTATACGAAGAAGGCGTGTTGATCGAAGATAAGACAATCACCGCTTACCGTGCCACTTCCCCACAAGATAGCGCCATCAGATCATGGGATACGGCCATTGAAAATATCAATAAGCCGCCGCTAAAGAATGATGAACGCCTTTATTACGGGCAAGCGGTTCTGGATATTATGTATGAATTTCCGATCAAATCCGATCAATCCCGTTTTTCCATTGAACCGACCTTGAAAAAACTGGCGACCATCACTAATACGGTTTTAAGGTTTATTCCTGCCGGTAGCGGCGAACGCGTGTTTAACTATATTGGTAACCCGGGTGTTGTTGAACTGGACCCAAGCTTGCTGCACGCGCTTTATGAATTTATGGAACTTGGTTTCCTGCATATTCTTGAAGGAACTGACCATATCCTATTCCTTTTATGTCTTGTTATTCCGGCGCGTACCATTCGTGAATTAATCCCGGTGATTACATCGTTTACCGTAGCCCATTCTATCACGCTTATTTCAACGGCCTTTGGCCTTGCGCCGCAGGCCCTTTGGTTTGCGCCGCTGATTGAAATGTTAATCGCAGTTTCCATCGTTTATATGGCGTTTGAAAATATTGTCGGTGCCAAGCTTAAGAAACGCTGGATGGTGGCCTTTGGTTTCGGTCTTGTGCATGGCTTTGGTTTCTCATTCCTTCTATCGGAAAGCATGCAATTTGCCGGATCACACCTGTTTACGTCGCTGCTGTCATTTAACCTTGGTGTGGAACTGGGTCAGCTGCTTATTCTTATAGTGCTGGTACCGGTGCTTAATCTGATGTTCAGATTTTTCGTCGCTGAAAAGCCGGGTACAATTTTACTATCCGCGCTTGTCGCCCACAGCGGCTGGCACTGGATGACAGAACGCAATGACCGCCTGAATGAATATGTTTTCATCTGGCCGGAATTCAATGCAGCCTTTTATGCGGAACTAATGCGCTGGGGCATGCTCGCCGTCATCGTCGGCGCCGCATCATGGGCCATGTATGAACTCGCGAAATACATCGAACGCCGAACGGTGAAATAAGTTCACCAACCCACAATAATCCGTCACTCCGGCCCCCGAGCCGGAGTCCACGGAATCCTCTATGACAAAATAAATTTATCCACTGAAATGATTTCGTGGATTCCAAATCAAGTTTGGAATGACACGTGAGGTATATTGACAATTAAGCTCCTATCACGCAAGGTTCCTGCATTGGGGCACTTGGGGTTTCAAATTTTCTTGCTCTGATACTGCCCTTTACAATTGAGAAAAGGTAAACCATGTTGGGCTGGATATTATTTCCACGTGAATTACGCGAAGCTATTTATGAGTTAAAATCAAAGAATGACTTTCGACCAAAAGGGTTGAGAAGAGTTTATTTGCGTTTCTGGCTGCTATTAATTTTATCTATGGGGGTTCTTTATCTCTATCTTTTCATAAAACCTGATGAACATTTTATACTTTTATTCTCAGTTTTTCTCGCGATTCTAGCCATTAAGTTACCCAGGTCCTTGGCGAAAGATAGAATTATTGCTTATTCTACGGGTTGTGTTGTTTCCGGTGAATATTCTTATGTAAAGTACGTTACTCCTGCCATACTTAATGGTGGAAATGGTTTCATAGGATGTACATATATAGACGATAACTCTATAGCTCATAAACGTTCTTGGGGTGGTCTAGTAACTTATTGGGGTCGTAAACATGTAAGAGCAGTAGGTGAGAAAGTACCTATATTTTATACAATAAATCGTCCCGAGGACGGCATTCCCTATCTTGCCCCGGTTTTCAATGCATACTGTATCAGCAAGTCACGTATGAACATCGACTGGGATCAATATCTTCAAACAAAAAAAGCCTGCTGAAATTCAGCAGGCTTTTCTTTTAATTATCTAACGCGAATTAACGACGTTGTGGTGGGTTTGCGAAATATCCTTTTGGGATATATTTGCGCATTCTACGTTGCAGCACTTCTGCGCCGTAAACGTTACCGTCTTCGTCGGCGGTTACGCCCTCGGCCACGGATGTATAACGTGGTTCCATGCCGTTATTTGGATCAGGAATAAATGCCGTGACCCAACCGGTAAGCGAGCTACCGATACGGATGCCGCGTTCCCAACCTGGGTTACGTTGGTATCCAGTATTTGATTCACTGTCGGCCACATACATCACGTCATTTTTGTCGATGTAAATGCCACTTGGGCGACCAAACTGTGTCCAGTAATCAAGGTGGTTACCATCCTGATCAAAGATTTGAATACGGTTATTATAACGGTCACCAACGAATACTTTGCCTTCTGAATTGATGGCGATGGCGTGTGGCTCAAGGAATTGACCACGGTCTGTGCCGGCCTCGCCCCATTCTTTGATATATTCGCCCTTGCTGTTGAATTTCACGATACGGTTATTACCAGATGGGTTATGACCATCAGCCACGAAAATATCACCGTTGGCGGCAACAGCAACGTCATTCGGCTGATCAAATTCATAGGCGCCCGTACCAGCAACACCCGCCTTACCCAGTGACATTAACAGTTCACCATCCGGGCTAAATTTATGAACCTGATGGCCCTTGCCACGTTCCGCATCGCCGCGTGCATCCGCAATCCAAAGGTTACCGTCCGGATCCACATGCATTCCGTGTGGCCAAACGATCATATTTTTACCGAAACTTTTTAAAATGTTACCTTCTTGATCCACAAGCATGATCGGGTCTACATCCGGTGTATCAAGACAGTTTGAATTGCCGCCGCAACGTTCCGCAACCCAGATTTTGCCATCACCAGCATAATATACGGTACTTGTAGCACCCCATTTACGACCATCCGGCAATTCAATCCATTCGCCTTTGATGGCTTCGTATGGGTTTGAAACTTGCGCATTCGCCGTACCGACGAAAGCCGCTGAAACAGCGCTTGCTGTAATCAGAAGTTTTGCCAGTGTTTTTTTATTTAACATTTAATGTCCTCCAATAATTTGTGCGTTTGTTATTTTGTAACATTACGCATTGGACAATAAATATCATGCTTTGTAAAGGGTTATTCAGGGGAAAGATGCCCTGTTTTCACATAAATAAGCGCACCGTCATCCTTGGTATAGGGGTGATGCTGGCTAAGGTGTGGTGAACGCAGCCATGTACCCTTGGGATATTCGCCATGCTCATCGTAAAAAGTGCCCTCAAGTACAAAAATTTCTTCGCCGCCCCAATGTTGATGCGGTTTAAAAACGGTGTTTGGTGCCCATTTTACAAGCGCGGCATGTTCCGTTCCATATTCATGCAGCGGCATGACCGACAACCCCGGTACAAGTCCCGGCAACCATTCGGCATCATTTGTGTTGATCCAAAATTGCGCCGTGTCATTTTCATCAAACTGGCACAGTTTTACGAATATTGTTGCGCCCTCATCGCCAATACGTGGCGTGTGGCTGGTGCCGATGGGATTACGCACGTAACTGCCTGCCGGATAATCATAATGTTCATCGGAAAACACCCCTTCGAGCACGAAAAATTCTTCACCGCCCACATGGGTATGCGGGGAAAATTCGCTATTGGGGGCAAATTTGACGATGGTGGTGGCACGGGCCACTTCATCACCAATGCGGTCAAGCATCATCCGATCTACCCCCGCCATCGGCGACGGAACCCATTTATAATCATCCGGTCTTATGACAACGGTTTTATCAAATTCGGCATTTAACTGCATGGCACTTTCCACAACAAAATAATGATCATCAGGGAAAGTAGTGAATTAAAATTCAGCCGTCAATGGACATCACAACTTCGTTGGTTAGCGGATTGATGGAATTTAATTCGATTTTATACCCCCACAACCTGCGGATATGGGAAATGACCCTTTTGGCTTCTTTATCATCCAATTCAATTTCATTATTCATCCAATGAAGCAGGGTTAACGTCCGGTCCCCTTTTAAATCCACATTGGTTACCTGAATATCCAGATCCATATTGGCCACCGAATGTTGCGCGGCAAGTGCGCTTCTGATGGCTTTATAGCCCGCCTGATTATGGATGTTTTTAATCTCAAGATCGCGTTTTTTCATATTGTCATAAATATTGAAAAACCGGAAATCCCGCACCAATTTTGGGCTTAAAAACTGCAAAATAAAACTTTCATCACGGAAATTTTCCCATGCGTCTTTTAATGTTTCCACGGTTTTATTGCTGCCTGCGAAATCAGGAAACCATTCGCGGTCTTCATCAGTGGGATTTTCACAAATTCTCTCGATGTCTTTCATCATCGCAAACCCCAGCGCATAGGGGTTAAGCCCACCATAATAGGGACTGTCAAATTCAGGTTGGGCGACAACACGCGTGTGAAAATCAATAAATTCAAGCATTGAACCTTCTGTGATTTGCCCCGTGTCATAAAGCCTGTTCATGATGTGATAATGGGTAAAACAAGCGCATCCTTCGTTCATCATTTTCGTCTGTTTTTGCGGATAAAAATATTGGGCGATGGACCTGACGATCCGTAATATTTCGCTTTGCCAACGTTCAAGAACTGGGCTGTGTTTTTCCAGAAAATAAATCAGATTGGATTCCGGCAATCCTAATTTTTGCGATAATATTCTTTCGTATTCTGCCTGATCGTCTGTTTTTTCTTTTTCAATTTCAGGAAGGGTACGCCATAACTGTCTGTATTGTGACTGTTCATATTCAAGGCGCTGAATTTCCCGTTTTTGAATTTCACTGTTATCAAGCTTTTGCGGTCTGGTGTATTTATCAACGGACTGGTCGCGTAACGCATGGGCGGAATCAAGGATTTTTTCAACGGCCTCAACACCGTGTTTTTCTTCGCATTTGGCGACATAGTTTTTCGCATATTGCAAATAGTCAAGGATCGCATCCGCATCCGTCCATTGTTTAAACAGGTGATTATTTTTAAAGAAGTGATTATGACCAAAGGCCGCATGCGACATCACAAGCGCCTGCATGGTCATTGAATTTTCTTCCATGATATAACAAATGCATGGGTCAGAATTAATGACAATTTCATAAGCAAGCCCGCTGAAACCTTTTTTATACATAATCTCATCACGCAGGAAACTTTTACCAAAGGACCAATGATTATACATCATCGGCATGCCGATTGATGAATAGGCATCCAGCATCTGTTCCGATGTTATGACCTCGACCTGTGTTGGATAAACATCAAGGCCCATTTCATTTAAGGCGATATCTTCTATCGCTTTAAAGGTTCGTTCAATGGTTAAAAAATCCCATTCCGCCTGTGAATAAAGAAGCTCTTTACCGATTTCTTTTTTTGAAACGTCCGCCATTTATTTTCCCTCCTGCGCATTTGATTTGGAAAATAAATCCTTCAGAACCGGGAAGATATCCGCAGCACCCGTCACTTTTTTAATGGCAAAGTTTTGATTACCCATATTCACAGAATCATATGTTTGCCACAGGTTAGTCGCACTTTTTTGCCCATTGAAAATGGCTTCTTCCCGTTGATCCCATATTTCGACATAGGCAAAATACTGACATTGCGGCAGTAAAACATTCTGCAGCAAATATTGGCATCTTTCATTATCACTGGTTAAATTATCACCGTCGGATGCCTGCGCGGCATAGATATTCCAATCTTCGGCGGGATAGCGTTCCTTGATGATGTCATTCATTACTTCCAATGCCGTTGAAACCTTGGTTCCCCCCGTTTCACGGGAATGGAAAAATGTATCCTCGTCCACTTCGCTTGCCATATGGGTGTGCCTGATAAACACAATATCCACTTTTGAATATTGCCTGATCAGAAATAGATGCAGCAACATGAAGAAACGTTTGGCAAGGTCTTTGTGAACCTCGCTCATGGAACCGGAAACATCCATTAGGCAAAACATTACCGCATGTGTCGTTGGTTTTTCGATTTGATTGAAACTAGTAAAGCGCACATCAAGAGGATCGATATATGGAATGACCCGACGCCTGCCTGATTTTTTCTTTAACGTCTGACGCAGTTTTTCGAGCATTTCCTTATCAGCATCGGTTTTTCTTTTCTTTGCTTCGACTTTTGCAATATCTGCTTCTAAGGCTTGAAGTTCTTCATCGCTAGGCCGTCTAAGACATAACCGTCTTGCCAGACTATTTTTCATGGTTAGCTTCAGGTTTAGATTGCTTGGAGATCCGGACCTTCTATATCCGGCCCGTTGCAATTCATGGGTGGTTTCATTTTTTATTGATGTTTTGACGAAATCCGGCAATTCCATATCTTCGAAAAAGATATCCAGAAATTCATCTCTGGTCAGTGAAAATTGGAACATGTCTTCACCTTCACCGTCTTCACTGGCTTCGCTTCCGGCGCCTTTTCCGCCACTTGGTGGTCTGCTAATTTTATCTCCGGGCATAAAATCCTTGTTGCCAGGAAAAATTCTATCGCGAATTCCTTTTTCCTGATCACCGATAAAGCGTGGTTCATGCAATCCATCAGCGGGGATGCGGATATTTTCTTCCCCTTCGGTGTTTGAAATTTTTCGATTGGTAATGGCATCATTGACCGCTTTCTTGATTTGCTTTTTCGCACGTTTAAGAAAGCGCTGACGGTTCGATATGCTTTTACCCTTTGGGTTAAGGCGTCTGTCAATTATATGCATCATTACTCATTTACTTTCGTTTGTTGGTTTCATTCTCCTTACGTCTTTCATCACCCCTCATCATCCGGCTTTATTGATCCGCATGTACCATTCCACAAGTCTGTGAACCTGTCTTTCGCTATAGCCAAGCTCTGTCATGCGGCTGACAAATTCATGGTGTTTCACTTCGCTTTCTTTGTCTTTCTTGGAACCAAAACTAATCACAGGAAGCAGGTCTTCCACTTTACTGAACATACGTTTTTCGATGACTTCGCGTAGCTTTTCATAAGAGGACCATTTTGGGTTACGCCCTTTATTATTGGCCCGAGCCCGAAGCGCAAATTTCACGACCTCATTACGGAAATCTTTCGGGTTTGAAATACCCGCCGGTTTTTCAATTTTTGAAAGTTCCTGATCCAGAATTTTTGTGTCAAGCAATTGTCCGGTATCCGGATCTTTGAAATCATGTCCTTCGATCCAGCTATCAGCGTATGAAATATATCGGTCGAAAAGATTCTGACCATAGTCAGAATAGGATTCCAGATAGGCCTTTTGAATTTCATGACCGATGAATTCAGCGTATCTTGGTGCAAGTTCACCTTTGATGAAATCAAGATATTGTTTTTCCATATCATCAGGGAGCTGTTCCCGTAAGATGGATTGTTCAAGCACATACATCAAATGCACAGGGTCACATGCGACCTCAAGCGTGTCGTAATTAAAAGTTTCTGCAAGAACCTTAAACGCAAACCGTGTGGATACGCCCTTCATTCCTTCGTCAATGCCGGCTGTATCCTTATATTCCTGAATTGGTTTTGCTTTGGGATCGACATCTTTTAAATTATCACCGTTATAAACCCGCATTTTTGAAAACAAGTTTGAATTTTCATGTTCATGTAGCCGCGTCATCACAGCAAATTTTGAAAGCATATCAAGCGTGCCCGGCGCACATCTACTGGTATCCAGTTCTGAGCCGGATAAAAGTTTTTCATAAATTTTCGCCTCTTCATCAACCCGCAGGCAATAAGGTACTTTGATCACGTAAACACGGTCGATAAAGGCTTCGTTGTTTTTGTTGTTTTTAAAGGTCTGCCATTCAGATTCATTTGAATGGGCCATGATGATGCCTTGAAACGGAATGGCGCCAAGGTTTTCCGTACCAATATAATTTCCTTCCTGTGTTGCGGTTAATAATGGATGCAACATTTTGATCGGGGCTTTGAACATTTCCACGAATTCCAAAATGCCTTGCGTTGTTGCATTTAACCCACCGCAATATGAATAGGCATCGCTGTCATTCTGACTAAAATATTCAAGTTTTCTGATATCCACTTTACCGACAAGTGTTGAAATATCCTGATTATTTTCATCACCGGGTTCCGTTTTCGCGATGCTGATTTGTCTTAATTTGGATGGTCTTAATCGTGCCACCGAAAATTTGGAAATATCACCGTCAAATTCTTCAAGTCTTTTTAGCGCCCATGGGGACGCAAGCCCGGTTAATCTATGTTTTGCGATACCGTATTTTTCTTCGAGCAAGTCACCCATTTTTTCCTTATCAAATAAACCTAAAGGCGATTCAAAAATTGGGCTTAATTGATCGCCAGCCTTAAGCACATAAATCGGTTCATTTTCCATCAGGCTTTTTAATCGTTCCGCCAGTGATGATTTACCACCACCCACAGGGCCGAGCAAATAAAGTACCTGTTTTCTTTCTTCTAACCCTTGTGATGCATGGGTGAAGTAACCAACTATTCTTTCGATGGTTTCTTCCATGCCATAAAAATCTTTAAACCCATCGTAAATTTTTATGGTGCGGTTCATAAAGATGCGGCCCAGACGTTCATCCTTGGATGTATCAACAAGGGTTGGGTCACCAATGGCTTTTATCATCCGTTCAGAAGCAGAAGCATACATTGACGGATCTTCAGAGCATCCATGCAAATAATCCCGAAGGGACATTTCTGTCTCTTTATATTCTTCGTATTGCTTGAAGAACTCGTCAAATACATTTAGTTCTGCTGTCATAATACTCTCCATCATAAAGAATTAAAGTAACTGTCAGACAGAAGAGGCGTTATTGATACTATGGGATTACGCTCACCTATTCTGACAGGTCTTCAGAAGGAAGTGGACTTGGATAAGTTTCCTAATTTTTGCGTATGTGGAAGCCTTATCACGCGCCGACTTCCTTCCCCGATTTGCAACTCATTATGCAAATTTTTCAATATATTAAATATATCAAATAAACGGTTGCGAATTAAAAAATTATGATCAAATTTTCGAGAGTAAAATGTTATTTTTATCAATAAAAGAACGTGTAATGAACCAAGTATAAAACAGAATCATGACGAGTTTGTGTTCTTGATTTATCATTATACGATATTTTGGTTAATTATACACTACCTTCTTTCTCAATAACGAGTATTCGTGCTGCGCCAATAGGATGCGCCACATGTTCCGTACCAATGGATGCATAAAAAATATCCCCTGTTTCAAGGACCACGGCATGCTCATTTCCGTCCTCGCGGTATTTCATTTCGACGCGGCCATCCAGCACGGCAAAAACCTCTTCCCCGTCATTGATATGCCAGATATATGGCTCATCAGTCCAATGAAGTCGCGTCGTGATACCGTCCATATTTGCAATATCTTTGGCACCCCACGCTTTATCCGCTTTAAATTCTTTGCTTCTGATGATTTCCATAATTTATCCCATAAAAAAAAGCCCCCACGTAAAATGGGGGCTTTTCAATCAATAATCAAACATTATCTGCGGCGTGGTTCACCGCGGTATGTTTTTGGAATATATTTACGTACTTTACGTTGACGTACTTCAGCACTGTAAATATTACCGTCTTCATCGGCGGTTACACCTTCCGCAACACTGGTGCCCGGCATATACCCCTGATTTGGATCAGGAATAAATGCATGCACCCAACCCGTACGGCTATCACCAACACGGATACCACGTTCCCAACCAGGGTTACGCTGATAACCAGTGTTTGATTCACTATCCGCCACATACATCACGTCATTTTTATCAATGTAAATACCACTCGGGCGACCAAATTGTGTCCAGTGATCAATATGGTTACCATCCAGATCGAAAATCTGCACACGTGAATTATGGCGGTCACCAACAAACAATTTACCTTCTGAATTGATCGCAAGGGCATGTGGTTCATTAAATTCACCACGTTCCGCACCCATCGTGCCAAATTCCATCAGGTATTCGCCTTTGCTGTTATATTTCACAATACGGTTGTTTGTTCCGGGACGGTGACCATCAGCCACGAAAATATCACCATTTGGCGCAACGGCCACGTCATTCGGATTTGTGAATACATATTTATCCTGACCGGCAACACCCTTTGTCCCGATGGACATCAACAGTTCTCCGTCCGGGCTAAATTTATGAACCTGATGACCGACTTTGCGTTCTTCGTCACCACGTGCGTCCGCAATCCAAAGATTGCCATCCGGATCCACATGCATTCCATGCGGCCAGACGATCATATTACGACCAAAACTTTTTAAAATATTGCCGTCTTGATCAACCAGCATAATCGGATCAACGTCCGGGGTATCAAGACAATTTGAATTACCGCCACAACGTTCTGCGACCCAGATTTTGTTATCACCTGCATAATAAACTGTGCTTGTCGCGCCCCACTGACGTCCATCAGGCAAATCAAACCATGCGTCACCCACAGGTTCATATGGGTTATCCTGTGCCAGTGCCGATGTTGTCATGGCTGCAACAATTGCACTTGTCGCAAGCAACGTTTTTCCTAGAGTTCTAAATGTCATGAATTCTCCTCCGTATATTTGAAATTTTTGTTAAGTCCCACTCTTATGGCAGGTATTGGACAATAATTTACGGAGTTTGTAAAGACTAACTTGAACCAAGCTGAATTGTGATTTTAAGCCCCCCCAACTGTTCTGACCTACCATATTTTATATCGGCACCGATCAGATCAATAATTTCACGAACAATGGAAAGCCCCAAACCGTGCCCTTCACCCGCTTCATCAAGCCTGATACCGCGTTTTTCAATTTCTTTAATTTTTTCGTCCGTGATACCGGGGCCGTCGTCTTCGATGATGACTTTAAAATTATGTCGCCCTTCAACAGTTACTGCAATTTTACTCTTTGCCCATTTGCATGCATTATCAAGCAAATTACCAAACAGTTCCATCATGTCATGCTGATCCCCGACATAGGTGGCATTGTCATTAATGTCTGCACTGATTTCCAAGGATTTATCCTGATAGATCTTTTCCAATGTATCAATCAGCGGCACCAACATGGTTTTGATATTAATTTTATGACCATGTGCTGATGTGCCGATAATACGCGCTCTTTTAAGTTCACTATCAAGCTGATGCTTAATTTGCGCCGTCGCACTGATGATTTCTTCTGATGATCGTTCATCTTTACTACCCGACGCACTTTGTTCAATAAGTGCAAGCGGTGTTTTTAATGCATGCGCAAGATTACCAAGCGCCGTTGATGATCGTTTAATACGGTTATCAACCATCACCATTAATTTATTAATTTCCCGCACCAGTGGTAAAACTTCCTCAGGTACTTTTTCATCTAGGAAATATTTATCACCGGACCCAATTGCCGTTAATTCTTCCGATGTTTTTTGTAATGGTTCCATCCCCCTGTTCACAATGAAGCGCTGAATAAGCATGAGCAGCACAACAATACCACCATTTAAAAACACAAGCGCAATGGTTAGTGACTGTAAGTTTTCTGTGATTGGCGTATAATCCTCGGCAACAGAAATTATTATTTTCTGGCCTTCTTTTTCATATGCGCCCTGAAGCACTAAAAGTTTCTGTTCAACCGGGCCATCGCTTTCAATTAGCCTTACTTGCCCAACTTCAAGATCAGCTTCAGCAAGCGTCTGATCCCATAAGGATCTGGAAAGGTATGTTTGATGATCCAAATCGATACGGTAATAATTTCCGGAAAATGGGTTTGAGAACACCGGATTAAGGCTTACCTCATTAAGCCTTAAAAGCCCGCTTTCATCAGGTGCTAAGTTGGCAATAAGACCGTCCGTATCATACTGTAATCTTGATTCTACGAATGTTTTTCCAAAACTATTGAAGAATACAATATTGATGATCATCAACGTGCTGAAAAAGATCAATGAAACCAGAAAAACACCAAGATTTAATCGGGTCTTCAAGCTGCTCATTGGTCTATCCCGAAAATATAGCCTTGCCCTCTTTTGGTTTTGATATATTCGGCCCCAAGAAGGTTACGCAGTCTTCTGACATAAACTTCGATAACATTGCTATCTTTATCGGAACCATCATCATAAATATGATCGGTCAGATGCCCTTTTGATAAAATTTCATTTTGATGCAGTATCATATACCGGAGCAATCTAAATTCTGTCCCGGTTAATGGGTGTTCTTTATCCCCTTTAATCACGGACTGTCTATTTTCATCCAGTTTGATATCACCGCATTCCATTGTTTTTGTGACTTTTTTCTTGGTACGTCTGATCAGGGCATTCAATCGTTCAAGCAGTTCTTCAAAATGAAACGGTTTTCCCAGATAATCATCTGCGCCCGCCTGGAAACCATCCACACGTTCCTGCCAATCATCACGCGCGGTCAAAATAAGTACGGCGGATGCATTGCCGTCTTTACGCCAGTTTTTAAGAACCTCTAACCCCGAAATATCCGGCAAGCCAATATCAAGGATCACAACATCATAAGAAATTTCATTTCCCATAAACTCGGCGTCCTCGCCTGTGGTGATAAGATCAACGGCAAAGCCCTTTGATTTTAAATCGTCGGCTAATCTCGGCCCTAATTTCGGATCATCTTCAACAAGTAATAGCCGCATTATTCATCCTTAAGATGCGATGCATCTTCCCCTGTTCTGCCATCAATCAGATGGACATCAACGACGCCGTTTTCTTTAAGAATTTCAAAATAATAAATAAGGTTTCCGTCAAAACTGACCAATTCGACCTCAATTATTCTGTCATTTTCGGCTCTGGGAATTTTGCTAAGGATATATTCATAATCCAGCACATTACCGCTTTCGAGGTGTTCATTTATTTCACCACGGGAAAGGGAACTGCTTCCGACAAGCTGCGCAGACGCATTACTCAAGAAAAGAACCATAAAAATCAGTATGGTATTTATTGCAAACAATCTAACTTTCATATGATGACATATTACCTGCGTCTATTAATGACTTTATCATAAAGTGATTATGATATTTTTCAAAAATAATTATGATTGATAGCACAAATAACTGAAATCAAACTTAAAATTCGGAAATAACGGTAACACCGTTACTTTCAAATTTATCCATATTGATCAAGGCATCAATGGATTGTTCAAGCGATATTTCCTGACCGATTAGTTTCTCTGGCGCGAGGCTCCCCGCTGCAATCATATCCATCATTTCCGGGTATCTGTGCGCGGCCATACCGTGGCTTCCGATTATTTCAAGTTCATTGGCAACCACAATATCCATTGGTAGTGGCGGTGTGCTTTGATCAGCCACCAAAAGTCCAACTTGAATATGTTTTCCACGTTTCTTTAGTGACCTGATTGAATTTTCGCACGTAATCGGATTTCCAAGCGCATCCATAGAAATATGAACACCACGTTTCGTAATTTCAAAGATGGCTTCTGATACATTGGCAGTTGTTTTCGCATTGATACCAAACTCAGCACCGATGGATTTTGCAAATTCAAGTTTTTGATCATCAATATCAATGGCAATAACGCGTGCACCATAGGCACGGGCAATCATAATTGCGGATAGGCCAACACCACCACAGCCATGAACCGCAACCCATTGACCATCAGCGACTTTACCCTGTTCCACAATACCGCGGTATGATGTGATGAACCGACAACCAAGACTGGCGGCCGTTACAAAATTCATACTATCCGGCAATCTTACCAGATTTAAATCCGCCTGATGAATGCCGACATATTCGGCAAATGATCCCCAATGGGTAAATCCGGGCTGGAACTGATTATCGCAAACCTGTTGATTGCCACTATCGCATTCAGGACAGTGACCACAACCACCAACAAACGGCACCGTGACACGGTCACCGACTTGCCATTTTGTAACGTCTTTTCCAACCGCCTCGATAATACCGGCAAGTTCATGACCCGGCACATGGGGCAGTGGAATATCAGGATCATGACCAACCCAGCCATGCCAATCGCTGCGGCAGACGCCTGTTGCCATTACTTTTAAGACAACACCATGATTTTCCGGTGTTGGATCGGCAACATTTTTGATTTTTGGCATGTCACCATATTGTTCAAACAGAACTGCTTTCATTAATGCCTCTTTAATCTTCCGTGCGCGCCAACAATGGCGGCGCTGTCGATCATAAAGTGCTCATATAAATCAGGCAAGTCACCGGTTTGTCCGAAGGCTTCAACACCCAGCGGCACAACTGGATTACCACGAATACTACCAAGCCATGATAGATTTAACGGATGACCATCACAAACAGACACAACCATTGAATCACGTGGCAATTCATCCAATAATTTTTCAATATGAGACACTTTCGGGCGTTTATTAATCGCCGAACTTCTTCTTGATGCGGCCCAGTCACGATAAAGAATATCCGATGATGTTACCGCCATCACGGCCATATCCTTGTTTTCCTGTTGCAGATCCTGAACCGCGCCCATTACTTCTGGTGCAATGGCGCCCGCATAAATAATCACGCGAGATGTACTGCTTGTTGGTTTTCTTAACCAATAGGCACCCTTGACGATGTTATCTTTATCTTCTTCAGTAAGGGTTCTTGGGAGCTGTTCAATTTTTCTGGTTGATAGACGTAGATATACGGATGATCCATCCTCATCCTGCATGGTTTCAAAACCCCATTTCATCAGTACAGCTAACTCATCAGCATAAGATGGCTCAAGTGTCGTAAGGCCCGGTTGCGATATGCCAATAAGAGGCGTGCCGATCGATTGATGAGCACCGCCCTCTGGCCCAAGTGTAATACCGGATGGTGTCGCCACTAGCATAAATCGGGCGCCTTGGTACGCAGCATAATTAAGGGCATCAAGACCACGTGCAATGAACGGATCATAAAGTGTGCCCACAGGGAACAATCTTTCACCAAAATTTTTATGTGCAAGCCCAAGTTGCCCGAGCAATGAAAACAGATTGTTTTCCGCAATCCCAAGTTCCATATGTTGCCCTGCTGGCCCTTTTTGCCAGATTTGTGAGCTTGGGATGCGTTTATCTTTAAATACGTCCGCTACATCTTCGCGGGCATAAAGTTTTCTTCTGTTCACCCACGGCCCAAGGTTTGTTGATGATGTCACATCCGGGCTTGTGGTAATAATGTGGTCCGCCAGTTCGCTGTCACCCTTTGCCAGTTCGAACATAATTTTTCCGAACGCTTCTTGCGTGGATTGAAGATCATCTTTTGGCGCCGGAATTTCCGGAATGCGGATTGTCGCCGCTTTTTTCATGGTTTTATGGCGCTGCTGATAATCACAGTTTGAAATATAATGGGTTAATTTTTCCGCATGCTCTTCAACACCACCAAATTTATCCCATTCTGCGCCTTCCGGTACTTGTTGATCTTTCTGGAATTGTGCCATTTGGCCGACACTCATAAGACCCGCATGGTTATCCTTATGCCCTGCAAGCGGCAAGCCTTTACCCTTGACCGTGTAAGCAATAAAGCATTGTGGTTGTTCGCTGTCTGCTTCACCGAAAGCTTCGGTCAATGTTTCAAGATCATGACCGCCAAGGTTCGTCATCACTTCAGCAAGTTCCGGATCATCATAACTATCCAGAAATTCACCAATCCCGCTGGTGCCTTTTAATTCTTCTTCAAGTTGTTTACGCCATTCAGCGCCCCCTTGATAGGTAAGCGCGGAATATAATTGGTTCGGACAATTATCAATCCAATTCAGGATCGCTTCACCGGCGGGACCATCTTGGGCCTTCATCAGTTTTTTACCGTATTTCAAGGTTGATACTTTCCAACCAAGACTATCAAAAACACCGCTGATCCGCTCAAATAAAGCATCATCAACAACACCATCAAGGCTTTGACGGTTATAATCAATCACCCACCATAGGTTTCTTGCCTGATGTTTCCATCCTTCAAGTAGACTTTCAAAAATATTTCCTTCGTCAAATTCCGCGTCCCCCGCAAGCGCAATCATCCGGCCCGTCGCATTTTCATCATACCAGCCATGATCAACCATATAATCCTGCGTCAGCGTATTAAATAGCGTTGCGGCCACACCCATACCAACGGATCCCGTTGAAAAATCAACATCCGTTGTATCTTTTGTCATGGATGGGTATGACTGCGCACCACCAAAGGCACGGAAATTATGCATCTTTTCCTGTGTCTGACGGTCCATCAAATACATGATCGCATGAAGAATTGGTGACGCATGCGGTTTAACCGCAACGCGGTCATTGGGACCAAGAATATGAAAATACAGCGCCGTCATGATACTGGCTAGAGACGCACTTGATGCCTGATGACCACCGACTTTTAGCCCATCACGGCTTGGTCTTAAGTGATTGGCATTGTGGATCATATAACTCGCGAGCCATAACACCTTCTTTTCAAGGAGTTTTAAGCTGCGAATGTCATCTTCTGTGGTAATTTTGGTCATCTCTTGATCGTGTCCTTTTAAAAAAGTTACTGGTCAGTAACATAATAAAACAGATCATGCCAAAGAGATGTTAATTATGCAAGCAGATTCTTATTATCCTTTAACGCACCAATGACCGCGTCAATGTCATCATTGTTGTTATAAAAATGCGCTGATATTCTTAAATTACCATCTCTACAGGACGCGATAATGTTCCTTTCGGCCAGTGCCGCCACTAAAGCATATTCATCTGTTGATGCCACAGTGATCATAGCGCCATGCTTATTCGGGTCCATTGGTGACATCAGTTTTCCGCCAATTTCCTGAACTCCTTTTTTAAGACGCTCATTTAAAGCGGCAACATGTTCACGAATATTTTCCACGCCCACTTCCAGAATTAATTTTAGCCCCGCTTCCACTGCATAAAGATTAGGGACCGATGGCGTACCTTGTTCAAAACGACGTGCATTCGTTGCCGGTATATTATCATGAATAAGCATCGCATGGATATCTTCTTGCGCAAACCATCCGGTTTGTGTGGGTTCTGATTTGGTAATCAGGTCTTCGCGTACATATAAAAACCCAACACCCGCCGTTGAAAGCAAATATTTAAGCGACCCGCCAACGATGAAATCCACTTTCCATTCATTAACATCAATGGGAACCGCACCCACACCCTGATACGCATCCACCAAAATAAGTGCGCCATTCTTTCTGGCAATATCACGGATCGCGGGAATATCCGCAAGTGCACCATTGCGGTAACACACAAGCGGCACGGCAACCAGTAAGGTTTCATCATCAACAAGACGGTCCAGATCATCAAGATCAATCATACCGTCCGTTTCTTTCACATGCACCACTTCAGCGCCATGCTTTTTAAGTGCATGCCATGCTTGTGCCTCTGTCGGGAAAGCAAGATCGGTTGTTACGATTTTCTTTCTTTTGCCACTGAAATCAAGGCTACTGGATATGGCGCTTAATGATGCGGATGCGGATGTGGTCACGGCCATCTCATCTGCCTTTGCTGATAGTAAATCTGCAAATAAGGAACGCACTCGTTCCAAACGGTCACACCACCCAATCCAGTCCGCGCCGACCTCATGACGGTCTTTCAAATAACGCTGGAAAGCGCCTTCGACCTCTAACGACAAGGCCGCATAAGAACAGCTATTGATATAAACAGTATTTTTAAATATCGGGAAATGTTCCCGATAAGCACGCATTGATTTCATGGTTTTCATAAATCCTAATAATTAATAGCCGGGCTGCCGGATGGATAAAATACACCCATCAACTGCATTCCACCTTCATCCGTACATTCAACAGAATGGCCCTGACGGTGCGGCAGGAATAATACATCACCTGTCTTTACTTCCGTGACTTTAGTTCCGGTCCACATTTTCCCGTAACCCGTCAAAATGACGATCGCTTCTTCATATAAATGGCGGTGCATTGCCGCACGCGATTTCGGAATTTGACCAATGAATTGTGTTACCTCGTTTGACCCAACCTTTTTATCCACGAGTTCCTGATAAATGCGGTTCGCCATCACATTTGCTGTTGCCTCATCAAATGCAATGTATCGTTCTTCCTGTTCCGTCTGGAATGTTGTTTCATTGTCATCCGTAACCGTTAAATCCGTTAGTAATGGACATGCGGTCGCATAAATCACCATTTCTTCATCCGTAATCACACGGAATTTTTCACCAGGGCGGACATAAAGACCCGCTTCTTTATCAACATTAAATTCGCGGCCTGCGATATCAACAGTACCCGCGCCGGATACGAAATACAGAACCGTATCGACCCCTTCATATTCCATCCACTTGGTTGTTCCAGCTGATACAGTTAAACGGTGAAGACTTAATTTAGTTGCACCGTCTTCCTTGGCGATGACCGGTTGATACCTTAAATTACCCACGACCGTATCATTTTTATCATTTGGTGTCATAACATATGCACCACCATCGACAAGTGCTTTACCGTTTGCATCCTGATCAATTTGAACCGAATCTTTCATTGATAAGATTTCAGCATCAGATGCTTCAGCGTAAACATCTTCAAGGTTATTATGGGCACCATCACAATATGGGCCTGATTTTGTTGCTTTACAGGCACAAAGAAGAACATCTTCCGTTTTCTCTGCCTTAAACACCATCGGTCTATGTTCCGTCCCCTTATGGGCACCATCACAGAATGGCTGTGTTTTACTTAATTTACAGGTACACCATGCGTATTTCTTCCCTTCTTCAAGGCTTACCAGACACGGTTTATTTTCAACAACATATTCTACAGGATCATCAGACATTTTCTTCACTTTCTTCAGCAAGTTTCACCAATAATGGCGACGGTCTCCACCACCTGTCCCCATATTTTGCGGCAAATTCATTTATTCTTTTTAACACGTATTTTAACCCAAGATGTTCTACATAATGCATTGGCCCGCCCTTGTACCGCGGAAAACCAAATGCAAATGCATAAACAACATCAATATCACTTGTCCTTTGGGCGATGCCCTCTTCGACAATTTTATACCCCTCATTAATAAGCGCGAAAATACATCTCTCTTCGATTTCTTTTGATGAAATATCGTCGCGCTTTATATTATATTTCTTGGCAAATTCTTCAGCGAGCTCTTCTACGAGCGCGTGTTTCTTTTTATCACGCCCATCATATTCATAAAAACCTGCCCCTGTTTTTTGACCCTTATGTCCGGCGTCCACCAATGCAGCATGCACACTGAACGCTCGCTTATCATAAGCATCATCTGATAGCTTTGATCTGGCCATCACACCAATATCAATCCCCGCCATATCAAGCATGCTGAACATGCCCATGGGCATTCCAAAATCATACATGGTCTGATCAACCTGTTCGACACTTGCACCTTCAAGCAGCAAAAGTCCCGCTTCACGGCCATAACAGGATGACATACGGTTCGCAATAAACCCATAACATACGCCGGAAAGAACTGGTGTTTTTCTAATTTTTTTCGCAAGCTTAAATGCGGTTGCGATTACTTCATTAGATGTATTATCCGTTTTTACAATTTCCAAAAGCGGCATGATATGCGCCGGGCTAAAGAAATGAAGGCCGATGACATCTGAAACGCGGCTTGTTGCCGTTGCCATTTCATCAATATCCAGGAATGATGTGTTGGTCGCGATAATCGCACCATCTTTGGCCACGTTATCCAGTTTTGACAACACTTCTTTCTTGATGTTCATATCCTCGAATACGGCCTCAATCATCAGATCGCTATCTGATAAATCATCATAAGACGTCGTTACCGATAACGCGTTCATGGCGGCCGCCATTTGTGTGTCCGTCATTCTGCCTTTACTGACATTGGATGCATAAATTTTTTCAATTTTTTGTTTCGCCGCATTTGCAGCGTCACCCGTAATTTCAAGAAGCGTGACCGCCATACCGGAACTTAAGAAATTGACGGCAATACCGCATCCCATAATGCCACCACCAACCACGGCGACGTTATTGATATCTCTTGTGGCCGTATTTTTATCAATGCCATCTACTTTCGCGGCTTGACGTTCCGCGAAAAAAAGATGCCTTTGCGCTTTTGAATGGGAACTTGCCACCAGTTCCATAAATTTTTCACGTTCGAACTCTATCCCTGCATCAAAATCAAGATCACATGCCACTTTTACGGCATCAATAGCAGCAAAAGGCGCAAGAAACCCGCGCGATTTTCTGGCAATTTTCTTTTTAAAGTCAGCAAATAATTCTTCGCCCGCGTCACACTTTAAATCGCGAATGCGTCTAACGGTTTTATCTTTTGCAAAATTTATAGCGTCACATAACAAATCATCCGACACCAAATCAGCCACCCCGAGTGACAATGCCTTTTCGGCCTTAATTGGTTTTCCGGACGTAATCATTTCAAGGGATTTTTCAGCACCGATTAAACGCGGCAATCGTTGCGTGCCACCTGCACCAGGCATAAGTCCCAAATTCACTTCCGGCAGACCGACTTTTGCGCGCCCGTCCATCACACGGTAATGACAGGCAAGCCCCACTTCAAACCCACCGCCCAAAGCCGTTCCATGCATCGCGGCAATCAGTGGTTTGGAGAATTCATCCATTTCCGCCATCAGTTCCGGTAACGTAGGGCTTACAGGTGGTTTGCCAAATTCGGTAATATCAGCACCCGCACAGAATGTTCTTCCCGCACAATGGATCACGACGGCATTTACAGTATCGTTATTGTTTAATTCGCTTAAGGCTTTTGAAACCCCGTCGCGAACCGCATGCGAAAGCGCATTTACGGGCGGGTTATCAATAGTAACAACTGCGATATTGTCATTTATACTGGTGCTTACGATGCTCAAGTTGCTGCATCCTCCGTCATATAGGGTTGCATGGCTTCTTTCACAAATTCAGGAAGCGGGTGGCTTTTCATGATGTTGCCTTTTCCTTTGATGTAAACGAGTTTTACATCAGCGCTTAAGATTTCTTTTTCGCCGACTTTGGCCTCAATAAATACAGAAAATGATGCTCGACCAATTTTTGTTACCACTAATGACCATTCAACATAATCTTCCAGTTCAGCCGGGCTTTTAAAATTTACATTTAAATTGACGGTTGGGACGCCGTAGTCCGTATCAACAATCATTTCCTTATATGAAAATTTTACGACTTCGGCGAAGAAATCCTCAACGATATCATTTATCATTTCCACCAGACGCGGGTAATATGTGATCCCGGCGGCATCGGTTTGCCCAAATCGAATTTTTCTCGTGACTTTAAAAACGGCCATTTGCTATTCCCTCAAAAGATATTATTTATGGCTGCTTGGTTTGGCTTTTTGTTGCCATTCAAGCTGCTGTGCTCTTGCCTTCTCTTTTAAGCTATAGGCTTGCTGTTTTCCAGAAAGATATTGTTTTTCCCAGTCATTATCAGGCAAATCCACCCCATACCATGCTGCCGCTTCACGTGTGAAAAACGGATTCCATAAATGCGGTCTTCCGATGGCCACAAGATCAGCCCGTCTTGTGTGTAAAATGGTATTCACCTGCGCTGGTTCTGTAATGGCACCAACAGCCATTGTCGCAACACGCGGAACATTACGAATGGCTTCGGCAAACCCAACCTGGAACATACGACCATAAACCGGTTTTTGATCAGGGACTGTTTGTCCAGCGGACACATCAATCAGGTCAACACCCGCATCCCTAAATGCATTTGCGATTGCGAATGTGTCTTCCTCCGTTATGCCGCCTTCTTTCCAATCGGATGCTGAAATACGCACCGACATTGGCTTGTTAGCTGGCCAAACTTCACGCATTGCCGCGAATACTTCAAGCGGGAAACGCATTCGATTTTCAATGGATCCACCATATTCATCATCACGTACATTGGTTAATGGCGAAAGGAATGACGCCAGCAAATAACCATGGGCGGCATGCATTTCGATCATATCAAATCCGGCACGGTCAGCGCGCACGGTTGCTTGTTTGAAATCGGCAATGACCTTATCCATATCATCACGGTTCATTTCTTTCGGCATGTCTGAAATACCGTCCAGAAATTCCATTGATGATGCTGATAACAGATCCCAATTTTTCCCCTGATCCTTAATCGGGTGATCCGGTGTTTCCCATCCAAGTTGGGTTGATCCTTTACGTCCCGCATGTCCAAGCTGCATACAAATTTTTGTTTTTGTATTTTCATGAACAAAATCGACGATGCGTTTCCATCCCGCCTCATGTTCATCGGTCCACATGCCAGGACAGCCAAGTGAAATGCGGGCTTCCGGTGACGGGCATGTCATTTCCACATTCATTAATCCCATGCCGCCCCGTGCGGCACCACCATAATGCACCAGATGCCAATCGGTCAGGTTGCCATCCTCATCCGCGGAATATTGTGCCATTGGTGACATCACCACACGATTTCTTAATTCCATTTCCCCGAGTTTAAATTTGGTGAACATCGGTGTCGGTCTGCTTTCGCGGTAATCATATCCACTTTGCTGATAATACCGCTCGTACCATGCATCATCCATTTTCTTGACAAACTCAGGATCGCGCAAAATCAGGTTATCATATGTAATCGATTTTGAACGGCACATAACGACCGCTGCAAACTGCATCAAATCCATATCCCAGGAACGGTCCATATGTTCAAACCATGCAAGTGACACATCCGCATTATGTTGTAAAATTTGAGCCGGTGTTTCACGTTCCGCAACATATTGTTTAAATGCTTTTTCAATGGAATTTTCGCCATGTTCCACCACCGCATCCGATAATGAAATCGCGCATTCCATGGCGAGTTTTGATCCTGATCCAATTGAAAAGTGTGCTGATGCCTTTGCATCGCCAAGAATAGCGATATTTTTATGATACCAATTATTGCAATAAATACGCGGGAATTGACGCCACATGGAACGATTGATGATCAGGTTATGACCTTCCAACTCTTCCGCGAAAATCTTTTCTAACTTATCGGCTGATCCCTGCTCATCAAATTCTTCAAATTCAAAGGCTTCCCAGCACTCGTTTGACATTTCAAAGACCCATGTCGATGTACCCTCTTCATATTGATAGGTATGGGCGCAAATGGGGCCATGCTCCGTATCTTTAAAAAAGTACGTAAAATCATCCACTTTTCTGGTTGATCCCATCCATGTGAATCTGTTCGATTTCACCGTGATGCTCGGATCAAAATATTCCTTATACTGTTCGCGGATACTGGACCCGATCCCGTCACAGGCAAGAATCATATCACTGTCTGCAAAATCATCCTCAAGCGTTGATGCATCAATTCTTGCACCGTATGTAATTTTGACCCCCAGATCAGAACATCTGTTTTGTAATACCTTTAACAGATTAAGTCTGGAACAACCGGCAAAACCGTTGCCGCCGCATCTGACCTCTTCCCCTTTATATTTAATGATAATATCATCCCAATATGCAAACTCATCACGGATCAGTTCATATGATTCATGGTCACGGCTTAAAAATTCATCCAGTGTATCATCGGAAAAAACCACACCAAAACCAAAGGTGTCATCAGCCCTGTTTTGTTCAAAGACTTCAATTTCCCAATCCGGTTTTGCCTTTTTCGTCAGTAATGCAAAATATAATCCGCCCGGACCCCCACCGATCACTGATATCTTCATTTTTGTTCCTCTCTTGTGAAAGGAATACAGTAACCTCATTTATCTTACATGTAAACTAATATTGCACACTTGCAGTTTTTATTGTTCCCGATATAGTGCACTGACGGAGGACTAAAAAGAATGGTTGAAAGTAAATACACAGAACGACAAAGAGAAAGCCTCAAACTCTGGATTGAGCTGCTTCGATATTCCAATAAATTGGAACAGATTATCGATGACAAGCTGCGCCAGAATTATGGCCAGAATATCTCGCGTTTTGATGTGCTTTCACAATTGGTTCGTGAAAATGGTGACGGCTTAACCGTTGGTGAACTTGCGTCACGCTTGATCGCATCCAAAGGGAATATCACGGGCCTGATTGACCGCATGCAAAAAGACGGCCTTATCGTTAAAACCGCGAAAAAAGATGACCGCCGCAGTTTCATCATCACCATCACCGATAATGGCACTAAGCTGTTTACTGAAATGGCCGAAAATAATGCCCAGTGGGTGGAAAATGCCTTAAGTGCCCTTGATATGGAACATATGAAAGAATTCACAAATTTCTTAAATCAGTCCCGTGCAACACTCGACGAAGATTAATTTTTCAAATCTTTCCTAAGCAGCTTTCCCGTCGCTGATTTTGGAAGCGCATCAATAAATTCAATGGCACGTGGATATTTGTATGGGGCCACAATGGATTTCACAAAATCCTGAATATCCTTGATCAAATCATCATCGCCTTTAAACCCACTTTTTAAAACAATAAAGGCTTTTACAATTGTACCGCGATCTTCATCTGGCGCGCCAATAACCGCACATTCCTGAACCGCATCATGGGCCATCACGGCTTGTTCCACTTCCGGAGCGGCAATATTATAGCCGGATGAAATAATGATATCGTCACCACGGGCCACAAACCAAAAATAGCCATCCTGATCCCTTTTGAAAATATCACCCGTGATGTTCCATCCGTTTTCAACATAATTTCCTTGCCGATCACCATTTAAATATCGGCATCCCGTTGGCCCTTTAATCGCCAATCTTCCCGCTTCACCGTCCGGCAACGGATTTCCGTCATCATCAAGTATTTCGGCGATAAAGCCGGGAACGACCTTTCCCGTTGCACCGGGTCTGATGTCATCGCCACTTGCGGAAATAAACACATGAATCATTTCCGTGGCACCAATGCCATCAATTAACCTTATGCCTGTTGCATCATAAAAATCATCCGACACTGATTTAGGCAAATTTTCACCCGCAGAAATACAAGTTTTTAGTGACGAAATATCACGCTCATGAACCTGCCCCGTTAGTACTTTATAAGCTGTCGGCGCGGTGAATAAGGTCGTGACTTTATGTTTTTCAATTGTGTCCAAAATGGCATCGGGACCCGGTTTTTCCAAATAAACCACGCAGGCACCAACACGGGCTGGAAAAACCAATAACCCGCCAAGCCCAAATGTAAATGCAAGCGGCGGTGAACCGCATACAACATCATCCGATTTCATTTTTAGTGTATATTTCGAAAATGTATCCGCCATCGCCAAAATATCGCGGTGAAAATGCATTGTCGCTTTGGGAAGTCCCGTTGTCCCGGAAGTAAAAGCAAGAATGGCAACATCATCACTGGCGGTTTGCACCACATCATACTGGCCTGATTTGCCGTTCATTTTTCCCTGAATATCATTATAGGAAACAACATGTTTTGCTTTGCCACGACTTGATGACAGCAAATCAATGGACAGATCATTTTCCATGATAATCATATCCGGCTCGCAAACACCGATAATCCCATCTAGTTCTTTTTGCCTTAGCATGGTCATGGTCGTGACAACGATGCACCCGGCTTTTAAAACACCAAACCAAAGAGCGGCGAGCATGGGACTATTATCCCCTCGCAGTAAAACCCTGTTGCCGGGAACCAAGCCATAATCATCAACAAGCGTCAGCGCCACATCATTGGAAATTTTATCAAGTTCAGAATATGACCAGCATATATCCCCCATTTTAATGGCGTCATTTTCGGGATGGCCATTATCAAGCAAAACGGCCGCAGCATTTAAGACATTTGGGTATGGTGGTACATCATCGCCAAAAATAAATTCCGGCCATGTGTCCCGTGCCGGCAATCTATCTTTTGCAAATGTATCAATATGTGCGCTCATGTTACTCGCTTAAATTTTGTCTAACCTGCATCAGGATATTGGTGAATTTGATGATATCGTCTTCTTCTATGCCGATAAATGCTTTTTTATAAACATCACTGGCCAGTGCGCGCAAGTCCGATAACATGCCCGTTCCTTTTTCGGTGATAAAAACTTCGATCACGCGGTTATCATCCGGAAATGGTTTTCTGATGATCAAGCCATCATTTTCCATGCGGATCAAGATGCGGGTAATGGTAGAAATTTTGGTCACAGATCTTCTGGAAAGCTCACCAACCGTGCTTGGATTCTTATCGCCAAGCAACATCAAAATACGCCAGCTTGGTTGATCCATATCCAGATCTTTTAATCGTTCTGTTGTCTGCTGCGTATATGTCGCGGACGTTCTGTTTAAATTATAAAGCGGGTAATCATCTAAAATGAAATCAGGATGATCCGGCCCATGCAAACTCACCTTTTCCTGCATCTTTTTCTGAAACCTCCGTCATTTTCTGGTCTTTCAGAACTTCGTTAAACTCTATCCCCCGCTCACTTAATAGGGCAGCATCACGTATCCTTATAATTGTTTCTGCCGTGATTGTTTCATCATTTTCAATTAACGCCATAATGCGTGAAAAGCGATTGATGCCCCGTTCATGGGTACTGCCATACCCTTTAATTAAACGCGGACATTTTGAAATTTCAAGTGCTAATTCACTATCGCCTTGTTTTGCCTTTACAATTTCAAGCCATGCATTGATGCGCGTCATTTCTTCTTTATACCGTAATGTTTTACGTCTCATGCCCCTTAAACTCGCAACAAAGCGTAATATTAAATACCCGATTATTGTTTTTGGGCGGATAATGCGGCCTTTCTTGAAAAATCTGGAAAAAAACCTTTTCCAAAACGCAGAGTTTTTCATCATCTGGCCAAGCCCTGCCGGCAGCGTATGGCAAAATTCTTCATATCTGGGATGGAAAAAATCATGCCCGTACCAGATTTGATGATCACCTGCGCGAACTTCGGATGATATTTTTTCATTTCGTTCCACGCGCGTTTTCAAATCGGCGACCCTGATGATATCTTCAAATGACATCCAAAGCGCCAAATGTCTTGCTGTTTCTGTTAAAAGCGTCGGATCATTAATCCCTTCAAGCTTGGCAAGATATTCATCTGCATATTCCACATCCTGATAATCCACTAATTTATGCACACCATATGTAATGATTGCTCGTGCCTCTTCTGGGAAATCTTTAACACTATCAAGTAATTTTACTGGGCTTTGGTTTTCCTGTTTTTCGATACTTCCATTCTGCGCTGCATTAAAACCAAGCTCAAAACCAGCGAGGTTACTTTCCACCGCACGACCAGATTTTTTAATGGTTGCTTCGAATGTTTCACGTTTAAACGGCAATGCCCCTGATCCGGCAAGAGCGCCAAATAATACACTTGAAATAACGCTTGATGATTTAAGCACCATTTCATTCATATCAAACAGAATTAAATTTTTAGCGGCCTTTTTAATGGCATCACGCACCGCATCACTATCCAACCGCCCATCGCCCATATTTTCTTTTTCTGAAATGGCAAAAACACGGTGATCCGATGCGATTAAGGTTGTTCTGTCCTGTGTTACAATGCCGCGGTTGACGGCGCGTCCCGCTTCCATTAATTCGGCGGCGATACAAATATCAACATCACCGGATACTGGCATTAAAGCAAGGACCGGTTCTTGATCTTTAATATTATTTTCAGGATAAATTTCAATGGCATAAATGGTTGTCCCTGTTCGCTGCGCCACACCGGCGATGGCGGTATATTGGGCGCGGTATCCGTTGGCTTCGGCCAGTTCCACAATCCAGTTACTAAGCACGCCGCCGCCCTGTCCGCCAAGGGCAGAAACGGCAATAGAAATTCTGTCACGGGAATTTGTCATAATAGCCCCGCTTTCTTTAATCTAGTCATGCGTTTCTTTTCTGCGCCATGTTGCATCCAACCAATTACATTACGTCTGAATTTATCCTTAAATTTATCCCATGATGATGGATTATAAATAAGCGATACTTTTGAAAATGACGGACATAATACCTCTGCATGAGCGACTTCACCACAATGGCCACATCCCACGCAGCTATTATCCACATAGGCAACAGGATCGGATTTTAAGGGATCTGGATTTTCTTTTAACGTTAGTGACGGACACCCTGACAAGCGTATGCAGCTATGATCACCTGTGCATGTTTCGCTATCCACATAAAACCGGTCTCGCACCATTCGTTCGCCGGATTTAACATTGTTATTAAAAATCGGTTTTTCACGGCGCTGCCTGTTGAGCATACATTCGCCCTGCGCGACAATAACCTTTGGCCCTTTAAAGCTGGTCGTCATGGCGTCCAATAGCGTGCTATGCATTTCTACAAGGTCATATGTACGCACCGTTTTCACCCATTTAACGCCCACACCCTTAACGGCGTCAGCAATAGAATGCTGGGTACTGCGTTTTTCATGTTCCCCTTTTGATGAAAGCAGGTCCTGTCCGCCCGTGGCCGCAGAATAGTTATTATCAACAATCATCAACACATTGTCGGTCTGATTAAAAACCGCATTTCCGACACCACTGGTCAGTCCGTTATGCCAAAATCCGCCGTCCCCCATGATGGAAAGCGTGCGTTTATTCGCATCTTTATTAAAAGCTGATGCCCCCGCCCACCCAAGGCCGTAACCCATTGTGGTGTTGCCAATATTAAAAGGCGGCAAAATAGAAAATAAATGACAGCCGATATCCGCACTAATATGAAGGTCGCCGATTTCTTTTTGTACCAATTGAATGGCTGTGAACATCGGCCTTTCCGGACATCCCGTACAAAATCCAGCCGGACGCGGCGGCACATCAACCATATCAAACTTTTTAACATCGAATGATTTTTCACCAATCAATCCATGTTGTCGGGCAAATTTTTCAAGGCCCGCCTTTATGACATCGGTGGTATATTCCCCAATATCACTGATCATATCTTTACCATGCAACAAGACGCTAGATTTCGCCTTACGCAAAATATTGCTCAGTTCATGTTCGATATATTCGGGATGCCCTTCTTCCACAAGAAGGACCGCTTCCTTGCCACTGGTAAATTCAAGAATTTCATCATCAATGACCGGATAGGTCACATTCATCACATAAATAGGAATATCCGTATTGCCAAATTCATCACTTAACCCCAGTAATTCAAGGGCGCGTATCAAACTGTTATATAGGCCGCCCTGAACAATGATGCCGATGTCTTTTCTATCACCACCAAGCAATTCATTCAGTTTATTATCTTTGATGAATTTCACCGCAGCGGGCCAGCGGTTTTTTAGTTTTTCATGTTCATGAAGATAATTGGCAGGCGGTAAAACGATCCGTGACGTGTCCCTGTTCGGGTTTTCCATGGCATCCTGTAATTTAAATTCAGGTTCCACATTATCCTTGGCGGTAAAGCGGCCATATACATGACAAGCCCTGATACGCAGTTCAAGCATCACGGGTGTATTTGACGCTTCAGAAAGTTCAAAACCGGTTTCAACCATATCAACGATCGACGTTAAATTCGGACGCGGATCTAGCAACCACATTTGCGATTTCATGGCAAAAGCATGGCTTCGTTCCTGCATGATTGAGGAACCCTCGCCGTAATCTTCGCCGACAATAACCAGCGCACCACCCGTCACCCCGCCGGATGATACATTGGCAAGCGCGTCACTGGCCACGTTGGTTCCAACTGTGGATTTCCAGGTCACAGCCCCCCTTAACGGATAATTCACCGACGCCGCCAGCATAGCGGCGGCTGTGGCCTCGGACGCAGATGTTTCAAAATGAACATTAAGTTCATTCATAATCTCTTCCGCATCCGCCAAAACATCCATCAAATGGGATATGGGGGATCCTTGATACCCGCCCACGTAAGAAACACCGGACTGGAGAAGAGCTTTCGTGACGGCTAATATGCCCTCGCCACGAAAGTCTTCCCCTTTACCCAGTCTTAATTTTTCAACTTCTTTTTTAAAGGACCGTTCCGCCATAAAGGATTATTTATCCTTTAACGCGAGTACGCGCAGCGGGCTACCGGAACCATTTTCAATTTTTAATGGCGGCACGATAAGGATCGAACCCGTCGCCGGAAGCTTATCCAGATTGGTAAGGCTCGCGAGACCATATTTATTGGCCCCATGCATTAATGAATGCGCAGGAAACGGAATTTCAAACATCGCGGCCGCACCGGCGTCTGTACCAACGGTTTCAACACCCCAACCCATGATGTCTTTTTCAATTAAATACTGAATACAACATGCTGATGGTCCCGGTGAATGCGGACCATTTTCATCCGCATTTAAGAAATTATCACGGCCAACCAAACCAAGCCAGTCCGTACGCATCAGCACCCATGAACCCGCTGTAATTTCACCGTGTTCTGCTTCCCATGCCTGCACACCTTCTTTGGTCAAAAGGTAATCTTTATCTGCTGCTGTTTCTTTTGAACAGTCAATCACAAACGCAGGGCCAACCAGATTTTGTGCCGGCAATGTATCCGTGCCACCGTCCTGATAATCTTTACCACTGACCCAATGGATCGGGCTATCGAAATGGGTGCCAGTATGTTCACCCATATGAATAACGTTCCAATACCACGCTGGTCCGTCTTCGTCATATTTCGAAATTTGCTCCATTGAAAATGGTGCTGAATTTTTGGCAATTTCTTCCGGCAGATGGATGATCGGTGTGTCAGGTCCTAACACTTGCGTTAAGTCAACAACTTCGATATCACCAGTCCCCAGTCCTGTTGCCAGATCGGCTAATGTATTTGACATAGAATCCTCCCTAAAATTTTGTCTTAATAGATACTATAAATACGAATCATTTGATTTTGCAAATAATATCATAAATTTGAAACATATTTTTATTTTACTTGCGCCTAAGCTTTTCTCTTTTTACTTTACATGTAATGAATATTTTAGGGGCGAAGATGGCACTATCAGGAAAACATGCAGTGGTAACCGGTGGCGGAACCGGTATTGGCCTTGCGATCACCAATGCTTTGGTAATTGGGGGCGCCGATGTAACGATTATGGGGCGTAACCTTGAACGCCTTGAAAAAATCGCCCAGAAAAATGATAAAATCCACGCCGTTCAAATCGACATCATGAATGAACAAAGTGTTCAAAATGCCATCCAAAAGACAAGTGAATTCAAACCCATTGATATTCTTGTGAATAATGCAGGTGATGCGGACAGCGGACCTTTCGAAAAAATGGATTTGGACCGCTGGAAATTTATGATTGATCTTAATCTAACCGGAACTTATCTGGTCACCAGTGCCGTAATGACTGACATGCTGGAACGCGGTGCGGGTAACATCATCAATGTGGCGAGCACCGCCGGATTGCATGGTTATGCCTATACATCCGCCTATTGCGCGGCGAAACATGGCGTCGTGGGGTTAACAAAATCGCTCGCCCTTGAAATGGCAAATAAGGGGATCTCCGTAAACGCTTTATGCCCCGGATATGCCAGAACCGACCTTGTCATGAATGCGGTTAAAAATATCATGGCGGCAAAAGGAAAAACCGAAGAAGAAGCCATCAATGGCATGTTGGCCCCAAGCGGGCAACAAAGATTAATCGAGCCTGATGAAATCGCAGAACAAGCCATCAAAATATGCGAACAGAATTTAAACGGTGAAATCATTATCATCGACGGGGAAGAAAGAGAATAATCATGAACCCAGAAACATTCAATCCGGAACATTTCTTATGGAATTTCAAAGACGGCATCGCCACCATCAAGCTTGACCGACCGGAAAGAAAAAATCCGCTTACCTTTGATAGCTATGCTGAATTACGCGATACATTCCGTGATCTGGTTTACACCAAAGATGTAAAAGTGGTTATTTTTGCCCCGAACGAAGGCAATTTTTCATCAGGCGGTGATGTCCATGATATTATTGGGCCACTCGTTAAAATGGATATGACGGAACTGTTGGATTTCACACGCATGACCGGCGATCTTGTGAAAGCCATCCGTGCTTGTCCGCAACCGGTTATTGCCGCGGTTGATGGTATTTCCGTGGGCGCTGGCGCGATTATCCCTATGGCAAGTGATCTACGCATCGGAACACCGGAAAGTAAGACAGCGTTTCTATTTAACAAAGTGGGACTTGCCGGATGTGATATGGGTGCCTGTGCCATATTACCACGCATTATCGGACAGGGGCGCGCATCAGAACTATTATACCTTGGGCGTAGCATGAGCGGCGAAGAAGGATACAATTGGGGATATTTCAATCAGCTTGTATCCGGTGACGAATTGATCGCCGCAGCGGAAAAGATGGCATCAAAAATCGCATCTGGCCCAACATTTGCCAATGGCATCACCAAAAACCAGCTGAATATGGAATGGGATATGAGCATCGACGCGGCCATAGAAGCAGAAGCACAAGCGCAAGCAATTTGCATGCAAACCAAAGATTTCGAACGCGCATATCATGCATTCGTGAATAAAGAAAAACCAGTATTTGAAGGTGACTGATGAATATCAACGTGGATCAAACATATCTCGATTGGCCCTTTCTGGAAGATCACCATCGCACACTCGCTATTGATCTGGAAAAATGGTGTCAGGAACATCTAAACAACATTGACCATTGTGATGTTGATCGCGCCTGTAAGGATATTCTATCAAAACTAGCCAGTGGTGGTTGGCTTCAATATGTCGTTCCAAAAGAATATGGCGGCATTCATGAAAATCTGGATGTCAGATCATTATGTCTGATCCGTGAAACACTTGCCCGTCATGACGGTCTCGCGGATTTCGTATTCGCCATGCAGGGCCTTGGCAGCGGCACAATCACACTATTTGGTTCAGATGACATAAAAAGAGAATATTTGCCCGCGGTTGCAAGCGGCAAAAAAATGGCGGCATTTGCCCTTACCGAACCGGAAAGTGGTTCTGATGTCGCCAATATGACAACCACAGCCGAACTTAATGATGATCATTATGTCATTAACGGTGCAAAGACATTCATATCCAATGGTGGTATAGCCGATTATTATGTTCTTTTTGCAAGAACTGGTGACGCACCGGGTGCAAAAGGATTATCAGCCATTATTCTTGATGCTGATGCCAGCGGATTAGAAATCACAGAACGGATAGAGGTCATCGCACCACATCCACTAGCGACACTTGAATTTAACAATGTGAAGATTCCTGTTTCTAAAAGTTTAGGAAACAGCGGCGACGGTTTCAAAGCCGCAATGGCAACACTTGATATATTCCGATCAACCGTTGGTGCGGCGGCCCTGGGGTTTGCAAGACGCGCCTTATCAGATGCGGTTAAACGTACCAATGAACGCCATCTTTTTAATGCGCCACTTCATAATTTACAACTCGTTCAAGGCATGCTTGCCGACAGTGCCACAGATATTGATACAAGTGCGCTACTGATTTACCGTGCAGCGTGGACGAAAGATACCAAACCGGGCCGCGTCACCCGTGAAGCCGCCATGGCAAAAATGCACGCAACAGAAACCGCACAGCAGGTCATTGACCGCGCCATCCAGATTTTTGGTGGACAAGGTGTCGTCAGCGGTGTCAAAGTAGAAGAATTATATAGGGAAATTCGTGCGCTTAGAATATATGAGGGGGCGACCGAAGTTCAAAAAGTGGTCATCGCCAGGGAAACATTAATACAGTTCGAGGAATAATAAAAATGAAGCATCTTTTGCCAGATGGCTGGCCACGACCAAAAGGATATTCAAACGCAATCAGTGTTAAAAACGGCCGCACTATTTATGTGGCGGGACTTGTGGGTTGGAACGAACGCGAAGAATTTGAAAGTGATAACTTAACCGATCAATTTAGAAAAACACTTGAAAATACCGTTGCCGTGCTTGCGTGTGATAATGCAGGGCCAGAACATATCGTGCGCATGACATGGTATATTACCGACCGCGAAGAATATCTTTCAAACTTAAAAGAAATGGGAGCCATTTACCGCGATGTTATGGGGAAAAATTTCCCCGCAATGGCATGTGTCGAGGTATCTGCATTAATGGAATCCCAAGCTAAAATTGAAATTGAAACAACCGCCGTGGTTGAAGCAGAAAATGGGGAATAAAATTTATGGATAATACATTGCTGGTTGAAGGACGCGAATGCGGCAAATGCGAAGCATGCTGTGTCGAATTAACCATTCAAGATCCAGAGCTTTTAAAGCTGCCCGGTGTAAAATGTCAGCATTTATCAAAAAAACACGGCTGCACCGTCTATGAAAATAGACCCAAAACATGCCGCGATTATTATTGCATGTGGCGTTTTATGCCAAACCTTGACGAAAACTGGAGACCTGATCTTAAAGGCATTATGATTAGGAGAGCTTATAACGGCATTCCAAAAGGATACGAGGGAAAAATCGCCCTTAATTTCGAAGTGATCGGCAAAAAATCTGTCATTCATGATATGGACTTTATCGAAGTACTCGGCGGTTTTATTGTAAATGGATTTCCATGTTTTCTATCCATCGGCAAACCACGTAGACAAACAAGCCTCGTGTTTTTAAATAATAAAATCCTGCATCTTATCCAAAATAGAAATCTTGATGGATTAAAGGCGACGTTAACTGATGCCTTAAAACACAGTGCCAAAAATGTTGGTAAAAAAATGTACATCGAGGATGGTGAAATCATATGATAAAAAAAACTCTGCTTTCACTTATGCTATTTTCTTTGGCATCTTGCGCAGGTGAAAATGAAATTCATCCTGTAAACGAAGACGTCCTGTTTATTGTGCTCGGTAAAATGTCACTTTACAACCAAGATGCTGATGGGGGCCATGAATTACGCGATCATCATTTCGTTGCCGAAATAATGCCTAAAGAAAAAGGAAAAATATTGGGCGGTACATTAACCAGTGCTGATGATTCATCCTTTTCATTACCCTTTAACCCGGAAGGGCCACAATTCCTTGCCCATGGCGCCAGAACCATGACACCGGAAGAATTGCATGATGCCCACCCAGATGGCACCTATATTTTCAATTATCAAACGCCAAATGGTGAAATGACCGGACAACCACTGGCGATTACCCGCCGTGACACAACGGATATCATGCCGTTACCGGCAACGATTTCACTGTCCCAAAATGGACTGGACATAGACGAAAATGATATTGACCCTGAACAGGATTTAATCGTTCATTGGACACCGATGAAAGGCAACATGAAAAACCCTAATAGCGAACTAGCCGATCTGACGTTCGTACTCGGGTTTGATTGTTTCGGAAACAACATTGCCCACAGTGGCAGACCATATAACGGCAAACCATATCTGACTTATGAAACAACGGAATTTACTATTCCGGCAAGTAGCTTGTCGTCGGGTGTTAGTTATCAATTTATTGTCGAACAGGCGACCGCCGATGTAATGCGTCATCAAGGTGTTCCTGGCATCGCAACATATGCCACATTGACTTTTTTAAATGGCAAAACATTAGGCGAAAACACCTGCCCTGCCAAATAATCCTATACATATTAAAGAAATTATCTTATAGCGGATTTTATTGATTAACCGCCAATAATACGACGATAAGGAAATGTGTGATGACCAATAAGTTTGCACTTGCACTACATGGGGGTGCCGGCCCAAGAGCCGGAAAAGATTATTCTGTAACCGAAGCCCATATGGAAGAACTCACCCGCGAAGGGGAAGCACTTCTTAAATCGGGCGAAACAGCACTTGATGTCGTTGAAATTATGGTGGCCAATCTGGAAAGCTCTGGCCTTTATGTTGCTGGTAAAGGGTCCGCCCCAAATGTCATGGGCAAAGTGGAACTAGACGCCGCCATTATGGAAGGACACACACAAGCGGCCGGTTCCGTATCTGCCATTCAGGATGTCATCAGCCCGATCGGCGTCGCCAAGGCCGTTTTGCAAAATTCACCTTGTGTGATGATCACTGCACAAGGCGCCAATCAATTTGCCGATGAACATGGATTTGAAAAAATAGGTGATCCTGAAAATTATTATGTTCTGCCCATCGGCGTTAGTCAGGAAGATACGGAACAAACAGACATGATGCATGGCACGGTTGGTGCTGTAGCGCTTGATATTCATGGAAATCTCGCGGCTGCAACATCAACTGGCGGTGTATTTGGTAAACCGGCGGGACGTGTGGGCGATACACCAATTATTGGCGCAGGTACCTGGGCAGATCAGGATATCGCCATTTCCTGTACTGGCACTGGTGAATATTTTGTGCGTGCTGGTGGTGCATTAACCGCGGCCAATGGTTATAAACTGGCTGGTGATACTCTAGATGAAGCACTTTGGCGCATGCTTGATGAAGTTGAGCGACTTGGTGGTAATGGCGGCCTTATCGCAGTAAGTAAATCAGGTGAAATCGCCATGGCCTTTAATTCGGACGGGATGAAGCGCGCTGCTGTATCGAACAGCACTGCACTGGTTTCAACCACATTCGCGCCTTGTCGTTAATCACTTTCCGTCAGTGCAGGATACCCGAATAATGCGGGTGTCCCGCCCGTGTGAATGAACAAAATTTTATCGGATTTGGAAAATTTTCCGTCCCTAATTAATTTTATCAAGCCCGCTAGTGCCTTCCCCGTATAAACCGGGTCAACTAGCAATCCTTCTTTTTCTGCCGCCAGTTTTATTGCCTCTTTAACATAGTCATTCAACCTTCCGTATCCGGGGGCAAGCGTATCATCAAAAAGCTGTACGTCTGATAACGGAACAGATTTATCAACATTGATCATATCCATTACGATCTCTGTTTTTTTATGAACTCTTTCCTGCTGAGCATGTCTATCACGCCTTACACATATGCCAATGACAGGTGTATTGTTACCAATCGCCCTTAATCCCGCCAACACACCAGAATGTGTTGTCGCGCTTCCTGATCCAGTGACAATATAATCTGCATCAGGCATTTGATCATTAATTTCGGCGGCACAATCCACATATCCAAGCGAGCCAAGGGGCAGATGATGACCGGCAAGCGGAATAACATAAGGTTTTTTTCCATGTGATTTTAATATCTCCGCCCGCTCATATAACGCATTGTCTGCGCCTTCTTCATCTTCACCGACTGGGTAATGATGAAATTTTGCCCCCATCAATTTCATCAGATAGGGATTGCCGGATTTATAATATTCCTGCGGTTGGTCCGGCACGCGTTCTTCGAGCTGCACTTCCACATCCATACCAAGTTTTCTAGCGGCTGCAACAGCGGTGCGCATATAATTGGATTGTACGGCCCCCGTGATCAAAATCACATCTGCGTTTTGTTTTTCGGCTTCGCCAAAATAATATTCAAGTTGACGAACCTTATTACCGCCAAACGCGAGCCCCGTTTGATCATCACGTTTTATATAAATTTCCGGCCCACCCAGAAATTCACTTAACCGATCAAGCTTTTCAATCGGTGTTGGTGTAAAGGCAAGTTTCGTTCTGGGATAATGACCTGTTAACATGAGAACCCTTTATAAATTCATCAGCATAAAAACGCCTGTTAATATCAGGATCACCAAAATGATCCCCTTAAACAAGCGTTCATTAATTTTTTTAGAAAGCAAATGCCCCACATAGACACCCAAGAGTGCCGCCGGAAGTACAATGGCACTATTAATCCAGGTTTGTTTTTCAATTCCAACAAATACCATTTGCATGATGGTTGCGCCACTATAGGCAAAAACAAAAATCGCCATCATAACGGCGCGAACCTCGTTTTTCCGAAGTGCCGTTCTTGATAAAAATAGCATCAATGTCGGCCCAGGCATGGCCATAGCAACGCCAAAAATACCGGAAAATAAACCAACAAATGAAAGCAGCGGTTTCGGCAATTTGTTCACATCCAGCAGATCTTTGCCACGCTTTGATAAAAACATCTGCCACGCATTTGATATACTGATCAAAATGACAAATGTTGCCACAACCGCTTTTATGGCCTTAAGATCCAGTTTCAAAAACATATAAACACCGATCGGAAACCCGATCAAGCAACCCAGAAATATCCAGCGCATGAAATTTGTCGGTCGTTCATTTTTAAGCTTAATTACAAGCGGGATAGACATTGCAATTGATATGATAATCACCACTTGAACGGCAGCTGCGCTATTTAATATTAGCAGATAAACAGGCACCGCAATCAGCGCAAATCCAAAACCAGTTGCCGACTGCACTACAGACGCAATAAGTGTCACTAATATTAAAGCCAAAAGTTCCATTATTTATTCAGCGTCAATTTTTGCCCAAATTTTCTTGATCCATGGAACGGCATGCCCAACTGGTTCCGGCAACAGATTTTCCTGATGATGGGTCAGGACAAAGAGTTCATGGAAGGTGACATCCTTGCCCTGCTCTTTCAGCATTTTTACATATTCCACTGTAGGTTCAATGTCGATTAAACCGTCCACATGGGAATGCATGATATAAAGCGGAATTTTCCAATCGGTATCCAGCAATTTGACACCATCACGATATGTATTCATATCCGCAGGCATTCCGGCAATCGGGAATGCACCGGCAAATCGGTCCTGATATTTGGATGCCCAGTGCCATGTACCAAATGCACCCATGCTGTAACCTGTTACAATCGTTTTACGTTCATCAATGTTATAGGTTTTATTAACCGCCGCCCATAATGCATTTAGTGCTTTTTCATTTTCAGGTGTTTGCCAATTACCACTGACAGAATCAGCCGCGAGGAAAATAGCATTTAATGGCTCAAACGCCTGTTTATAGATTTTATTAAAAAAACCTTCTGTCCAATATGGTTCAGGACGGTTATCACCGCGCATTCCGTTAAAGCCGTAATGAAGCCCAAGGATCATTGGTGTTGGTGTGCTACTATCGTAATTTTCCGGAATACTAATCACATAACGCTGTAATGTACCATCAGGGTGGGTCACTTCCATCCTATGAAAACCGGGTTCCATTCTTTTAATATTAAGATCCTGCGCCAGAACCGAAGTCGTCAATACCAGAAATGAGCAGATAAAATGAATGAGTATTTTTTTCATTGGAACCCTCCTTTATTTTAGGGATGACAATGACATATTGATTTAAAAACTGCAAGCAAGGGCTTGCATTCAGGGATATGCCCTTTATGGTATCTTTTTAAAGGAATAAACATGTTACCAATTGAATTATTAACAGCATTTTTTGTGACGGCCATCTTGCTTGGTATTACGCCGGGGCCGGACAATATTTTTGTGCTGACACAATCCGCCGTTGCTGGAAGACGTGCTGGTGTTGCTGTTACACTTGGTCTATTAACTGGTATTTTCTGTCATACGGTTGCTGTTGCCCTTGGTATCGCCGTTATTTTTCAAACCTCGCCTGTTGCATTCACCGCTCTTAAGATTTTCGGGGTTGGGTATTTACTCTATCTTGCGTGGGGGGCTTTTAACGCGGGGGATGCCAAAATAAACGGCAAAAGCATTCAAGATATCAGTTTCTTTAAATTATACCGTCGCGGTATCATCATGAATATCAGCAATCCAAAAATTGCTGTATTCTTTCTGGCATTTCTGCCGCAATTCGCCGATCCAGCGCTTGGAAATATTCCCGGGCAGATTTTATTGCTTGGTACTATATTTAATATCGCCACTTTGATCGTCTTTATGACCATTTGTTATTTGGCGGGCTCCATTGGTGATTTCTTAAAATCATCGGATAAGGCACAAACCATCTTAAACAGAATTGCTGGCACAGTTTTCGTGGGGCTTGCTTTAAAACTGGCCGTAACCAGTAACGAATAATTCAGCAAAAATTCATAAATCGGTCAAAATTTAACCTAGATCAAATAATTTTCCTCACCCTTAGGTCATATTGCCCTCACGCGACACGAACACTCAGGAAAGGAAAATGTCATGTCTGATTTAAATCTTAAAAATATTGTTGTTTCAATCGATCCGCTTGAAAAAACACAATATTCACTAAACCGTGCAATGAAAATGAACGACGTTCTTGAAGGCGGTGTTAACATCCATTTGTTTATTTCACTTGAAATGGACAAGCTGCATAAAATGCATGACCGTTATGATTTTTCATGTGATGGCGACTGGTTCAATGAAATGACCAAGCCAATGGCCGATGCAGGCGTTAAATTTACATCCGAAGTTATCTGGACAGATGCATGGCATAGATCAATCAATGCTGCCTGTGAAAAATATGATGCCGATCTTGTGATCGTTTCTGATTATGCGACAGAAGACGGGCGTACTGACCTAACACCATCAAAATGGGCGCTTCTACGTTCATCAAAATGCCCGGTCATGATTGTGCATCCAAATACAAATATGGAAAGAAACAACATTCTTGCAGCAGTTAACATGCAAACTGATAACCCGCGTTATGCTGAACTCAATGATAAAATTCTATCATATAGCGCATTACTTGCTGATAAATATTCCGCAGAAAAGCATCTGGTAAATGGTTATGAAGACGGCATGGAATACCCTGACCGCGCCAAGCTGATCAAAGAAACTGATACAAAACAAGAAAACATCCACGTCAAACAAGGTGGCCCACGTGCGATTATTTCTGAAACTGCAAAAGAAATTGACGCGGATATCGTAGTGATCGGTACTCTTGCCCGCCGCGGTGTTATGGCCGCAATGAAAGGCAATAAATCAGAACGCATCATCCGTGAGTTAAGCTGTGATGTGATGGTTCTGAACTAATCACACCGGTTTTATTTTTAACGCAATGAAGATCCCGGCGATTGCCGGGATTTTTTTTGGAATTTCGTCATTAAGATAATTTTAATCCATTATGTGTACTTTAAAGATATAAAAAAAATATATCTATGAAGGTTTGTTATGGAAAAGAAATCAACATTAGAAGTTATTGTCTCATTCATCTATCCCTTTTTCTCAATGGCTTAGGGCATAGCTAAAAAAGTTTTACAGCGTTATATTTCGTGTTAGCATGCTCTGAAAAAGGGAAGCTATTCACTTGCGCATCAGTTCAATTTTAAAATTTATCATTCCATCGACGGTCGGCATTTTACTGTTCCTAACGCCCGTTGAATATAATGGCAACACGACAATTTTGCTCGCGGTGCTCACGACCCTTTTTAGAACACCGTTTGAAGGATATATTCTGGAAATCATCGTTTCTGTGGTGATCATTTCTGCCGTGAGCAGCGGTTGGTATCAACTTTTTAAACCCACATGGGCAACCACCAATAAATCAATAAGACTTATATGCAATACATCCTTCCCGTGGTTTTTAATGCGGCTTTTGGGGGCGATATTTGCCATCATGGTTTATTTCCAAATTGGCCCGGAACTGGTCTGGGGTAAGGATAACGGATTTACGGTCTTCACTGAAATCGGCGCGACCATCTTTTTCATTATCACTGTCGCCTGTTTCTTAATGCCGTTCCTCACCGAATTTGGATTTATGGAATTTATAGGTACAATAGTCAGTATATTATTTAGATTTCTTTTCAAGTTACCTGGCAGATCTGCAATTGATGCCCTCGCATCATTTTTGACATCATCTAATGTCGGGCTATTGATCACTATCGGCCAATATGAGAAAGGATATTATTCCACGAGGCAAGCAGCATCAGTGGCTGTTAATTTTTCGGTGGTTTCCGTATCATTCTGTTTTTTGATTGCCTCTGTTGCTGGGATAGAACGTATTTTCATCAGCTGGTATATCGCAATAGGCATAGCCTGTATGATATGTGCGATCATTCTAGTTCGCATCCCCCCATTATCAAAATTAAACAATAATTATATAAATAAACAAAAAAAAGAAGAAATTCAGTATGATTTTTCTGATGGTTTTCTTCGGGGAATTTTAAAACTCTTTAAACAAGCTATAAAACTTGCGTCCATTCGAGCGGAAAATGCACCACCAACATCAAAAATTATCTTAACGAGCTGGCACAGTGCCATTTCCGTTATTTTCGGCGTTATTGCCCCGTCCATGGCTATTGGAACCATGACGATTATCTTGCTGAATAATACCCCTGTTTTTAATATTTTAAGCTATCCCATCTTGATGCTGCTTGATCTGTTTAATTTTCCAGATGCCGCACGTGCCGCGCCCGGCATGATCATTGGTTTCCTTGATCAATTTATGCCCGCCATTGTCGCGTCCGACATTGAAAATGAAATGGTCAAATTTGTACTTGCAGGGCTTGCTGTCACGCAGCTTATTTATATGTCCGAAGTGGGCTTGATCATCTTGCGGTCTTCACTGCCGTTAAAACTGCATCACCTGTTTTTTATTTTTATACTGCGTTCAATAATTTCATTTCCTGTGCTATTCATTGCAGGGTTAATTATTTTGTGAGGCAGTAATGAATATTTCCGACATAGTAAACTTGGCTGATCATCCGATCACAGATCAAACATTCATCGAAAAATGCAAAGAAACACTGGATAAAACCGGTGCATTGGTTCTGGATCAGTTTTTAACAAATGATGCCGTTGAATATATCCGTAAAGAAGGCAGTGATAACAAGCACCTCGCCTTTTACTGTCATGAAGAACACAATGTTTATCTTATGACGCCTGATACGAGCTATCCGGAAGGTCACGCAATGAGAACATCCGTCACATCATCCAAGGGATGCATTCAGGATGATCAAATTCCGGACGGTTCACCGCTTCATACGCTTTATGATGATCATGATTTTCGAAAGTTTCTTGCAACTGTTCTCGGTGAAGAGGCGCTCTATGATTACGCAGACAGCCTTTCATCCATAAACCTTCATTACGCAGATGAAGGGCAGGAACTAGGATGGCATTTTGATAATTCATCATTTGCAACCACGCTTCTTATTCAACAACCAAATGGGGGCGGTGAATTTGAATATGTGGAAAACATGCGTGATGCGGATAAGGGCGAAATGAATTATGACGGTGTTAAAGAAGTGCTTGATGGAAATACCCCCGTCAAACATTTAAAAGCCGACGAGGGCACGCTTGTGCTATTCAGGGGACGTAACGCAATCCACCGCGTTACACCAACCATTGGTGATAAAACCCGCATGCTGGTGGTATTGGCGTATAATTCAGAACCGGGCATTGCCATTTCTGAAAAAGCAAGCATGACATTTTATGGACGGGTGGGTGAAATCACCACACCCGCCTAATCAATCATTGCAATCTTATTCCTCACCAGGGTGATAGGAACGAGCGGCGTTTGCCTTTACATCTTCAAGATATAACCATGCTGGTTTATATTGTTTTTGGGCAAGCATCGCGGCCTGATCCATATTATTCGGGGAACTTGGATCGGCACTTGCACCAAACACATGGATAGATTTTGATTTTACTTTCTCATCACCAGATGGGAAATGCACCACGGCCGTATAGCTGTTACCGCCAGTTTTATAGCGTTTCTTTAATCCGTCACGACGATTATTAAAAACAATCTGACTGCCGCCGGACCAACCCGGCACACCAACAGTGGCAATGCTTGGTGCGTTATCATCGAAAACAGGGTCCCCTGCTTCATTCAGTGGTGGGCGCTGTGACCTGTTCATCTCACCCCATGCCACTTGCCACGTATCAAAATTGTCATTCAGCAGGTCTACTGCACGCTCAAGATAATCAATCACTTCTTCGTCCGTAAATTCTGAACCACGTGGTTTTGATCTGTATAATCCTTCAAACCATTCCACATATACGGTTGGTGCAATGCTTTCCAGTGTTGCGACACCATCCCACGCATTTAACATTTCAATCACTGGTGCAAGTTTTGCCGCACGTTCCGTATTTGATGCTGAGGTCGCGGCATATGCATCATTGATGATCGGTTTTGAAATATCCCATTCGACCATTGTTGTATCAAGGCTTTCATAAACCCACGTGTCATAATCAAACACTTCATGTTTATTTAAAATCCGTCTCGCGTTGCGCGAACGTGCATTATCCCCTTCGCGGACCATGTAATATGGGTAATCTTCTTCCTTCGCATCGCTTTCCGACATGCTAGCGTTAAACGGTGTCGTGTTGGTATTTTGCATCATGTTTGAAACAGGGTTTTTCACCTGCGGCAAATCATAAAGCGAATGATATCCCTGCCAGTCGGCATCAGGGTTACTTCCGTCCACCGCAGTGTTCCAGTCAAACCCGTCCTTACGGATTGGAACTGAACCATTATAAATATACCAAATATTACCGTCACGATCCGCATACATGATGTTACCGAAATTCATGCGTTGCGGTTCAATGGCCTTGGTAAATTCTTCAAGGTTGCTGGCACGTTGCATATTATACCATTGATCAAGCCAACCCGGTTGATCATAAGTGGCGAACATGCCGCTTAAATATTTGCCATCACGCATGGCAACCACCGCACCATGATGGGTTTTACGGTATTTGACTTTGCGCACGCCTGCGTCTTTCACTTTAATCTCACCTTCCCATTCGGTAGCTTCGCGTGTGCCATCACCATATGTATAAGAAAGTGGGTTTTCAGGATCATCAAAATGTTCGATCCAGCTGTCTTCCTGATTGCTAAAATTATCAGTACTCATCCAGCCAAGGTTTTCACCAAACCCGATATACGGAAGCGGATAACCAAAACGGGCATAACCCGTGAAATTCCATCCTTCATCAGACAGCATATGTGCTTCGTATGTTTGACCAATACCAAATGCTGGCAAATGTGGGTTAATGAATAACATGGAACCAGTACCGTCAATTTTTGCACCATTCGCGGCCCAACTGTTTGAACCAAACTCTTTACGGTCTTCCGGATCAATTTCCGGATAATCCATTTGTGCCATTTCAAGGTCATTGCCATTAATCGCTTCAAATGCAGCGGTTCTTTCATCCATTGTGAACCTTAGGCGGCTTAAGAAACCGCCCAGATAATACCAACGACGGATTAACGCCAATGAATACCATGGCTCAACATGATCAAGCAGACGTGTTTCCAGTTCAGGATGGGTTTCCATATAATAATTGATACCCGCCGCATAACCATCAAGTAATGCTTTAATCGCCGGTGAGGCATTTTCATAATCGCGTTTTGACAGTTCATTATTTTCAAAACTATGGACCACCCAATCGGCAATCACCGCATCTTCACCCAGAATTTCGGATAGGCGACCTGTTCCCATAATGAAACCCAGCTCAAGCTGTTCAAAGTTATCTTCTGCCTGTGCATATCCCATACCAAAGGCCGCATCACCGTCCGTTTTACCGTGGATATGCGGCACACCCCATTCATCACGGTAAATGGTGACATTCTGCGATCTATGTGCCACTTCCATAGTATCAGTAGATGATGGCTCACTTGTTTGTTCCGAACCGCATGACGCAAGTAAGAAAACAAAAAACATTGAAATTAAGGCTTTATGCATGGAAAGACCCCTTGATTTTTCTGGTTCATTATTATGGGGTATGAGCTTACCCAATTTGCGTAACTTTTCAATTGAAAAGAAAGGACTTCTAATAACGTTTTCTTGATCTGTTAATTTGCCCTCGACGCTTTTTTCTTAGCAATCTTTTTAATCAATCCTTCCTGGATGCCAGGACGGCTCCAGGGGCAGGCGGCAAGACACATACCGCATCCTGTGCTTTCATTAAAAAACGGCAGACATTTATCAAAATCCACATACCATTTTTCAATACCTCTTACCATTTGCTTATCCGCACTGATGGCATCCGGTGGGCAGATATTCTCGCACGCTTTACAATTGATACAGAAATCATCAACACCAAATGTATCCGGTGTATCAGTAACAAGCGGCATATTGGTTACAAGTCCACCTAGCCTTAAAACGGAACCATTTACCCGGTTTATAAGTGACCCATGCTTACCAAGCTCCCCAAGGCCGCTTTCAAGGGCAGGTGGAATTAGCTGAATAGGTACATTATTTGATCCGCCATATGAAATGGCGTTCCAACCTTGTTCATGGATCCACGTGGCAATGGCATGGGTAACAAGGTGTGCTTCGCCATATTTTTTGACAACCTCGACCGCGGCCGGTGGTTCCGGTGCTGTTTTCAAGTTTTCGAAATCCATGGCAACACCAATGGTAATAACGGTATCATAGGGCACTTCAAAACCGTCAATAATCCATTCAGGTCGCATTTTTGTAATACCAACACATACCGCACCACTATCAAGGCCGACAGACTTTAATTCATCAGTCCAATTGGCCGATGATTTTTCAATACGGACGCTTGATGCGGGCGGCACTTCTGTATCGCGAATGCGGTCCGTTTCCATTTGGGTGCGGTATAAGTCTTCATCCGGGTGGGCGTGCTTTTCAAAAAAATTCATTAATGGGCCGAACGGGGTCATTGATGGCGTTTGCCAATATATGGGGGATGGCGGCCGAATTTCCGTTTCCCCGCGCCCATTAACATCATTTCCCGATACATCCGGCCATAATGCCATTTGTTCTGCGCTTGGCTTGAAATTTTTATATTTATTCTTCACTTAATGCTCCCTGATTTAAAGCTTACGAATAAATATGGTAACTTTCAAGTATACGGGGGTTACCCCTTCGTCATATCGATCAGATCAACTTTACCATCAAGCACATCACCCGCTTGATATTTTAGCGATTTTCTGAGTTCGACATCAAATTCACGGCTTTCAATTGTCGATAAAACATACCAATTGGTAATCGTTTCTTCAGGCGTAATTTTAAGGGTCATGTAACCACGCCCTTTTAGGTTCGCGAGCGCCATATGATCAAGATGATCATAATAGGCTTGTTCCACTTGTTTTACTTTTGGAAGACGGTCCCCACGGCCCGGCGATGTAATGCCCTGAACGCCAAATTCCGCCCCATAATGCTTGCCACCCTTTTTATCGGTAAGCGACATAGCCCAAGCACAGTGGGTATCACCCGTTAAAACAATTGGATTGCCATCATGTTTATCAAGCATATCAAGCACGCGTTTACGGGCCGGTTGATATCCATCCCAGGCATCCGGATTATAAAAACCACCCTGTTCACGCGCGACCTCGATACTAAGCTGTTCACCCGCCGAAAATGTTTTTATTTCTTCCGGCGTAAAAACATTATCAAGTGGTGGTTCGGGGCGGTAACTCATGATGATTTGCTGCCCTAATATCTGCCATGGTACGTTTCGACTGGCTGATTGCGCGAGCGTTTTATCAAGCCATTTTTCCTGTTCCTGACCGATCAATGATCTTTCTTCTGTCTCAAGGCGTTTGTGAAATGCGGCATAATCCGGTTTGCCATCAACAATTTCAACATCACGGCCATATTCAAGCGGTCTTTCACGACCCACAATACGGGTATCAAGCATCGCAAGGGTCGCAAGATCACCAAATTCAAATGACCTAACTGTTGGCAGGCCCCCTTCGGTCACACGTACTGGCATCCATTCCATATATGCTTTTGCCGCATTTTTTCGGCGTTTCGTCCAGTCGCCCTCATCATCACTATGGTTCTGCGCCCCTTGGATATAGGCATTATTGGCAAATTCATGATCATCCCATGCGGTAATGAACGGATATTGTCTGTGAATTTCCTGAAGATCTTCATCCGCACGGTAAAGTGCATATCTTGTTCTATAATCAGATAATGATTTTATTTCATGTTCAGGGCTAACCAGCCTACCCATTTTGGCGGCATTGGGGGATTGGTAAAAACCAACCTGATATTCATATATATAATCACCAAGGTGAAGCACCGCATCAAACGGTCCGCTTTCCGCAATCGCACGGTACCCATTAAAATAACCCCATGGGTAATTTGAACATGACACCACAGCCAAGTTTAATTCATCAAGACCCGATGCGTTCAATGTCTTTGTTTCACCCGTCACAGAGACATTGGAACCAACACGAAAACGATAAAAATATTTCTGACCCGCTTTTAATCCGGTTGTGTCAACCTTAACAGTAAAATCACGATCAGCATTTGTTTGCGCGTTTCCGTTTTTGACAACCAACGAAAAATCGTCCGTTTCTGACATTTCCCATTCAACGGAAATATCACCGGAAAAACCGGCATCTTGCGGCGCAACCCTTGTCCAGATGATAACGCGGTCCTGTAACGGATCACCACTGGCAACACCATGATCAAATTTGATGTTGGTATATTTTTCCTGCGCACTTGCATTTGTGCTTAAAGCGAGTGCTGCGCCAGCTGGCACCGATTTCAAAATACCGCGACGTATTTTATTGATTTTTTCCATGGTTGTTCCCGTTGGTTTATCGTGATTATTTTTTGTGATCATAAATTAGCTTCATTACAAAAATAAGTAAAATTAATAAAATCTATTTGACTTAATAAGAATCATTCTTAATATTGCTTGATAATAATAATAATTATTAATATTAATATGAGTGCGCATCATGGAATTTCGCAAGCTGATCTATTGGCCACATCTTATTTGTGGTGTCATTGCTGGTGTTCTAATTTTTATCATGTCTGTTACAGGGGTTATTCTGACTTATGAAAGACAGATGATTTCATGGGCAGAAGGCTCATATGACCGTGAAGTTCCAATGGGTGAAGCACCGCTTTCTATTGATGAAATTTTATCAAAAAATAACGCCGCTTTTGGCGAAAAGCCGCTACGCAGTGTAAAGCTCGAAAATAATCCTGAAGCTCCGGTTGTTGTGCGCGGTGGCGATTATTACTATATCAACCGCTATAATGGTGAAATCTTAGGAAACGGCCCCAAAGGGGTAAAGGGTTTCTTCAGTGATATGCGCAGCTTACACAGATGGCTGCTTATGACCGGTGAAAACCGTTCAACCGCTCGTATGTTTACGGGTGCTGCCAATTTGATGTTTTTATTTATTGTTATATCAGGAATGTACTTGTGGTTACCTCGCGTATTTACAAAAGAAAATTTCAAGAAAATTCTTTTCTTCAGAAAAACAAATTCATCACGTGCCCGCGATTTTAACTGGCATAATGTAATGGGTATTTGGTCTGCAATTCCGTTGATCGTAATCGTGGCAACCGCGACCGTATTTTATTATTCATGGGCCAATAATCTTGTGTATCAAATGGCCGGCGAAGAACCGCCGGTCAGGAATAGAGGCGCGCAAAATGCGGGCGCGCCAACATTTGATCAAAACGTTCCCTTTGAAAGTATGTTTGATAAAGCCGTCACCATGCGTGAAAACTGGACAACCATCACCATGACATATCCTAAAGCGACCGATGAAAATGTCAGATTTTCAGTTGATACAGGAAATGGCGGCGAACCGCAGAAAAAAGCGGACCTTTATTTAAGCCGCGCAGATGGTGGCACAGCCAAATGGGAACCATATCAGGATTATTCCACAGGTAAACAAGCCAGATATTTCATCCGCTTTCTTCACACGGGTGAGGCACTCGGCATAATAGGACAAACAGTGGCGGGTATTGTATCACTCTTTGCAGCCATTCTCGTCTGGACTGGGCTTGCACTCGCATACCGAAAATACATTAAACCTTTAACAGGTAGAAAAGCAAAAAAAGCACGCGCATAAATTACATTTTTCCATAAAATCGCGAGTTGGCTAAAATTGAAAATAATCGTTAACAAACCATTAACTTCTTTTTTTTATCACTGAATATATAGACTAATAAATGCCGCCAAAAGAGCATAAATAGTTTTGAGTATAGTAATAGTATCAGGGCATCACAAAAATCATAAAAATCCTGATTGAGTTAAGTTGGAGAAGTTAGTCGTGTCAGCGATTGAAAGCGTTGCGGGCTCGTTTGCCGGACAATCGGCATATGGTCTATCGCACAACCACAACATTAAAGCAGCCCAGGAAAACCAGCTTCAAAAGAAGCAGGACATTAAGTTACGCACCAATCAGGATGCTGTTAATCAAGACCAACAAAAAACTGAAATCGCGAATACCCGTGATAAAAAAGACATTCGCCTTCGCCACGTAAACAGCCAAACAATTAAAGCGGATAGCGATCATAAGGTTTTTGATAATCCTGCTTACGCACAAAAGGCAAGTGGACCGATGCCGGGCAAGCCACTTTTTTCAGCCAACAACATGCTGACACTATTACAGTTTCAAGATAATAAATCCGTGAAAATAGACACAGAACGCAGCGTTCAAGATAATAAGCGTATTGCCGTCGGTGTTGAACAAGATAAACTTCGTGGCAAAAGAGATACAAAAGCAGCACAAGCAGAGTTTATAGCCCATAAAAAGCTCTATGAAGATACGGCAGCGCCAAAGCCAGAAGATCTCAAACCTCAAATTAATGTGCCGGGTGTAGAGGTCTCTAAGAATGATCCTTCATCAAAAATTGGGGAACGCCCTGAAGTCACAAATAAGTTAAGAGATGCACGCGCAACACTTAACGAATTAAAATCTGATAATGAACAGAATGATATCAATCTTTCAAAATCACTAAATAAAGTGGCTGACCGTGCTAAACAAAATCAATCCTTGAACCTGACTATAGAACAAGAAGCACAATATCAAGATCAACAAAACGCAAATCTTGAAACAAAGAAAATAGAGCAATCCTTTAAATCCGATACCATCGGTTTTTAATAACAATTTGACGTATTTAAGTGACACTGTATGATCGCTTTTATGCGAACTATTCTTGCCATTCTTTTTACCTTTATATCCACTTTCAATGTGCTTTTTGCATATGAAAGTGATTTAATTCGCGCATCTTTAAAACCGGAAACGGAGGATAATTTTTCATCCACTGTCACTGAAGTCGTCGATGGCGATACCGTGATGCTTGCAAATGGTACGGAAGTAAGATTGGTTGGATTACAAGCTCCAAAAATCGCATTAGGCCGAAAAAATTTCATTGAATGGCCCCTTGGATATGAATCAAAAGACGCACTCAGCCAAATCGTAATGGGAAAAACGGTTTCTCTTTATTATGGTGGCAGGAAGATGGACCGATACGGGCGTGCGCTCGCGCATCTATTCCTTGAAGATGGCACATGGGTTCAGGGCGAAATGCTAAAAAAGGGCATGGCACGGGTTTATAGTTTTGCTGACAACCGCAGCATCGTAGGCGAAATGTACACCGAAGAATATAAAGCGCGCACTCGTGACATGGGTATATGGGCATTGGATTTTTATAAAATAAAACCACAGGAAAATTCAGGTGACCACACCAATAGTTTTCAAGTGATATCCGGCAGAGTATTAGAAGTCGCCACAGTCAGAAATAATACATACCTGAATTTCGGCGAAGATTACCGCAAAGATTTCACCATTGTCATCCCCAACCGGGTTAAAAAAATGTTCGAAGAAAAAGACATAAATCTGTCCTATTTAAAGGGTAAAAATATATTTGTTCGTGGCTGGCTAAAATATTACAATGGTCCGTCAATCGATCTAACGCATCCCGAACAACTGGTGATACAGTGAAGGAACACATAAATGATATTTGAAAAACAAATAAAAAAAGCATTCACGATTCTTCTGCCTCTAACTCTTGCGGCATGTACCACCGTTAATCCGGCAACAGGTAAACGAGATTTTACCCCCTTTATGTCACCATCAAAGGAAATGTCCATAGGTCAAGAAGCACACCCAGGCATTCTAAAAGATAACGGAGGCACATATAATGACCCGCGTATCACCCAATATGTGAATGACATGGGCCAAAGGCTAGTGGCCAATTCTGAACTGAGCGATTATCCATTTACCTTTACAGTACTTGATACCCCACTTGTTAACGCATTTGCGCTTCCGGGCGGTTATGTTTATGTCACCCGCGGGATTATGGCACTTGTGAATGATGAATCTGAACTGGCGTCCGTCATCGGTCATGAAATTGGTCACGTGACCGCGCGCCATTCTGCCAAAAGATATAACAATCAAATGTTTGCTGGTCTTGGTACCATACTGGTCGGTGCCGCCACAGGAAACAGCGCCCTTGCCAATAGTGTTGGCCAAGGGGCACAAGCTTATCTAATGAGCTATTCCCGTGACCAGGAACATCAATCCGATGAGCTGGGCATTCGATATGCCAGCCGCGCCGGATTTGATCCATATGCAGCATCAAGCATGTTAAACGGCCTAGATAACGAACATAAATTACAACTGACCCTCGCAAACCGCGAAGGGGAAAGCCGCGGTACTGATTTCGGATCAACCCATCCAAACACTCAAGAGCGTGTGGCACGTGCATTCCAAGGTGCCACACAAACAGGTATCCCACAAAACAGCAGAAACCGTAATCAAGAGGTGTATTTCAATATTATCGATGGAATGCGTTTTGGCGATGATCCAAAGCAAGGCATTATTGACGGTAAAGAATTTAAGCATCCATCCATGAAATTTAAATTCACTGTTCCTGATAATTACATACTTCAAAATTCATCACAGGTCGTGATGGCACGCGGAACTGGAACAGCGGAAGGCGCGGTAATCATTTTTGCAGGTGCTAATATGAATGGAAAATCAGTACGTGATCATGCCTCTGAACTTTGGCAAAAATATAAAATTGAAAACGCCATGCAAAGTTTACAAGATTTAGACATTAATGGCATGGCAGCTGCGACCGGCTATACGACAATGTCCATGAATAATCAGAATTATATCGTCCGCCTTATCGCCATTCAGCATAGCGGAAATAATGGGTACCATTTCTTGATGCTGACCCCGCAAAGTAAGTATAATAGCCTTTCAGAAAGCCTGCAGCGTACATCATATACGTTTAATAAATTATCGGATCAGGAAGCAGCCGCCATTAAAGGCCGTAAAATCCGTGTTATTCGTGCGGCAAGTGGTGATAGCATTAATAGCCTTTCGAGTAGAATGGCATTCGACAAATACCAAAAAGAACGCTTTATGGCGATGAACGGCCTTAATGACAATTCGATGATCCGTGCCGGCCAACGTTTAAAACTGGTTGTCTGGGAATAATCAGGCGGCGAGCCGTTTTTTCGACCAGATAAATTCGTTCCCTGGTGCCGGGCTATTCGGTATCAGGTTCGATGCAATCAATGATAAAAACGCAAAACCCGCACCCGCATAAAACACAAGCGATGGATCAGACATCCAAATCACACCAAATGTAATCGGAATAACCACCGACGCAATATGGTCAATGGTAAAGCTAACACTTTGTGTCGCTGCCATGTCTTCGCTATCAGCGATTTTCTGGAAATAAGTTTTAATCCCGATGGCTAGCCCGAAGAACAAATGATCAACCACATATAAAACCGCGGCAATCATGGCGCTTTCCACCACAGCATAACCAACAAAAACACCCACCAAACCAACATATTCAATGGTCAGCGCTTTTCGTTCACCGATCTTTTCAATCATTTTACCAAGAAGCGGTGCAATAACGATATTCGCCGCCTTATTAATCAGGAAAAGCGCGGCAATTTCATCAAGTGTATAGCCAAATTTTTCCACCATCAGATAAGCGGCAAAAACCATAAAAATCTGACGTCTTGCACCCTTTAAGAAGGTAAGCAAGTAATAAACCCAATAACGTTTTTTAAGGAACAGTTTTTTGCGTTGCGGCACAATATTTTCAAACCTTGGAAACATGAACCAAAGATGCAATACCATGGCAATCCCAAGCGTGCCAAAAATGGTGTAAATCCAGATATAATCAAGGCCGATTTGTTTATATAATAGCCACACAGCGGCAAATGCCAATAACCCTGCAAATGAGCTATAACCAATCACCTGCCCCATAAATGATGCCGCCTGATTTTTCGGTAACCACTGTAACGTCAGGCTGCTGTTTATGGTTTCAAAATAATGAAAACCAACCGACATGATAAATGTCGTAATAAGAAGCCCCGCATTACTTGGGAAATATCCCGTGGCCAGTACGCCGACCGATAACACCCCAAGCGCCGTAATCGCAAATGTTTGTTCGCGGATAAAAACAAGAATAAAGACAGCGGTAAAAGCAAGAAAACCTGGAATTTCACGCACGGATTGTAGACTTCCGATATCAAATCCGGAAAAACCGGCCTTTTCAACCGTGAAATTATTCAGCATCACCTGCCATACTGAAAATACGAGTGCCATAATCACGGCCATATAGATCAGCGCGAGTTTGGCTTTCTTTTGATTAACTTCGTCCATTTTACTTTACCCTGTAATTATTAAGGCGGACATTAACAGGTTTAACATAAAAAAGCTTATATTTTTTCCTCGGCCAGTTTCTGTGCAGTTACATAATCTGTTTTACCGGTACCAAGTACAGGAACCTCATCTACCGTTAAAATGGTTTTCGGCGCCATCAATTCTGAATGTCCCGCGGCTTTTACACCGTCACGCACAGAATTTTTATCCGCTTCTTTATTTGTGGTGAGAAGTACAAGCTGTTCACCCTTCTTCGGATCGGGAAGCGATACGACCGCATGGGAATCTTCCGGCCATAGGGTACTAACGATGCCTTCTACGGCAGTAAGTGATACCATTTCACCGGCGATTTTGGCGAACCTCTTCGCGCGTCCTGCGATGGTGATATACCCTTCATCGTCAATTTCAACGATATCACCGGTATCATACCATCCCCCATCCGGTTCTTCGAGAACGCCCGGATTTTCAGCGCGCAAATAACCTTTCATCACATTCGGGCCTTTCACAACCAACTTGCCACCTTTATCAATGCCCGGAACATCTTCAAGTTTATATTCAATGCCCGGCATCAAACGGCCAACGGTGCCGCTTTTTACCTGCATGGCCGTATTGGTTGAAAGAACAGGTGATGTTTCAGTGGCACCATATCCTTCAAGTATGCGGACACCAAATCTGTCTGCCCAAAGGGTACGTGTTTCCGGCTTTAATTTCTCAGCCCCCGCGAATACGTATCTCATGGAATAAAAATCATAAGGATGCGCAAATCTGGCATATCCGCTTAAGAATGTATCCGTGCCAAACATGATGGTCGCGTTGCTGTCGTAAACCAGTTCTGGAACAATTCTGTAATGAAGGGGCGACGGATATAAGAATATCTTTAATCCCGACAGGATCGGCAGCAATAATCCACCCGTAAGACCAAATGAATGGAATATCGGCAATGCGTTAAAGACATTATCGCTTGGTGTAAAATCAACACGGGCGCTAAGTTGATATCTGTTTGACTGGATATTTTTATGGCTTAAAACCACCCCTTTTGGTGTGCCTTCGGAACCGGATGTAAATAATACAACCGCTTCATCATCCGCTTTCGGATTTCCGGCAACGATATTGTGGAATGTGTTTGGTAAGAATTTCGCAACCAACCCAAACAATTTATCACCAATACCGATTTCTTCTTTTACATTTTCCAAATAAACAATATCTGCATATTCTTCGAGTGCCTCAACCGTTTCTTCTAACCCGCCAAGATCAACAAAACGCTTGGCCGTCAAAATGGTTTTAATTTCCGCCGTTTTACAGGCAGAAATCATATTCCCTGTACCGGTTGAAAAGTTAAGCATCGCCGGAACACGTCCATATGCAAGACAAGCAAAGAATGTAACAACAGCCCCAACCGTGTTAGGAAGCATCAAACCAACCTTTTCACCACGCTCGGTCAATGTAGCAATTTTCCTGCCCAACACAAATGCACCCAATATGGTTTTATTATAATTGATCGGTGCACGTTCCACGTCTTCAAGTACAATATTACCGCCACCATGGACTTTCTTCGCATCAATAAGCGCATGGAATAGTGGCCGGTCAACATTACTGGTTTTAAAGATCACATTCGACATCACGTCATATAATTCACGTCCGATCCAATTTCTCCGCGCACGGGCACTTAAGCCTTCCGGCACATCAAATTTAACCGGTTCCTGAATATTCAATTTAATTTTCGGGAACATCCGGCGCTTGATTAAGCCTTTTAACCTTGAAAAGGGGGAACGATCCGCACCATCGATCCTGATCGGCAACATTGGCGCATCCGATAGATATGATATTGTTCCCGGCCCTTCATATACTTTCATAAGTGCCCCCGTCTGGGTAAGCCTTCCTTCCGGGAAAATGACAAGTCGCTTACCTGACTGCACGGCCTTAATCATTGTTTTGGTCGACATTGGATTTGTTGGATCAACCGGCAATAAATTGAAAAATGTAAATGCAGGTCTTACCCACCATTTTTCAGCAACATGTGTATTGATGGCATAGGTAAGTTGATCGGGTAAAAATGCGCCTAATAGTAACGCATCAAGATATGATGTATGATTGGCAATCACCACCGCTTTATCGCCCGCCTTACGGTAATTTTCTAATCCCGTAATTTCCACGCGGTAAAATGTTTTAAGCAGTGTTCTGATGATAGACTGGATTAAATCCTGTGGTAACAACTGACAGATATAAAGGGCAACAAACGCATTTAATATCGCAATTACGAGGAAAATTTCCGGTAACGTGAAATTCATCATGATAAGAACCATTGCACCAACAGCCGAACCCACCATAAAGAGTGAATTTAAAATATTGTTAGCAGCAATGATGCGTGAACGTTCCGCGTCCCCCGCGCCCGTTTGCATAATGGTATAAAGTGGCACGATATAAATACCGCCTGATATGGCGATACCAAACAAATCGCCAACCACGCGCCAATTGGCACTTTCAGATAAGAAATCAACTACCCCGCTTAATTCACCCGCCGCCGCAAAAGTGGGTGTCACCACATTGCCACTTGCAAAATATAAATCCACACTGAATACGGTCATCATAAGTGCCGCAAGCGGTACAAAACGCGCCGTCACCATTCCCTTTACAAGGCGGTTACAAATCATAGAACCAAGGCCGATACCAATGGAAAATGTGCAAAGCAATAATGTCACTACCTGTTCATCGGATGCAAGAACCTCACTGGCGAAAGTTGGAAATTGCGCAAGATATGTTGCACCATAAAACCAGAACCACGAAATACCCATTATCGACAAAAATACAGGACGTTTTGCGCGGGCCTTGCCGATAATATTTATGGTTTCAGCCATAAAATTATAATTGATTTTAAGATCCGGTGACCCACCATATGAAACAGGTATTTTCTGTGCTGACAGGTATCCGGATACGGACACCGCAAGAACCAATACAGTCACAATACCGACGCCGAAATCCGTCATTATGAGTAATCCACCGGCGATGGTGCCAAGCAAAATTGCAAGAAATGTCGCCATTCCAATCAAACCATTACCGCCGATCAATTCTTCTTCGCGTAAATGATCCGGCAAAATGCCATATTTAATAGGACCAAAGAATGTGGACTGGGTACCCATCATGAACAGCACGAACATAAGCAGATAAAGATTACTGATGAAAAACCCAAAGCCACCAAGTGCCATCAGTATAATTTCTACGAGTTTGATTTTCCTAACCAGTGCCGATCTTTCAAGCTTGTCTGCATATTGTCCTGCCATCGCGGAAAAAAGGAAAAACGGTAAAATAAAAATTCCCGCCGCGACCAATACCAACAAAGCTGGATCCCAACCGGCACGGATTCCCACATCGTAGGTGATCAAAACAACAAGCGCGTTTTTAAAAACATTATCGTTAAATGCGCCAAGGAATTGTGTGATAAAAAGTGGTAAAAAACGTTTCGTTTTAAAAAGATGGATTAGATTTTCCTGCATGGTACCCCGCTATATTTATGCATCAATCATGTCTAAAGACCCAGATTTTGGCAAGTATATATTCACTTGTCGCTAAAAGTGGACCATGATACTTATTTAAAAACAATAAATTAAAATACAAGATATAGGGAAATTCAAGCATGCCAAAAATATTTTATGGATGGTGGATTACCATCGCATCCAGTGTCGGATTGTCAACTAGTCCTGGTCAATTCGCCTTTGGTGCACTTGGTCTTTTTATGATCCCTCTTACTCTTGAATTTTCTGCGGACCGGGCCGATGTGGCGCTTGCGTCGACTTATTTCACAGTGGCCCTTGCATTAACATCACCATTTATCGGGAAAATCGCGGACCGGTTTGGATCAAAAGAAGTGTTACTGCCATCCTTGCTTGCTTTTGGGTTGTTACTAGCCTCAATAGCTTTTTTCGTGAATGCACTTTGGCAGCTTTATATCATTTTTGCGCTCATTGGCATTTTGGCTGCGGGGGCCAATGCATTACCCTATATGCGTATTATCGGGGAATGGTTTAATAAGCGTCGCGGTCTTGCCCTTGGGATTGCCATGGCGGGTGGTGGTGCCGGATACACATATGTACCGCCAATGCTGCAATATATCATAGATAATTATAGCTGGCGGCACGGGTATTATACATTGGCGGCGATTGTACTTTTCATTGCCTTACCAATATCTGCATTATTTTTAAAAAACACCCCTCAGGAAGTGGGGCACCTTCCCGACAATGAAGCTGAGGCAAGCAATACAACAGCCGCCGTAAATGATGCTATTTCCTTTAACGAAGTTATCCGTGAAAAATCATTCTGGATTTTATACCTGATCTTTGCGCTTTTATCATTCTGCCTATACGGCATTTTATCCAATCTGGTTCCGATGTTAATTGACCGCGGCATGGAAGGCAGTGATGCCGCCGCCGTTGCCGCAATGCTTGGCATCGCTATATTGGTTTCAAGGGCCGGTATTGGTTATTTTCTTGATAAATATTTCGCGCCGAAAGTTGCCATTGTATCCATTTTGCTGTCCACCATTGGTGTTGCCATGCTGGCGATGGGGGTAACAAATATGCCCGCCTATATCGCGGCGCTTTTAATCGGGTTAAGCATCGGAACAGAATTTGATTTGCTTGCTTACCTAACCACCAGATATTTTGGGCTTTCGTCATTTGGAATGGTATACGGTCTCATGTTTTCAGCATTTTTGGTGGGAACATCAATCGGTCCGGTATCGTTCGGTGCATCATTCGATGAATTTGGATCATACGTAAATGTCTTAATACTAAGTGCAATTATTTTGATTATCACGGTTGGGTTATTCTTATTGCTTCCTAAATATAAATATGATGCTTCATAAAAAAACGGGCCCCCGAGGGCCCGTCTCATAATCATTCTGCCGGTCTGATTTGATCCGGCGATTTTCCTTTGAACGCGCCAAGGATATTTTTTCTGAAATCATTGAAATACAGATAAACAATCGGCACAAGGAACAATGTCGCAATGGTCGAGAATAAAACACCGAACGCCAGCGATACCACCGTCGGGATCAGGAACTGTGCTTGAACGCTTGTTTCCGCCATCATTGGCGCAAGACCAATAAACGTTGTAAAACTGGTCAGGAAGATCGGACGGAACCTTTCTTCCGCTGCAATTTCAACAGCACGCAATGCTTTTTCGCCGTTATGGCGTAAGCGGTTGATATAATCCAGTAGCACCAAATTATCATTCACAACCACGCCAGCTGCCGCAACAATGCCCATGATGGAATAAAGGCTAAAATTCATTCCCATGAATAAATGCCCAAGCACCGCACCCATATAAGCAAATGGAAGCGCCGTAAGGATAATGAACGGCTGGCTGTATGAATTAAACGCAACCGCTAGCAAGATATAAATTGCGATTAGCGCAAGCCCAAAACCACTGGCCAGCGAAGTGGCAAATTCCTGCTGGTTTTTCTGTTCACCTTCGAAGCTGACCTCAACATCAGGATATTTTGCTTTCCACTGATCAATGTATTTTTCACGGATATCAGACACAATTTCAGACGTATTGGCCACTTCCTTATTCACATTCGCCTTAACTGTAACCGTACGTTGACGGTCCGTGCGTTGAATGGATGTATATGCACGCTGATAATCAACATCCGCAACCGATTCAAATGGAACCTCACCACCCGCTCTTGTGCGAATTCGCATATCATCAAGCGTATCAAACGAGCGGCGATCCTCTTGTGGTAATCGCACCATCACTTTTACGGTATCTTTACCGCGTGCAACACGTTGAACTTCTTGCCCGTAAAATGCCTGACGCACTTGCATCGCAAGATCGGTTAACGTTAAGCCCATATTTTCAGCGGACGGCATAATCGATAGAACCGCTTCTGTTCGCGCGGTATCGGCGGAATCCGTTATGCTGTAAAGACCAGCATATTCGGAATAAACTTGCTTTAATTCCTGTGCCATTTGATCAAGCGCAACACTGTTTGGTGATTTCAGCATGATATTGATCGATTCACCCGAACCACCGGCTGTAGAAAAATCAAATGATATTTCGCGGGCGTCCGGTATCACCGGCATATTATCACGCCAACGGCCTGCATATTTTTCAACATCAAAATTAACTTCTTCGATGTTTTGAAAAACAAGGAATGCAAATGCCATCGATCCGCTACCATCGGACATCACAAGCAAATCTTTAAACAGTTCTGTTTCCGGGTAATCTGCTTCTACTTCTGCCTGAATTTCACGTGCCTTTTCTTCGAGAATAAAGGCCGCTTCATCAACAATATCATATGGTGCACCGGCCGGGAAACGGACCTGAGCCTGAATGAAATTCATTGATACTTCGGGATTAAAGACCATCTTGATCCAACCTGCGCCATGAATTGACGTAATGATCATGCTCATTGATAAGATTACAAGTAACGACAGTCCTTTATGATGAAGGGCTTTATCAAGAAACGGACGGTAATGACGTTTAATCACATGGGTCAGAAATGCTTTTGCTTTTCCTTGCGCCGCTTTTGTCGCATTTGAAACTCCGTTTATAACAAAGTTTGGTATAAACAGTAAAAACAGTCGCGCAAAATCATTTGTCTTTTTATCACTCAAGTGACGTAAATGCGCCGGTAGAATAAAGAGAGATTCCAAAATTGAAAATGTCAGACACAAAATTACAACCACCGGAATACCCAAAACGAACTGACCGATTACCCCTTCAATGAATAACATTGGCGAGAAAAAGATCATGGTGGTTATCGCCGAAAAGATTACCGGTCTTGCGACCTTGGCCGCGCCATCAATGGCGCCTTGATCGCCAGGGTTGCCTTTCTGATTTTCAAGATGCACACTTTCACCGATGATAATCGCGTCATCAACCACAATCCCAAGTATCAACAAGAAAGCAAACAAGCTGATCATGCTTAAAGACACGCCCGTGTAAGGAAGAAGCGCAAAACATCCAAGGAATGAAATAGCAATACCCGCCGTTACCCATCCAGCAAGTGCAGGGGATAAGAAAATCATCAGGCCAAAGAATACGAGAATAAGGCCTGTCACCGCATTCCACATCAACATATCAAGGCGACTTTCAAAAATTTCCGATGTATCAAACCAATTGGTGATTTCAATGCCGTCTGGAAGTGATGGTCTAATCTCTTCATCAAGGACGCGATTGATTTCCGCGCTTAATTTCACCACGTCTGGAGTACCTTCTGATCTGATAAAGATAAACAGACCCGGCTTACCATTCATGCGCAGTAAAATATGATCATCGGTAAAACCATCAACCACATTGGCCACATCCTTAAGCAACACACGCGTGCCGTCGGCATTTTGAAGCACAACAATTTCTTCGAAATCCTGTTTCACATAAGCCTGACCGCGGGTCACAATCTGAATTTGCCCTGCGATACTATCTACTTTACCCGCTGGCAGATTGGTTGATGAACTGGAAATAGCATTTGAAACCTGATCAAAAGTCAGATTAAATTTCTGAAGCTGAAGTTCAGAAACCTCAATAGATACCTCATACTGTCGTTGACCATTTAAAACCGTTTTCGCAGCACCGGGCACCGCAGCAAGGCGGTCACGTACTGATCTGCCTAGCTCCTTAAGTTCATATTCCGAAGCATCGCCATAAATGGCAAGGTTCATAATATCCATCTGCACGAAATTACGTGAAACGATTGGCCGCTCGGAAAGACTTGGGAATGTATTAATCGCGTCCACACGGGCTTTAACCTGATTAAGGATGCTTTCTACATCTTCGCCTTCTTGAATTTCAATCGTAATCGATCCCACGCCTTCACTGGCGCGGCCCGTTAATCTTTTGATGCCACGAATATCAAATACTGCCTCCTCTAGGCGGATAACAATACGGTCTTCCACCTCTTTGGGGCCGGCACCAAGATAAGGCACACTGACGCTAATCACATCCATCGCAGCAGATGGGAAAGCCGTTTTACCGACGTTAATATAACCAATCGTACCAAGACCAAAAATAACCAGCATGATCAAATTGGCGGCCACAGGGTTCTTTACGAACCAACCAATTATGTTAGTCATTCTGGCTCTCCTTTACGGCTTGCGCCATTTCTGGAAGGGGGTCTTGAGGAACTGTTTCCACAAGTGTGCCGTCTACGCTAATCCCTAATTGCGATAGGTTCACAATATCACCATCTTCGATGCCTGAAGCGATAATGACATAGTCAGAATTGGTTTCCAGAACCTCTACCATGCGGGTGCGTAACTTATTTTCACTATCAACGATTAGAACCTGATTGCCCTGACGTAAGCTTTCACGCGGAAGACGCACAATATTTTCAACCGAGCGCCCCTCAATTTCCGCGCTAACAAACTGGCCTATTGTAATTGGCGCACCATCATCAGGTGAGAAAAGTTCATCGCCTTTTAATTCTGCAACCACATAAAGAATACGGCTGTTTACATCAATGGTGCCTTCTGTTCTGACCACACGACCATTCCAGATATTTTCCTTATTGGCAAATTGCCCTTTAAGACGCACATCATATTGTTTTTCACCGGATTGTAACCCTGCAAGATCAAATTGCGCGATATCACGGTTGGTAAGCGGAAGTCTTACTTCAAGCAGTTCTGTTGAATGATAAGTACCGATCGTATTTCCACGATTTAAAAATTGCCCAAGGTCCACACTTTTCGCCGTTAACAGCCCATCATATGGCGCACGAATTTCTGTTCTTTCAAGATCAAGTTTCGCTCTGCTTAAACTTGCTTCGGCGGATCTTAAGGCTGCTATTGCCCCTTCACGCTGTGGAATTCTTAATGTCAGGTCACTGGCTTCACCTTGACCCAATTCTTCCCATTCTGCTTTGGCAAGGGCGCCTTCTGCCTCTTCTTGCATTACGCGTTGTTTGCGTTCCGCAATGCTCGATTCCGCAGTGATAACAGCGAGCTCGTAATCGCGTGGGTCAATTTTTAAAATCAGTTCGCCTTTTTTAAAACGGCCCCCCGCTACGAACTTTGGTGATACATATGTAATCTCACCCGCCACTTGCGGAATAAGATTAATCACCTGTCTAGCTGCAACAGTCCCCTGACTTTCAACAAAAAGCTTAACATCAGATGTTTTTGCCTCTACTGAACGGATTGTACGCGCCAATACTTCTGATTCCTGACTTTCCGGTTCTGGCCCAAAACTAACAATCGTAAATGCCACACCAACACCAATACCAAGAACCAATAGTCCCGGAAGAATTCTTTTTATTATACTCATGACTGATACTCCTGGACTTCTGCGGAAATTTGTACACTTTGCTCGTTATTTTGAATTATATTAGCATTTTCTTCTATTAATGGTGCTGTCGAGGTCGTAAAATCACCACCAAGCGCAAGATATAGTGAAATGCGATTATTAATGCGTTGTTTTTTGATGCTTAAAAGCTGGCTTTGTTGCGTCAGGCTTTGACGCTGTGATTGCAATAGTGTTGCAATGGGAATAAGCCCTTGTGAATATTGCTCAAGCGCGACACGTTCAGCAGCAATCGCATTCAGTGCAGCGCTTTCAGTAAATGCCACACGCGCTGCAAGCGAACGATCATTATCAAGTGCATCTTCAACTTCTTTAAAAGCGCGCAGCAATGTTGTTGCATAATTTTGCTTTTGTGCTTCAAAGTTTAATTGTTCTGCTTTTGCCGCATATCTTAATTGACCGCCTTGGAAAATAGGTTGGGTAATGCCGCCAATTAAATTCCAGAAAACATTATCAAATTTTAATAGCTCGCCGAACTCTTCTGTCGTGTTATTACCACGTGCCGTAATTGAAATGGTCGGTAGCATTGCTTTTTCAGATGCCTCCGCACGATATGCTGCCGCATATAATCTTGCCCGTGCCGACCTCAAATCTGGTCTGCGCTCAATGATTTCAAGGGGCACACCAACCGGAACATCATCCATGATATCTGGAATTTGGCCAGCTACATCCATCGCCGCCGCAGGATATTTCCCTGCGAATAACTCGAGCTGACGAAGGGCAGTGTAATATAATGTCATTCGTTGCTGTTCGGTTGCTTTGGATGCTTCAAGATTGGTCACAGAAAGTCTTAAATCCAGTCCGCTTGATAGACCGCGTTCAAAACGGTTTCTGATGATTTTTGTGGCTCGTTCGTAGTTTTCCACTGTGCTGATTGCCAGATCCCACTGCTGTTTTGCCTCAATAACATCAAACCATCCTTGGGCCACTTGTGACGCTAGTGAAAGCCTTGCGCCATAATAATCATATTCCGCGACTTCATAATTGGACCTTGCGACGGCGGTATTTGCAGAAAGCCTTCCCCATACGTCAACTTCCCAACTGGCATCAAGACCAATGTTATAGTTGGTATTTGTATTGGAAATGGGTTGCTGAACAGTACCCGGCTGCTGTCCCTGATTAATTTGTTGATTAAAATTGGAAAACTGGTTTTTTGATTTTGTCACATTACCGGATGCACCAATGCGCGGCAACATACGGCCAAAGGCAGCGTCTGCGTTATAACCAGCTGCCTGCATTCTTAAAGCAACTTCGTTATAATTTGGGTTTTTTTCTAACACCTCAGCCACAAACTGGCTTAAGTCAGGGTTGTTCATCTGATCCAACCAGCCATCTTCAACGGAAAATGAACCGCTGTTTGCTGTTTGCCATTCTTTTGAAATATCAATCTGGCCGGACATTTCACTGTCCAGATCAGGAAGAGATGCACAGGACGCTAACATCAGCGACATCGCCGACATAGTCCACAAGTTAGACGTATTCATAAATAAATACTCTTTTATTTCTCGACCCGGTAAGCTGTTTTGTTTTTTATTGCTTCCGAATACTTGATTTTTATTGAAATATCTTCCTGAACACAAAATAGCGCGAACCAATATAAAGCACCAGTGCAAATAATGTCACTTATCTCAAATTTTTGTGATTTTAACTCAAAAAAACACTATTCACTTCGGATTTCATCGAGTTTTTCGCCATCCACCGAAAAACAAATAGCAACCAGTTCACCACCACGGCCACAGCCCGCATCAATAGTGGCGGTGAATTCCCCATCAAGCTTAACGCCACCATTGGCATGATCGTAACCACGAATGACTTTGGCAAAATCTGAAAATCTTGCCGTTAATCCGTCAAATTGCCCATTATCCCACCAGAATTGATCCTTTTGCATTGCAAGCGGGCGACTTGGATCAATGCTTGCATGGACAAATAACAACCTGCCATCATCCGTCATACAGGCACGCTTAAGTGAATTGGTTAATTCCACATGACCGGGACAGCCTTGAATTTTACGTCTGATGCCATTTGTCCATTTGGTCAGCGCAACGGTTCCCTGTCTAACGATGGATCTCGCGGCTGTTTCATCTTCACCATATGCTTTTAGCGAATATTCAATACCGTGACTAAGAAGCCAATCCATCACTTCAACTGGATTTGGCGCATAATGAAGCTGAAGTAGCTTAAAAAACATTTCTTCACGAGCACCGCGAAGATAAATGAAATCTTCTGGCATAAAGACTTCAGGAAGCGACATGATTTTGCGGCGGGCAAATAAAATTTCGTCATAGGTTTCTTTATTCTGATCCGATAGACCAAAATAATTTCCAAGGTATACGAGCTTATCGCCACGACGAAACTTGGAAATAAGTGTTTTATGAACCTTTTCAAGTGGTTCAAGTTGCCCGTGAATAGCACCGATGGCCCAGATTCGTTTGGCACCATGAAGGATACCATACCTATTATTATCCAAGCATGTGACGTCTGACGTGCTCATAAATTAAATATACCCTGAAAGAAAAACGATAAGCTTGGAAAGTAACAATTTTATACAATAAGTGAAACAAAAAAAGCCTGCATAATGCAGGCTTTTTTCTTAATTTATTTTTGAGCTTAACTTAAGCAGCAATTTCAGGCGAAAGAACTGTTTCAAGTTTTGTCATGGCATCTTTTTCACAGATGTCTTCAACAGCCGCAACTTCGCGGGCAAGGCGACTAATCGCTGCTTCAAAGATTTGACGTTCTGAATATGATTGTTCTGATTGATCGCCACTGCGATAAAGGTCACGAACTACTTCCGCAAGGAAAATCACGCTGCCGGAATTGATTTTTGATTCATATTCCTGTGCACGGCGGCTCCACATTGTGCGTTTGATTTTGGCTTTGCCTTTTAATGTTTCAAAGGCTTTTTCCATTGTATCTTTATCAGAAATGGCACGCATACCAGCAGCCACTGCTTTATTAGTCGGCACTCTCAGTGTCATTCTTTCTCTTTCAAAACGAATAACATATAGCTCAATTGACATACCTGAAATTTCTTGTACCTGAATATCAATGATATTGCCCACACCGTGCTTTGGGTAAACGATGTTCTGATCAATAGAAAATTCTAACTTTTCTGATTTAGCCATTAAAAAACTCTCCGTTACTGTCTCAAGCGCATTCAAAGCATAAAAAAGCTTCCGCCGGACGCTAAATTTCAAATTTAAAAATAAACCGCTTAAGTATTTAAAGGACACATACCGAGAAATGCATAATTTTAAAAAATTACGCAAAAAACCTGCTCTGGCCTAATGTTTTGCCATTCGCAAGAATCACTTCTATATTTCAGAATCGGTGCAGAATCAGTATGTTATGTTTGTTCCCTGTTAAACAATCGCGTTCTATGGATATATTGTAACATAAAATTAACAAAAAATATACCCCTTATCTCACATGTAATATTTCAATTACACATAAGATAAGGGGTATAACTAATCTTCTAGATCCTAAAGCTTAGGAACCTTCGCCAGGATTTTCACTGAAATATTTGCTGAATTTATCTGCTTCAGATACAACATCGTCCGCACCATCCATCGCATCTTTCTGTTCAGTGATATTTGGCCAGTCATCTGCATATTTTTCAGCGAGCTCAACCCATCTTTCCATACCGTCTTCAGTATCCGGAAGAATGGCTTCCGCAGGACATTCAGGTTCACATACACCACAATCGATACATTCGCTTGGGTTAATGATCAACATGTTTTCACCTTCGTAAAAACAATCCACCGGACAGACTTCCACACAGTCTGTATATTTACAGTTAATACACGCTTCTGTTACGACGTATGTCATCGAGCTCTCCTAATAATCATCAGTCGTTAGTTTCTTTATACAAACTGCATATAGCACTTTTCTTAAAGACGTCAAATGTAATTATATATTTTATAAAATATTATTTTCTTGCTTGACTTTTTTACGGATTTCACCACTTTGCTTGTCCGATATATATAATAGGCCTGCGATACGGCGCATCAGGTTACTTTCGTATACATCTTCTTCACCGTCAGCAAAAACCACACCCCACAACATTTCCATGATATGGGCTCGGCCCTCATCATCAAAATGATTCTTTATTTCTTTAGTAAAGGATAAAATTTGGATTGATTGGCTTTGCTTGTCTTCCGCCAGATGCAACAATTCTTTCGCATCTTCAGATGATAGTTTTAGTTTACCCGTTAAAATACTCTCGATAACGTTTCGCTCTTTATCATCGAACTCACCGTCTTGCGTGGCGACCTCAACCATAAGTGCTGCGGCGGCCAGCTTTTCTGCATCAATTGTTTGGGTTTTAACTTGATCTTGGCCAGAACCATCCGCAGCAAAAAAGCTGCCGAGCTTATTAAAAATAGACACCCTGTTTTATCCTTTTATTTTTCAAACATTGATCTTGTATAAAAGGATATCACTTCGCTGACAACTTCTCTTTTGTTGTCGCCTTTCGGAACGTCGTCATTCATCACATCATTAAGAATAAGACTGGCAAGCCCATGAACCAATGACCAACTGGTTAACCTGATTAATCTTGGGGATAATTCCGGTGAATGCGGTAATTTCATACAGTTTGAAATTACCTGTTCCAAAACATCGTAGCCTTTCTTTTCTTGTTCGAAAAGATGAGCATGTTTTTCTTTGTCTTCCAGACTGCCACCGAACATCAGTCTGAAATGCGCGGAATAATCCTGTGAGAAATCATAATAAGCGACACCCATATTGATAAGTTGCTCTACCGGGTCATCAGTACCCTGACATGCTTTAACCATATGTTCCTGTAAAAGGGCTGAACCCTCACTTATCAGCACAACGATGAGCGCTTCTTTATCTTCGAAATGACGATAGGGTGCTGTTTGTGAAACACCCGCTTTTCTGGCTAGCGCCCTTAAACTTAAATCCTGTAATGTCCCCTCTTTCAGAATTTCAAGCGCAGAGGAAATCAATACCTCTCTAAGATTGCCATGATGATATGTTGATTTTTTTGTATTCATTTTTACCTATACTAATCCCTATATAAAACATTTTAGGAATAATGTTTACACTGTCAATATATTATTGTTCTAGTATCAATGTGTCATTTGCAAATTCAAACCGGTTAAGCCGATTTAAGAAATTCATCCCTAAAAGTGATACGGCCAACATCCCTTCTCTGGCCACAAAGGCTTTTACATCATAAAGTTCGATGACGCCAACAGAAATACGGTCAATGGTAATTTCGGCGACCGTTGTCATACCGGCGGCTGTTCTAACCGGGATTGTATAATCATTTTCATTAAGATACAGATTAAGCCTTTCCGCATCCTGATGGCTTAAGGTTAATTGTGTTGCACCGGTATCAACAATGAAATTTATTTCAGTATTATCAACATTCATATTGATCCAATAATGACCATCATTGCTTCTTGGGAACCTCAATGAATGGGCAACGCCAAGGTTTGGCTGTTGTTGGGTATTTGACGCTGTATTAGGCCTGTTTGAAATTTGCGTCAGTAATTCTTCACCATAATACTGGTAAAGAAAATAAATTCCCAAAAGAAATATAAATGATTGAATAAACGTCTTCATTTATCGCCCTATGTTTGTGATTAAATGAACTTTAATCTCTGTTCATTAATCGGTCAATGGCTCTGCGGTCTGCTTTTGTCGGACGGCCCAATCCTTTTTCACGTATATGAAGAACGTCTTTGACCTCGGCTTTTTTCTCTTCGCGGGCTGGGGTAAGGTCTTCATATAACAATTGCGCCTCTGGTGCGGGGCCACGCCTTGTCCCAATGCCAAGCACCTTTGCAATCAAAATCTGGTCAGCACGGGTAAATGTCAACACATCGCCAATGGTAACGACCGCACTGGATTTTTTGGTAACATTTCCATTAAGTCGGACTTTGCCGCCACGCACCATTTTGGTGGCAAGTGATCTGGTTTTATAAAATCTGGCATGCCAAAGCCACACATCAATACGCTGCGTGGCTTTTTCACCTGACATTATTTTTTGCCCTTCATCTGATCCTTAAGACCCGCAAGTGCAGCAAACGGGCTATCAGGGTCAATAGCGGCCGGCTTTTTACTTGCCAGTGCTTTAGCCGTGAATTTTTGTGGGCCTTTTTTGCCGCCTGGCTTTTTACCCTTAAATGGTTTTTTCTTAGCCGAGTGTTTTGGCTTTCTTCTGGCACCTTCCGGCTTATGAGTAAAGATTATGACTTTTTCCGGCTCCGCAGATTCTTCCGCTTTTGGCTCTTCGGTCTTTTCTTCCGGCTTCACTTCTTCGGTTGGTTTTTCGTTAGTTTTCTCTTCTGGCTTTTCAGCATCTTCACGTTTTGAAAGAATTTCAGCGGCTTCAGCTGCATCATATTCTTTGGTCACATAACCTAGATATTTCATAATCTCTATGAAATCTTCGCCACTTGTACCCACTAGGCTCATCAAATCAGGGTCCATTGGAAACGGTCCCTTCATGGATACTTCACGTGCTGCATTGGCAAGACGTTCAAGCATATCAAGACGCACTGCATTTTCACCAACAACGCGGTAACCGGATACTTCGTAAAAGACGCGCGATGCTTTTTGGTCAACCTTAATGGTACAAAGACCCGCTGGTGGAATATCCGGCAATCTTTCCTGATCGCTAAAGAGCGCCCAAAGAAGCAATCTTAATTGTGCTGGTGCGGGCTTTAGTAATGCCGGGATATAAAGACTGGTTGCACCAAGCCAAACACCAAGCTTCTTAATTTGGAAACGGCCTGTGCTATCGACTTCTTTAAAATCTTTGGCAATCAATCTACGTGGAATTGTACCCAGCTTTTCTACCATCTGGAACGCGATGCCGCGGGCCATTCCGGAAATGCGGTCGTTACCCTCTTCATCTTTTGCACCATTTGCGGCTTCTTGTAATGAAAAGAGTGGCGCCAGTGTTTCACCTATATGCGCTTCAAGCCAGCGGTCCAGTTTTGCCTGCACGATATTCAGGGCATCACCCTGCAATACGGGTGTTGGTTGAACGATGGCTTTTGGTGTTAAAATGGATGCACCTTTTACCACACGACCAACAGGAATACCGCGCCAGTTAATTGTACTGCGCGTTAGCGGGTCACCAAAAATCAAACTGATCTCGCCGTCTTCGGCCTGATTAAATTCGTCAGCACGATTTTTAATTTCTTCTTTAAGAACTTTATCAGCGGCGTTTCTAAGGATATTGCTGTCCTCGCCGAATGCCCCTTCGTCTTCTTTGAATTGGAAGCCCTCAATCGTGCCGATGAAATGATCTTCAACGTAAACACTGCCATCCGTTTCAATATTTGCCATTAACTTTCCTTTTTGGCGTAATTCCCGCATTAATACTGACGTCCGTCTGCTGACGAAACGCTTTGTTAAACGTTCATGTAGCGCATCTGATAGCTTATCTTCAACTGTTCTTGTCTCAGACTGCCAATATTTTTGATTTTCGCACCACCCGCTTCGGTTAGATATATATGTCAAAGTGCGCACATATGCAATGCGTGCGGACAGGGCATCGATATCACCAAGTATTTTTCTAAATGGTTTTATTTGTTCCGCGAACCAGTCTTCTCTAATCCTGCCATGATCCGCAGAAATCTGCTTAAAAATGCTTGCGCATATTTTCGCATGCTCATCGTCAGAAACCTGCCTAAAATCAGGGATTTGACACACTTCCCAGAGCATTTTTACCGCCGCTGGACCACCAAGCATATCTTTGATATCTGATCTTGCGGATAATTTTTTAAAAGTATCCAGGTCCAATTTTTCCATAGTTCTTGTGAGGCCAGATCTTCCCGGAACCTCAGCAAGCGAACGAATCACCGTATCAGGACGGGTAAAATCGATGTATGCATTGCGCCATTGAAGAACCGTCAGCGGTGCGAACTGATGATTTTCAACCGCATAAACCATTTCAGGATCAAACCCGCGTTGATAATCCGCCCCCTCTGTCATGCACCCGAATGTTCCGTTATTCATATAACGGCCCGCACGCCCCGCAATTTGCGCCACTTCGGGTGGGGTAAGGTCTCGCATGGTACGACCATCAAATTTTGATGTATCCGCAAAACTGACATGATCAATATCCAGATTTAACCCCATACCAATGGCATCGGTTGCTACCACATGGTCCACATCACCATTTTGATAAAGATCGACTTGCGCATTTCTGGTTCTGGGACTAAGTGCCCCCATCACAACAGCAACGCCACCTTTGGAACGACGCAGCATTTCCGCATAAGCATAGACATTATTGGTGCTGAACGTAATCAGAGCACTGCGCCTAGGCAGGCGGCTTAATTTCTTGGGTTCAACATAAATCAATTCTGAAAAGCGTGGGCGGCTTATAAATTCCACATCCGGAATTAACCTTTGAATAAGGGGCCTAATGATTTCTGATCCAAGGAACATGGTTTCATGTTTGCCGCGTGATCTTAAAAGTCTGTCTGTAAAAACATGGCCCCGGTCAAAATCAGCCGCAAGCTGCACTTCGTCAATAGCGAGGAAATCCACGCTTCTTTCAACGGGCATACTTTCTACTGTACAGATAAAATATCTGGCATTCTTGGGAACGATCTTTTCTTCACCCGTGATCAGGGCCACATGGGTATGACCCTGACTTTTCACCACACGGTCATATATTTCCCGCGCGAGCAGGCGTAACGGCAAACCGATCATACCCGTGTTATGACCGAGCATCCGTTCAACAGCCAAGTGGGTTTTGCCGGTATTGGTGGGACCCAATACCGCTTTCACATGACTTTTGGTTTCTGCTGCACTGTTTGAAATATTTTTCATGTGCGCGGATTAACACATCCGCCCGAAAAACCCAAGATTATTATCTGCCGTATTTCTTTAAAATCTCACGAACTTTATCAACGGGTAGTTCATGAATAGTACGCGTATTGCCTGTTCTGACATCTTTTGTCGTGACAGTACGGGCCATAAGCATTGAATTATAAATGGCTTCTTCTGTGGCCTCGGCCACTGCTTGGAAAAGCGGCGACATATTATTATTCGGAATTTCAACAAGTTCTGCATTTTCATTACGGCGTTCCGGCGTGCGGCGCACGCTTTCTGCCGTTGAAAAGGCAATCACATAATCACCACTGCCATTTGTCATTGCTGACCCTGTTCTTGCAAGCCCCGTCATCGCACGGTCACCAAGGCGTTCCAGATTACGGTCGCCAAGTGGCGCATCTGTAGCCACGATCATCATGATAGAACCATCGGCCGTATCGCTATCCACATAATCCTGCAGGTAATATTGATTTAATTCTTCCCCGACCGGAACTCCGTCCATGGTCAGCACACCGCCATAATTACTTTGCACAAGCACACCAACCGTATACCCGCCAAGTGCTTCAGGTAATTTTCTTGATGACGTTCCAATGCCACCTTTCCAACCAAATGCAACTGTCCCTTTTCCGGCGCCGACATCCCCCTCTTCAACAGGACCTGATTTTGCATCCTCGATCGCTTTAATAATAATTTCCGGTGTCAGGTGACGACCACGAATATCATTAAGTCCGGCATCATTGGTTTCCCCAACGATTGTATTTACCGATCTGACCCTTTCGTTTCCGTCCTGATTTAGAGTCCAATCTAAAATGGCATCAGCTGCGCGTGGCACATTTAATGTATTGGTCAGAACAATTGGCGTTTCAATTTCACCAAGCTCATGAATTTGCGTATATCCCATCATCTTACCAAAACCGTTACCGATAACCGCAGCGGCGGGCACCTTCTTTTGATAAATATTACCCCCGTGTGGAAGGATCGCTGTGGCACCCGTTCTGATACTATCGCCCTTATTCAAGGTCACATGACCGACTAATACGCCATCGACATCGGTAATCGCATTATTTTTGCCAGTCGCCAATATTCCCGGCTTAATACCAATGTCACGGGCGCGCACTTGTTCCGCATTGGCATTTAAAGGTAAAGTAAGACCAAGAATCAGTAGAGGGATAATTTTTAATTTCATAAACGGGCTCCTTATCATTCAGCAAGACTATACGGTATTGATAAAAATTGTGAAGATGTAATTAAAGGATCTATTTTTCGCTCAAAATGTATAAATGACATAAAAAATGTCCATTTATTTATATACAAATGTATTATTTTTATGTACATTGTTCATATATATTGAAAAGGTGATAAATTATGGAATTACAGGATAGCGAAAGAAAATTACTGGATTTGCTGAAAATCAACAGCAGAATGAGCGCCGCGGAGCTTGGACGTAAGCTTGGCATGGCCAGATCCACTATCCATATGATGCTCACGCGCCTGGAAGACAAAATCATTGATGGCTATACTGTAAAATTAAAAACAGAAGCCCTTACCAATGATGCGCGTTGCTATGTAACAATCACCCGTGACCCTAAGAAATCTGCGCAAATTGAAGATGCACTCTATAATATGCCTGAGGTTGACTGCCTATCGACAGTGGCCGGGTCAATTGATCTGATGATTCACGTAAGAACAGACAACAATCAGCAATTAGACGTGGTTTTAACCAAAATTGCCATGCTAGATGGGGTGATAAACACCGAAAGCCACATCATTTTATCCTCAAAGTTCAACAGAATGCCTTAAATTAGATACTAATTGACGTTTTTTCTTACAATTTGTTCAATTTATATTGACATTTGTTCAATATTAGTATTTTATCGTTCACTGTTATACAAAGAAATGGGTTTTTGAAGGGGATTCGCAGATTTTTGACAGTAAATTTTGATAATATTCACTCAATATTGAACATTAGTCATAATTTCACAAAAATTTAAATATCGCTGAATTCATAACTTTGATAAAAGATTAGTAAATACACAATCAATATTAGGAATGGACATTACCATGATGAATAAACAAGAAATTTATGACGCACTTGGCCTCAGCGCTGCTGAAGTTGAAGGTGGTAACCTTGCAGTACAAACACCAATCGATGGTGCTGAAATTGCGAACGTAACGATGGACACAGCAGCAGAAGCAGATGATAAAATCGCACGTTCTGTTGAAGCTTTCAAAGCATGGCGTAAAGTTCCAGCCCCTCGTCGTGGTGAACTTGTTCGTATCCTTGGTAATATCCTTCGTGAGAAGAAAGAAGCACTTGGTTCACTTGTAACACTTGAGTGTGGTAAAATTTACCAAGAAGGTCTTGGTGAAGTACAAGAAATGATCGACATCTGTGATTTCGCAGTTGGCCAAAGCCGTATGCTACACGGTCTTACTATCGTTTCAGAACGCCCACTTCACAAAATGCGTGAAATCTGGCAGCCACTAGGCCCAGTTGGTATCATCAGCGCATTTAACTTCCCAGTGGCTGTATGGTCATGGAATGCTGCTCTTGCGCTTGTATGTGGTAACTCAGTTATTTGGAAGCCATCAGAAAAAACACCTGTAACGGCTCTTGCATGTCAAAAACTATTTGAACAAGCATGTGCGGAATTTGGTGATGATGCACCGGCTGATCTTTCACTGATCCTTACTGGTGAGCGTGACATCGGTGAAGTACTTGTTGCTGACGAGCGCGTTCCGCTTATCTCTGCAACTGGTAGTTCTGCAATGGGTAAAATCGTTGGTGAAAAAGTTGCTTCACGTTTCGGTAAATCAATTCTTGAGCTTGGCGGTAACAACGCGATCATCGTTTCTAAAGAAGCAGATCTTGATCTTGCTTACCAAGGTATCGTGTTCGGTTCAGTTGGTACATGTGGTCAGCGCTGTACAACAACACGTCGTCTATTCATCCATGAAGATGTATATGATGAAATTATTCCACGTATTAAGAAAGCATTTGCTGGCGTATCAATCGGTAACCCACTTGATGAAGCAACACTTATGGGTCCACTAATTGACGAAGACAGCTTCAACAACATGGAAAACGCGCTTAAAGTTGCCAAAGAAAATGGCGGCGTTATCACTGGTGGTGGTCGTGCACTTGCTGACGAATACCCAGGTGGTTACTACGTAAACCCTGCGCTTGTTGAAATGGACGGCAAAGATGCAAACGTTAAAACAGAAACATTTGCACCAATTCTATATGCATTCAAATACACTGATCTTGAAGAAGCAATTCACCGTCAAAACGACGTACCACAAGGTCTATCTTCTGCGATCTTCACTAAAAACATGCTTGAAGCTGAAATGTTCACTTCTGAGTTTGGTTCTGACTGTGGTATCGCAAACGTTAACATCGGTACAAGTGGTGCTGAAATCGGCGGTGCTTTCGGTGGTGAAAAAGAAACTGGTGGCGGCCGTGAGAGTGGTTCTGATGCATGGCGTGGTTACATGCGCCGCATGACAAGCACAACAAACTATTCAACAGAACTTCCGCTTGCACAAGGCATCAAGTTCGACGCTGAATAAGACAGATTATCATATCTAAAAAGTTAAGCCCGTCAGTAATAACTCTGGCGGGCTTATTTTTTGTTTTCAAATCTAATCAGAATCGTCTATGACTTAATTGATATTAAGAATGATAATTAATAAAGTTAGTTCATATGACAAAATACTTAAGTGAATTAGAAATTGGTGAAACGGGAGTAATCGCCGGTTTCGACACCACCCGCATTGATGATCAGGAATTCGCCGCTGATCTGGAAGACCGTCTTCTTGAAATTGGATTTGAAGAAGGTTTAGAAGCAGAGCTTCTACATGTTGGCCCGATTGGCCGTGACCCGCTTGCCGTTAAAGTAGGCACCATGACTGTTGCCCTTCGCAAAATGGAAGCAGACGCCATCAAACTGGGGGATAAAGCATGACAAATTTAAATGTTGCGCTGATCGGTGCACCTAATTCCGGTAAAAGTTCTCTATTCAACACAATGACAGGCAGCCACCAAAAAGTTGCGAACTATCCCGGTGTTACCGTAGAGCGCCGTTCTGGTGAAGTTGACACTGAAGGCGGCCATAAAATCAAATTAATCGACCTTCCGGGTATATATAGTCTTAATGACAGAAGCCTTGATGAAAAAGTAAGCCGCGAAGTTTTAACCGGTGAACATGCATTTGAAAAACAGCCTGATGTTTTAGTGTGTGTGATTAATGCGTCCAATATTCGTGTTCATTTACGTTTGGTGCTTGAACTTAAATCATTAGGCCTTCCAATGATTGTGGCGCTTAACATGCATGACCTGGCGACCCGTGACGGCATCGAAATTGATACAGCACGCCTTTCTGAAGAGCTTGGCATGCCCGTATTTACAACGGTTGCAGTACGCAAAAGCGGTATTGCAAGATTAGTTGAATATCTAAACCGTGATGCCGATGCATATGAAAAACCAACAGGTTCCGTAACCGACACATCAACACGCGCCCTTCAAAAAGAAGCAGGCCGCATTTCAAAAGTTGCGACCGTGAAAGAAGGTGGTCATCACAAAATGACCCGCGCCCTTGATAAGGTCTTACTTAATCCGGTTCTAGGCCCACTTGTCTTTTTCGCGATGCTGTTCTTTATGTTCCAGGCCGTTTTCAGCTGGGCTGGCGCGCCGATGGACATGATCGAAGAAGTTTTTGGCGTGATCGGTGAAGCTGTTGGTGAAAATATCCCGCCGGGAATATTCCAAAGCTTCATTCAAGATGGACTTATCGCAGGGGTGGGTAGTGTTCTTGTATTCCTGCCGCAGATTATCATTCTGTTCACATTTATACTGATACTCGAAGCCAGTGGTTATATGGCCCGCGCGGCTTTTATCATGGATAAATTAATGGCAAAGGTGGGCCTAAATGGTCGCGCATTTATTCCACTGCTTTCCAGTTTTGCATGCGCCATTCCAGGTATCATGGCAACACGTACCATTGCTAATCACCGTGACCGTATTACAACCATTATGATTGCGCCTCTTATGACGTGTTCCGCGCGTCTACCGGTTTATACGTTGCTGATCGCGGCTTTTATTCCTAATGATACTGTGATGGGATATTTCGGACTTCAGGGTGTTGTATTTTTCTGCCTTTACCTTGCTGGTATCGTCAGTGCGATTATCGTTGCTGCCGTTATGAAAAAGACAATTACCAAAGGAACACTTCAACCGTTTCTAATGGAACTTCCGAAATATCAATTGCCGCGCTTTAGTCATGTATTTTTAGAATTATGGCAGCGTGTTCGCGCATTCCTACGCCGCGCGGGTACCATCATTCTTTATGCCGCAATCGCGCTTTGGGCCTTAACGCTATATCCAAAGGCACCAGAAAACGCCACAGAAGCTGATATTTATTATAGCTTTGCAGGACTTATTGGTCGTGGCTTACAAACCATTTTTGCGCCGCTTGGCTTTAACTGGGAAATTTCCATTGCCCTTGTGCCGGGAATGGCTGCACGCGAAGTTGCCGTTAGTGCTCTTGGAACCGTTTACGCACTACAAGGTGATGAAGAACAGGTCGCAGAAAGTCTTGCAACCGTGCTGCAATCCGCATGGCCGCTTTCCACCGCGCTTGCTTTCCTTGTATGGTTTATCTACGCGCCGCAATGTCTTGCGACACTGGCAACCGCACGCCGTGAAACCAACAGCTGGGGCTGGACAGCCTTTATGACAGGTTATCTATTCGGTCTTGCTTATCTGATGTCACTGATTGTGAACATTGCCGCAAAAGCATTAATGGCATAACGCAAAACTTCATAAAAAAGAAAAGGCTCCAATTAAGGAGCCTTTTTTATTTCTATTTAAAAAATTTTATTCGCCTTGCACGAGCGTGTTTTTCAGGGTTCCAATGCCTTCAACGGTGATTTCATATGTATCACCCGGCTGCATTGGCCCCGTATCCCCCATTGTGCCGGACCAGATCACGTCGCCCGGCTCAAGCGTGAAATACTGCGAAATATAATGGACCATATAATTGAAATCGAAAATCATACCAGATGAATTAGCCCCTTGTGATTTAACACCGTTATGGCGCCCTTCGATATCAAGGTTGGTATAATCAAGCCCTGTTACAAGATGCGGCCCAACAGGATTAAAGTTCTTAGTCCCCTTGGCACGTAACCATTGAATGTCACCCGCCTGCCAGTCACGTTCTGAACCGTCATTACCGATAGTGATGCCAAAAATATAATCGCTTGCTTCTTCAAGCGGAACATTTTCCGCGCGTTTTCCAATCACGACAACCATTTCTGCTTCGTAATGAAAGTTGGTTGATCCTTTTGGGCGTACCATATTTTCACCAGGGCCAATAATTGAACCCACCGGCACTGTAAATAAGCCCGGCTGTTTGGTTGTGTCTTTGGTAATACCAAATGTTTCTTTCTTATGATCGCTGTAATTAAAGGCGGTCATAAAAGATTTACTCGGGTCCACTGGCGCTTTTAATGTTGCATCTGCTTCGTTAAGTGTGTGACCTGTTCTTGTGCCACCATGGTATGGTGCCGATGACAATTGATGGATCTTACCATCAACCAGTTCCCCCCATGAAACCGTACCATGCTCAACGTAACGCACATAACGTTCCGCAAGCGCTGCGTTTGACAATAATAATGCGGCGAGTACGCCCGCCACTGTCGTCTTTAATTTCATGATTTTATTTTCCTTGTACTATATTGTTTTTAAGAATACCTACGCCCTCAATCTCAATTTCATATTCGTCACCGACTTTTAATTGTTCTGATGTGCCGATTGTGCCTGACCAAATCAGATCGCCGGGATTAAGTACGAAATATTTTGAAATATAACTGACCATTTTTTCAAAATTATGGATCATTTTAGATGTGTTACCTTGTTGTCTGACCTCACCATTTAGACGAGCCGTCAGATTAAGGTTTTTATAATCAAGTCCGGTTTGAAGAACTGGGCCAACAGAGTTAAACCCCTTTGCGCCCTTGCCGCGAAACCATTGAATATCCGCTGGAATCCAATCACGGGCGGATACATCATTACCGGCGGTGACACCGAAAATATAATCGGCTGCATCCTCAACGGAGACATTATCAGCGCGTTTACCTATTACGATCACTGTTTCGGCCTCATACCCGATGAAATTACTATCCGCCGGATGAATAATGTCATCTTCCGGGCCAATAATCGTTCCGGCAGGCACCATGAATAAACCAGGGTACGGGGTCGTTTTTTGCCCTTCCGGAATATGATCTTCATAATTAAAGCCGGTCATATAAACATCTTTGGGATCAACCGGCGCCAGCATTTTTACACCCGACTTATCAACAGTTTCACCCGTCAGCGCACCATCAAGATAAGGTGCATTTGATAATTGATGAATGATGTTTCCTTTTAATTCCCCCCAAAACGCCATGCCGTCTTTTTCATAACGAACATAACTTTCTGCGAATGAATTGGATGCGATAATAAGGGTTGTCACCAAACTGAGCGAAACCCGCTTAAAATTAAATTTCATTTTCTGCCCCGCCTTTGATTGATTATTTGCGAGGATGGTAATCATTAATCAATAGAATGTCAAAGTTCATTCATATTGATTTTTAAGGGTGTTTCTCGTTGAATTAAGGTGATTTGATACTATAGTATAAACAAAAATTTTTAGTCCGAAGAAGGTCATATTATGAAAATACTTGTCCCTGTAAAACGCGTGATTGATTATAACGTCAAGGTACGTGTTAAATCAGACAACAGCGGTGTAGAACTCGCCAATGTGAAAATGTCAATGAACCCGTTTGATGAGATTGCGGTCGAAGAAGCCATCCGTATCAAAGAAGCCGGAAATGCAGAAGAAATCGTTGCCGTATCCATTGGCCCTGATAAAGCACAGGAAACATTAAGAACCGCCCTTGCCATGGGTGCGGACCGCGCCATATTGATCAAAACGGATGATGATGTTGAGCCACTTGCAGTCGCAAAATTATTAAAAGCCGTTGTTGCAGATGAAAATCCAGATATCGTTTTAATGGGTAAACAAGCAATTGATGATGATTGCAATCAAACCGGTCAAATGCTTGCAGCACTTCTTGGGTGGGGGCAAGGTACCTTTGCATCCGAAGTTAAAATCGCGGACGGCGCCGTTGATGTAACCCGTGAAATTGATGGTGGACTTGAAACCGTTAATCTTAAGCTTCCGGCTGTTATCACAACGGACCTAAGGCTTAATGAACCACGTTATGCGTCGCTTCCAAATATCATGAAAGCGAAACGTAAACCGCTGGATCAGAAAACGCCGGATGATTACGGCGTTGATATTGCGCCACGTATCACAACATTAAAAGTAGAAGAGCCAGCAGGAAGAAGCGCCGGTGTAATTGTTGAAAGCGTATCGGAACTTGTTTCCAAACTGCGCGACGAAGCGGGAGTACTATAATGACCACGACACTTGTAATTGCCGATCATGATAATGCCGCTTTAAAAGAAAGCACATTAAACACCGTCACTGCCGCGAAAGCTTTTGACGGTGAAATTCACGTTCTGTGCGCGGGAAGCGGATGCGGATCTGTCGCAGAAGCAGCAGCCAAAATTGATGGTGTTTCAAAGGTGCTTTGTGCGGATAGCCCGGATTATGAACACCCACTTGCAGAAGTTCTTGCCCCACTTATTGTTTCAGTTGCTGATGGTTATGACCAGATTATGGTTGCCGCAACAACAACGGGTAAAAACTTTATGCCACGTGTGGCGGCCCTTCTGGATATGGCGCAAATCTCGGATATTATTTCTGTTGAAAGTGCCGATACATTTAAGCGCCCGATTTATGCGGGTAACGCCATTGCCACCATTCAAAGTAGCGATCCGAAAAAACTGATCACTGTGCGTACAACCGCCTTTGCGGCTGCGGATGCAACAAGTGGTTCAGCGGAAATTGAAAATATAGCAGCGGGTGAAAACCCTAATCTTTCCAGCTATGTGGGCTCAGAACTCAGCAAATCGGAAAGACCGGAACTGACAAGCGCGAAAATCATCATTTCCGGTGGCCGAGGTATGGGCAGCGGTGAAAACTTCTCACTGATTGAATCTGTCGCTGATAAACTGGGTGCGGCCATTGGTGCATCGCGTGCAGCCGTTGATGCTGGATATGTGCCAAATGATTATCAGGTTGGTCAAACCGGTAAAATCGTTGCACCAGAACTTTATATCGCCGTCGGTATTTCCGGCGCCATTCAGCATCTGGCGGGAATGAAGGACAGCAAAGTCATCGTCGCCATCAATAAAGACGAAGAAGCGCCGATTTTCCAAGTTGCCGATTACGGCTTGGTTGCCGATCTATTTGAGGCACTTCCGGAACTCGATCAGGAGCTATCAAAATGATCAAATCTATCGGTGTAATCGGTGCGGGGCAAATGGGCAATGGTATTGCCCATGTTTTTGCTCTTTGCGGCTATGAGGTCATTCTTATGGATCATCATCTTTCTAATACAGAAAAGGCCTTAAAAACCATCGAGAAAAATCTGAACCGCCAAGTTCAGAAAGAAGTCATTTCAAAATCGGATGCTGATACCGCATTCAAACGCATTTCTACATCTACATCGCTTGCTGATTTTAATGATGTTGATTTGGCAATTGAGGCCGCAACCGAAAATGAAGATGTCAAAAAATCCATCTTCACCGATCTAAGCGACATCATGAAAAAAGATGCTATTATGGCAAGTAATACATCATCCATTTCAATAACGCGTCTTGCATCCGTTACAGACAGGCCGGAAAAATTTATTGGTGTTCATTTCATGAACCCGGTTCCGATAATGCAGCTTGTTGAGCTGATCCGGGGGATTGCCACGGATGATGACACATATGAAACGGTTAAGGAACTGATCGCAAAAATCGGTAAAGAATCCGCAAGTTCAGAAGATTTTCCGGGTTTCATCGTAAACCGAATTTTGATGCCAATGATCAACGAAGCCGTTTATACCCTCTACGAAGGGGTCGGCGACGTATCATCCATTGATATGTCCATGCGACTTGGTGCCAATCATCCAATGGGGCCGTTACAGCTTGCCGATTTTATCGGACTTGATACTTGCCTTGCGATTATGCAGGTTTTATATGACGGTCTTGCGGATAGTAAATATCGCCCATGTCCGCTGCTTGTTAAATATGTCGAGGCAGGATGGCTTGGCCGCAAAACAGGTAAAGGTTTTTATGATTACAGTGGCGATGAACCACAACCCACAAGATAAAAGGCAACACGGTATTTAAGATGATGGATAATCTTCCGCGTAACTTGCTAATCATTTCGGCTGTAATCGTTTCCTTTCTGGGCGCCGCTTCGCTTTATTTTGTCAGACAAGATTACCAAGCTGATAGTGTTATTTTTGATACTAGTCGCAATATTGCAATTCTGGGCTATGACACAGTGGCTTATCATTCCGATCGTGAAGCCGTAGTCGGCAATATGGATTATCAGGTAGAGTGGGCGGGTTCAACATGGCTTTTTGCCAGTCGAAAAAACCGTGATTTATTTGCTGAAAAACCAAATAATTACGCACCGCAATATGGCGGATACGACCCACTTGGCATATCAAAAGGGTACACGAACCCAACCGACCCAACCGTATTCACCGTTGTTGCCGGCAGATTATATTTACATTATTCCGAAGATTTCAGAACCCACTGGAACGAGGACCGCGGTACAAACATGGTCCTCGCCAACAGTAATTGGGCTTTTATCCGTGAAAGATTGCTTAATCAGCAAAATGCTGAATAAGAAATTACCAGATTTTCACCCGGTCTTCCGGTTTGATATAAAGCGCATGACTTTCATCCACATCAAAAGCGTCATAAAAGGCATCAATGTTATATACGATGCCGTTGACGCGGTATTGATCCGGTGCATGTGGGTCCGTTTGAATTTGAGTGACTAATGCCTCGTCACGGATTTTGGACTGGAACGCTTGCGCCCAACCAATGAAGAAACGTTGATCGCCTGTAAGCCCATCGATAACCGGTGCCTCTTTACCATCCAATGACATTTTATAAGCTTTATACGCAATGCTAAGACCGCTCAAGTCACCAATATTTTCACCGAGTGTGAATGTACCATTTACATTGGTACCCTCAACTGGTTCATAGGCATCATACTGCGCGACGAGCGCTGATGTGAGATCCGCGAATTTTTCTTTATCTTCATCAGTCCACCAGTTTTCAAGCGCACCATCGCCATTATAACGGCTGCCGCTATCATCGAAACCATGACCAATTTCATGGCCGATGACACCGCCGATACCACCATAATTGACCGCATCATCCGCTGGCATATTGAAGAATGGCGGTTGTAGGATTGCCGCTGGGAACACGATTTCATTCATGGTTGGATTATAATAAGCATTAACCGTTTGCGGGGTCATAAACCATTCCGTCTTGTCAATCGGCCCACCAAGTTTTGCCAGTTCACGGTTATGGGTTGTTAAGGCAGACCTTTCAATATTACCCGCATAATCATCGGCCTTAATCTCTAGCATGGAATAATCTTTCCATTTGTCAGGGTAACCGATTTTCGGTGTAAATTTCGCAAGCTTCGCTAAGGCCTTCTCTTTCGTTTCTGGTCCCATCCAATCAAGCTCTTTAATACTTTCGCCATATGCTTTGGTCAGATTACCCACAAGTTCCACCATGCGGGCTTTAGCATCCGGCTTAAAATGCTTGGACACATAAACTTCGCCAACGACTTCGCCAAGGTTACTGCTAACCGCTGACACAGCCCGTCGCCACATTGGACGTTGTTCTTCAACACCGCTTAGTGTTTTTGAATAAAATTCAAAATTTTGTTTATCCATATCTTCGTTTAAGCGGCTCGCCATATCATTAACAAGCGACCAACGGAAATATGTTTTCCATGTTTCAAGATCAACGGACGCGAACAGACCATTTAAACCTTCCATGTAACTTGGCTGGTTGATGATAACACTTTCAACATCAGCAGCACCCGTGATCGCAAGGAAGTTATCGACATCAAGATTTGACAATAATGCGCTTAAATCAGCGCGATTATATTTATTGTAGCGTTTGTTGGCATCACGGTTATCTTCTTTTAACCAATGATGTTCGGCTATTTGGGTTTCCAGTGCCATGATCTCATTTGCATCAGCGCTAACACCCGCCAATTCCATCATTTTGGTAATATGGTCGACATATTTCGCGCGAATATCCACGGATTTTTCATCATCATTAAAATAATATTCGCGGTCCGGTAACCCTAATCCACCCTGCCAAGTCTGAATTGCATATTGGGTCGGCTCTTTGGCATCATTACTGATAAACATCGGAATAGGGTTGTTAAAACCGTATTTTCCTGCATCCGCAATATAATCAGATAACCCTTTTAAATCTGTAATTGCATCAATCGCCGCAAGTCTTGCTTCAAGCGGTTTTGTACCCAGTGCATTTCGGGTTTCCATATCCATATATGATTTATATAAATCACCGACTTTTTGTTCTGAACTACCGACCGCTGCGCCAGACGATGCTGCTTCCTCAATAATCTTTCTTACGTCTTCTTCAGCATTATCACGCAGTACATGAAATGCACCATAACGGCTTTTATCGGCCGGAATTTCAGTATTTTTAAACCAGGTGCCGCTGACATACTGATTAAAATTATCACCAGGGTGGACCGTATCATCCATATTTTCAAACGCGATTCCCGAAATTTGATCAGATCCAATCATTTGTAATTCCTGATCAACTTGGTTTTCTTGATTTGTGTTTTCTGTGTTATCACAACCAATTAATAGGGCCGCTACTGCAGCCATCGTCGCAAATTTTGTAAATTTCATCAATTACCCTCTGGTTAAAATTTCTGCTTAATTTTGAAAGAATGAAGTCTGAATTATTTTTAAAATGAACACAAGAATTATTATTTTGCAAAAAAATGAAAAAAGAGCTTGATATAATATAACATTATTGTTATGTTATATCGTCTCTTGATTTAGATTGTGTTAAAAGAGACTTTAATAACTTCCCCCTCTCTTATCGGCCCCCTTTCCCAATTAAGGTGGGCCGATTATTTTTTTATTCTAACATATTGGCAGATGCAGCTTTTTCGATATAATTTTTAGAAAACACGGATTCTAAATATGTTTCAAGATGTGGTCGAGCTTAGCAGTTTTTATAGTTCCCCTTTAGGGAAGGTCACATCACGCCTGATCAGAAGACAGATTAAAACTCTATGGCCATCCGTTAAAGGCATGGATGTCATGGGCCTTGGTTATGCAACGCCTTATCTTAAGAACTTCAGGGACGAAGCAGATCATACATTCGCTATTATGCCATCACAGCAAGGGGTGATCAGATGGCCCCGCTATAAGGATCATGATAAAGACCAATATGGCAGGTATAAGGGAAACCTGACAGCACTCGCCCGGGAAACTGACCTACCGGTGAAAGATGCCAGCCAGGACAGAATAATCTTGGTACACTGCCTTGAACATACCGATCACAGTAAAGCCATGCTGCGCGAAGTATGGCGTACGCTTTCACCAGGGGGACGCGTTATGATCATTGTGCCAAGCAGGCTTGGCCCATGGTGCAGATCGGAATCAAATCCGTTCGGGCATGGTAAGCCATTCAGCACATCGCAGTTAAAACAGCTTTTGTCACAAAACATGTTAAGCCCGACGCGCTGGACATCGGCATTATATTTGCCGCCTTTTAAAAGCAGAACCATGTTAACGGCGCTGCTTACCCTTGAAAAAACAGGGCGGCGTTGGTGGAACCAATTCGCCGGGGTCCTGATCATCGAAGCAGAAAAACAGATTTATGCCGCCAACCCGGTTGAGGGCAGCAAAATGAAAATAGCAGAACCAATTGCCGTTGGCACCCAAATGACAAAATCATCATTAGTCACGAGTGATGACGTATAGACCCTGCGTTCCAAAGAAGTTTGAAAAGAATAATGAATTTGATCCAAGCTTACTGCCCGAGCTATCCACCGCCATACCCTTTTCAATTTTGATATTCAACTGGTCACATAAATCAACGAAATCACGAATGGTACAAAAATGAATATTCGGCGTGCTATACCACGGGTAATCCAATGATTTAGTAACGGGCATCCTTCCTTTCAGAAGCAAATGGAACCGCACGCGCCAATATCCAAAATTCGGAAAGGCGACAATGGCGCGTTTGCCGACACGCAGCAATTCTTCAAGAATTTTATCCGGCCTATCCATGGCTTGTAATGTCTGGCTCAAGATCACATAATCAAAACTATTGTCCGGAAAATGGCTGATCTCTTCTTCTGCATTTCCTTGAATAACCGAAAGCCCTTTTGCCACACATTGATTAACCCCTTCGGTACTGATCTCAATACCACGGCCAATAACGTTCTTTTCCCGGCGCAAATAATCAAGCAACATGCCATCACCCGATCCCACATCAAGAACCTTTGATCCATCAGGAATCATATTGGCAATCAGCAACAGATCAACACGAATATCAGAAGCACGATGATTTTTATTCATTGTTTACCACCCCTGCTATTTCTGCCTCTGCGTTTAAAAAACCAGACATAATGTTAAACATTTCCGGACAGTCTAGTAAGAAACTATCATGGCCTTTATCCATGTCAATTTCCATGAAACTGACCTGTGCACCAACCGCATTTAAAGCACGTACCATTTCACGGCTTTCACGGGTGGTATATAACCAGTCAGACGTAAACGACATGATGCAGAATTTTACATCCGTCCCTTCAAGGGCGGCAGTTAAACTGCCATCATATCTGCTGGTGATGTCGTAATAATCCATCGCCCGCGTGATATAAAGGTAACTATTCGCGTCAAACCGGTCCACAAAGGAAATCCCCTGATACCTTAGGTAACTTTCCACCTGGAAATCTGCATCAAATCCAAAAGTCAGCTTTTCACGGTCCTGTAGGTTCCTACCAAACTTACTGGTCAGGCTTTTTTCCGACATATAGGTAATATGCGCCGCCATCCGTGCCACAGAAAGCCCCGCATGTGGTCTTTCATCATTTTCTTTATATTTACCACCCTGCCAATTCGGGTCAGCCATAATCGCTTGTCTGCCAACCTCGTGGAAGGCGATATTCTGTGCTGAATGACGCCATGTGGATGCAATCGGCATTGCCGTTCTGACGCGGTCACGATGACCAACGGCCCAGTGCATCACCTGCATCCCCCCCATGGATCCACCGATCACAGAAAATAATTTATCAATACCCAAATGATCAATAAGCCTCACCTGCGCCGACACCATATCTGAAATGGTGATCACCGGAAAATCAAGGCCATATGGCTTTCCTGTTTCAGGGTTCGTTTCAGTGGGCCCTGTTGTGCCGCTACAGGATCCAAGAACATTGGAACAAATAACAAAAAATTTATTGGTATCAATCGGAAGACCGGGACCAATAACCTTTGGCCACCATCCTTCTTTGCCTGTAAGCGGGTTTTTCCCACGAGCATATTGATCACCCGTCAGGGCATGACAAACCAATATGGCATTTGATTTATCCGCATTTAATTTACCCCAGCATTTATAGGCCACCTTAAACGGTGAAAGCGTTACGCCAGAAGAAAGCAGAAGCGGTTCATTCTGCCCCAGTGTCACCACCTCGGCATATCCGTCATCCTGATCAATATTTTCAATTTCTTCCGTCATAAAACTACTTTGTCTTCAATCGTTTATATATTGACCTTCTACTAAAGCCAAAGGCGAAGTCAACCTCTCATTCGCAAATAACGCTCAAAATATAGGGTATTTCTTAAATTCCATCATTTTTTTGTGGTGAATCGCGCAAATCCCGTGTAGATCAAAATAATCCTAAACAATAAGTAACTAGAACGATGAGCGGACCAAAAACACACAGCTGGATAGAAGACCTTGACGTTTACGTGACGGGGAAATCCAAAGCAAAAAGCGAAAAACCACCAGTAAAGCTTTCTGCAAACGAAAGCGCCCTTGGGCCAAGCCCAAAAGCCATGCACGCATATAGAAATGCGAGCGAGGCCCTTCATCGTTATCCTGACCCTGTTTATAATGATCTGCGTGATGCCATTGCCCATAAAAACAATATCGACAAATCCCGTATTGTTTGTGGTGTTGGCTCAGATGAAATTTTAAAACTTGCCTGTCGTGCCTATATGTCACCGGGTGATGAGGCCCTTTTCGTCGCACACAGTTTTTCAATGTATCCTATTGCCGTCACCAGTGTTGGCGGCGTTCCGATTGAAGTGGAAGATACAAATTACACCGCAGATGTGGATAAAATTCTTGCGGCCGTTACGGACAAAACGAAAATTATATTCATCGCAAACCCGAATAACCCAACAGGGACATATATCCCAATGAGCGAGATTGAAAGATTATGGAAAAACATTCCTGATCATATCTTGCTTGTGTTGGATGCGGCATACGCCGAGTTTATCCGCGAAGACGATTATGACGCCGGTATTGATCTTGTTGAAAGATCAAACAATGTGCTTATGACACGTACCTTTTCAAAATTATATGGTCTTGCGGCATTGCGTCTTGGTTGGGGTTATGCCTGTAAAGAAATTGCAGAAACACTCGATAAAATTCGCGACCCATTTAATGTGCCATCAAGCGCGCAGATCGCTGGCGTCGAAGCATTGAATGATACGGAATTTGAAGAAAAAGCATATACCCATAATGAAACATGGCGCACTTGGTTAAGTGATGAACTCGCCGCATTAGAACTTGAGGTTATCCCAAGCCAAACCAATTTCATTCTGTTTAAATTTAATGATGATGAGAAATCAGCAACAGCCGCCAATGAATATCTGTTAAACGAGGGATATATCCTGCGTCACTATAGTGGACAGGGGTTGGAAAAATTCCTAAGGTTAACTGTCGGTACAGAAGAAGAAAATAAAGAAGTGATCCGTTTGCTTAAAGCGTTTCTGGAAAAAATAAATGGAAATTTATAATCAAATCACCATCATCGGGCTAGGCCTTATCGGGTCATCCCTCGCGCGCGGCATCAAGGATAAAGAACTAACCGAAAAACTGGTTGGTTTTGATATCAACCCGGATTATCAAAAACAGATTTTAGACTTAAATCTGGTTGATGTATTATGTGACAAAATCACTGATGCTGTGAAAGATGCTGACCTTGTCATTCTGGCAACACCCGTGGGCACATACGCTGAAATTGGTAAAGAAATTGCGGATCATCTAAAAGAAGGCGCAACCCTTTCCGATGTTGGTAGTGTTAAATCATCCGTTCTTGCATCGCTTGAAGATATCGTGCCGGAACATGTGCATTTAATCCCTGCTCATCCCGTGGCAGGTACAGAACAATCAGGACCTGATGCCGGTTTCGCGAGCCTGTTTCATGATCGTTGGGCCATTATCACACCACCAAAAGGTGCTGACGAGAACGCAGTGAAAATGTTAGAGACACTTTGGAAAGAGCTGGGCAGTAATATTGAAATAATGGATGCAGATCACCATGACAGGGTTCTGGCGATCACAAGTCACATTCCCCATTTGATTGCTTATAATATCGTAAGCACAGCACGTGACCTGGAAGATGTGACAAAATCCGAAGTGATTAAATTTTCGGCAGGTGGTTTTCGTGATTTTACCCGTATTGCGGCGTCCGACCCGACCATGTGGCGTGATGTGTTTTTAAATAATAAAGATGCCGTACTTGAAATGCTTGGCCGTTTCAGCGAAGACCTAACGGCACTGCAACGGGCCATCCGTTGGGGCGACGGCGATCAATTATTTGAACTGTTTGAAAAAACACGCCGCATCAGACGTCAAATTATTGATGCCGGTCAGGACGAGGACGCACCGGATTTTGGCCGTCATCACGACGATTGATTATTCAATAACAGCCGGTAATTCCATGACCATAATCGGTCCAACATACATCTGACCATTTTGCATGCTGATGGATAGTGGCACAGTTTCAGTTGCAGTGTTGTTTTCTGCTTCTGATCTTAACATCATACGTGCAACATCCGGTAAATTTTCATTTTCTGACAATCTTCTGAATACTTCAGAAATGTTTGTGACCTCGGCATCAAACGCGCCAAGTGGTTTCATATTCCGGTCCAAGGTCATATCACCACTGATCTTAATATGCTGATCCGCGGTACCATAAGAAAATGATTTGATGCTAACGGTGCCCCCTTCATCACGCCACGCGGCTAGACTTTCCACTGTGTAGTCCGGTTGACTGTTTGCATGCAGCATCGTTTCTAATGTAATCGCGTCAGTTTTATCGCCAAGAATACTATTTGATAATTCAGACAGTAACCCGCCCTTGGATCTAAAATAAACGGCGCGGTTTACCGGCAAATCAAAACCGGTCGGTTCTGTGACCTCGCCCGTGTTCCTTCTTAAATGAAACTCCGGTTTTTCAAGATATGATATTTCAAGCCCTTCGCCCGCAAGTCCGTATTGCCAATTCACCATATCAGCGATAATTGAAAAATTATCTAATTTCTGTGTTTCAGGATTTAAAATCACTGATGACATGATTTTTTCGAAATTCATGCTTAAATTCGGATCGCTTAATTCACCAACAACCGCATCCATATAATCCGTGACGATCATAATATGGTTTGGTTTCCATGGTTGATAAACGGCGGCAATTTCAGGAAGGGTAAAAAGAATTTTTTCACTGCCCATTTTGCCTTCGGGAATGGCAACGTTAAATGTTGTGGCCTCAATCGCGATTTTATAAGGAAAGCCTGACACCGTGACATCACCCACATAAAGCTTGATACCGTCTAGTCTCTGTTCGCTTTGTTCAATCCATTCAAGCGTCCTGTTCTTTGCTTCACCCGCAAGATGAAACCAGAAAAAACTGTAAGCCGCAATAAGCGCAAAAACTGAACCAAATATAACCTTTATTCGCATAAAAATTTTCCCATAAAAAAAGAGGCGTATCAAACCGCCTCTTTTAATAGCCTATTTTTTATCCGATCAAAAACGATAATTAAGTCCAAATGAAATCACAGGATAGATTTTCAAATATTTAATTTCATCTGTGTCGCGGAAATCCTGTTCCGCTTGCGCGATGTTATCTTGCAACGCAGCATCATTTGAAAGCGTGCCGCCCGTAGATGTAATATCAAGTTTTGGTTTGCCTGCAAGCATCACCCCAAGGTCAATGGCATATGACCAACCAGTATCATCAGAAAGCGGGTTACCCCATCCAATGCCAAGGTAAGGTGCAACTTTTGTGAATTCAATATCAGCCGTTAAGGTTCCAACCTCTGCCGCGGTATAAATGGTATCATCAATTTCATATGAGTTACTTGGAAGCGCAATACCGGCAAGCTTATTATTATTAATCATAGCGCCACCAGTGATACGAAACGAGCTATCCGTTACAAACCAATCAGCAAGCGCGGAATAACTATTCAGTTTTAAATCAAGATCATAATCATTGCCTTCGACGTCGACTTCTGTTCCGAATTTGAAATAATTTGCACCGACACGCATGTTTACACGGTCAGCCACTTCGAATGTGGCCTCAAGCCCCGCACCGAGTGTCCCTGCCTTAAGCCCAAGTGCAACATCACCCGGCGCCGCCAATGACGCCTGCATCATGCCTGTGACAGATAACAAAAATATCGCAATAATTCTTTTCATGAAGTGCTCCAAAAATACCCTATAGATAAAGGATACCCCGCAATTATGAATGATTGGTGAAGATTACTTAAAGTTATTGAGTTTCAAGCAATTTTTTACTGGCGATTTCAATTTTTTCTTCGAGTAGTTCCATGAATTCCTTTTTCGCCAGTCCCGGCTCAATAGGATCAAGGAAATCAAATACAATCGTACCGCCAGATACAAGATGCCCCTTCTTAGGCCAGTACACACCAGAATTAAGAGCAACAGGAATTACAGGAACCTTGGTAAATTTATAGGTACCATAAATTCCCGATTGATATTTTACATCCGCACCGGGAAGCGTACGTGACCCTTCTGGGAAAATAATAAGCTGTCTTCCATCTTCGATGGCACTTGCTGATTTCTGCATCATGTCCTTTAACGCTTTAAGTCCGCCTTCACGGTCAACCGGGATCATGCCCGTATTTTTACAAAACTGACCATATAGCGGAATTTTCAGCAGTTCTTTTTTCATAATAAATGCAGGATGCGAAACAATCGTATGCATCACAAATGTATCAAAGGATGACTGGTGCTTCATAGCAAGGAACCCACCGCCCACTGGCACGTTTTCAAGCCCTCTTACTTCTAACTTGATATTCATGATGGTTTTTAAAATCACCAATACACCATGTGACCACCACCGTTGACAGGTAATAAGCGCATCCCTGGATAACCAGAAAAATGGCACATAAAGTATACAGAACAAAGCCGTCCACAGGTAAAATACCACCTTAAACAAACCGGACCTGAGCATTAGGGCTTTTCCTCTCTAAATTCTTATGCGCTATTTTAAGTGTAAATTTCACTTGATATGCGTGAGCGAAGCAGGCTGATAATATATTTGCTATATTCCTGTGACAAGTTGAAATAATTAATGTTTTCAGGACGCCATGAACCAACCGGATGTTCGATCAGTTTTACATCAGGCATAAATCGTCTGAATTCCACCATAGCACGTGGCATATGTTCTAAACTTGTGACCACACGAATGCTTTCAATATCATGTTCACCAACCCAGGTCAGTGTTTCCAGTGCATTGCCTACTGTATCAACGGCTTGCTTACCAATTTCCACACAGCAATCTGACATTTCCTGACTTGTTCCCAGCAAGGCAATCAATTCAGTTCTTGTCACTTTACTATCAACTCCGGATACATAAAGCTTGTCACCCATTTTTTCTTCTAATAATTTTCCGGCGACATCAAGACGGTTTTTTCCACCCGTAAGCACCACAATTGCGTCCGATCTTTCTTCCAGATTGGTCATATTATTTGAAAGCTTATTGATGAACCACACATACCCACCAAGCCACATCAGAAACGCAATCAATATAAAGGCAAGAATGGATCGCATCTGTTATACCATCCTGCCCAGTTCACGCATTACAGTGATCCGTGCCGTTAACATGGTTAGACCAGCAAAAATAAGTGGAAATACACAAAGAACAGACATGAGTAAGAACGGGAAAGTCGGCATTTCAACAAGACCCGCTGATATGTTCTTCACCATCACAAACAAAATATAAACGGTGATAAACGCAATTAATAATCCACCAATGCCCCCTTTTAAACCATATGACATAAAACGGTCCTGATAAGCACGTGCAATCATCTGGTCCTGAGCACCCATCAAATGCATAATTTCAATCGTTTTTTTATGTTCCGCCATGCTGGATTTTGTACCAAATATCACGATACAAATGGATGCAACTAAGATCATCACTAAAATTCCGAGCGCCGTATATTCTACGGTGTTGGCAAGTCTCATAAAATGACTAAGCCATTTTGCATGATCATCAAGATACACATTGGGGCTTATATCCTTTAATTTGCTTTCAAGAGCGTCCAGATTTACATAGGCCGCTTCTGATGTTTCAACATCCAGCATCGCCGGAATTGGCAAATCATCAGTAATATTGCCCGCGCCAAGCCATGGTTCTAACAGCGCAGAAATTTCATTTTCCGACAAAATTCTAACCGATGTGATGCCTGGCGTCTTTCTTAATTCGTTTTGAATTTCCAACGCTTCCGCGACGATTACTGAATTATCCTCGCCTGTGATTTGTACAGTTATTCGCCCTTGTAAAGAGCTTGCCCACTCATCAAAACCCGAATGCAACAGAATACTGCTAGCGCCAGCAAGAACACTTAAATAAACCATGATCATCATGGCCCAAGGTAATAATTTTGTTGCCTCTCGCGATTTCACATTGGGTAAAAAATCAAAAGAAGGTTTCACGGCCTGATACCCCCTTTATTATTCAGAAATTCAGCCGGACTTTTCGTTCCCGGAAGATAGTTTAATTCACCTTTTTCAAGATGTAATCGTGGCGCACCAATTTTTTCAACAAGCGCATTATCATGGGTTGCGATAACAATCGTCGTGCCAAGTTTATTAAGCTCAACAAATAAATACATCAATCGTTCTGCCATATCCGGATCAACGTTCCCTGTTGGCTCGTCAGCAAGCAGAATGTCAGGCCTTCTGATCACCGCTCTTGCGATGGCTACGCGCTGTTTTTCACCACCAGATAATGCATTAGGATAGGCTTGCATTCGTTTTTCAAGCCCGACCCACGCAAGCAATTCTTCCACATGTTCAACGATTTGCGCGCCTGTACCGCCGGCAATTCTTAATGGCAGTGCCACATTATCAATGGCCGACATATGATCTAATAATCTGAAATCCTGAAAAACAACACCAATTCGGCGCCTTAATTTCGGAAGATCTTGTCTGTCAGCCTTGGCTACATCACGGCCAAACATAAAAATTTCACCGCTTAATGGGCGGTGCGCAAGATAAAGTAACTTAAGCAGGGATGTTTTTCCCGCGCCACTAGGGCCGGTTAGAAAGTGCATAGAACCAGGTTCAAGCTTGAAAGAAATATCTTTCAAGACATCATGGCCCTTATTATATCCCATTCTTACGTTTCTAAACTCAACCAATCGTGGCCCCTATTTTAATATTCATTACAGTTTAGACCATAATGACCTCAATAATGCAAATTCAATTGGTTGATTTTGTGACAATTCATAAAATGATTTTCATTATTTTGCCATCATCGGAATATAAAACAAATAATTGATTGCCATTATATTATTATTTAATGACAATAATGCTTTAGATATTACTGTAATCCTGTTGATAATCGGTACGGTGCATACTATAAGTTTGAATATTAACTATAAAATATTATTTCGGGGAGCGAATAGCACAAATGATCCTGACATGTCCTGAATGTAAAGCAAGATATGTTGTCAGCCCGCAGGCGTTAATGCCGCGTGGCCGAACCGTTCGTTGTGCCAAGTGCAAACATAGCTGGTTTGAAGATAAACCAAAAGATGACCTTGAAATCGCACCAACCGAAGAAATAAAAATCGAAACGCCCCCTGCAGAAGAGCCGGCAGATGATGCAGCCGACAATGAAACGGCAAAAAGCGAGGGTCAAGGCACGCCGGATGATGTCACAGAAGATTTCGATTTTCCGATTAGCCAACCTAAGAAAAGAAAAAGACCGATACCAAAAGGATCGAACCTTCCGGCACTGCAGAATCAGAACAAAGGGTCAGGCAAATTAGGATGGATATCGCTTGTTATATTTATAACGGCCATCATCAGCTTATTCCTTGTATTTCAGGATAGTATTTCTGAAAAATGGCCTGCGTCAAAAAGACTATATGCGGCAATTGGTCTTGATAGTTCTGTAAAACCGGTTAAGCCCCCTGCTGAAGAAGAAATAGAAGATCAAGAACCAATAGAAGACCGTCTAAAAATTGGTCCTCTTCAGCCTCGATTTGAAAGAATTGGCGGCGTGCAGAACCTTGTTATCGCAGGGTATGTCGAAAATATTTCAGGAAAGCCAGAAGAAATTCCTGAATTAAGGGTAAGGCTTCTTAATGAACGCAAACAGATTTTGAGAAACTGGACCTTTAAGGCAAATGCATTAACAGTAAATGCAGATGAGCAAGTGACTTTTGAAACATCCCTTCCAAATTCGCCGGCAGATGCCCGTGATATCAGCGTCACATTTGCAACAAATTAAGCGTTAATATATATTCAATACAATTTTAGTAAGTAAAGGTTATAAGAATAATCATAACCACTGGAAATTAATCAAATGGCGCGCATATTAATAGCCGAAGACGAAGTCGCTGTACGAACCTTTATTTGTAGAGCACTTAAATTAAGAGGGCACGAAACGATCGGCGTGGCCGATGGCGGTGCGGCTGTTGTAGAACTTGAAAACGGTGAATATGATCTTTTACTTACTGATATTATTATGCCCGTAATGGACGGTATATCACTTGCCCTTAAAGTCACAGCAGAATATCCCGAACTTCCAATATTGATGATGACAGGTTTTGTCCACGAAAAACAAAAAGCAAAAGACATTGGCGGGCTAACTCACAATATAATCAGCAAACCATTTTCACTTGATGAAATTTGTCATGCCGTTGATGAAGTTTTAACGGCCAGTAAAACGCTGCATTAATCACAGAACTGGTTCTGAATTAATTTCTTTAATTAAATTTTGAAGTTCTGGTGACCTTGAAACCGGTTTATTTAGAAATCTTTTCAAGTTGCTCATGACAGCAATAAGTTCAGATTGTGATTGAGCCACATCTGACATATCACTCTTTTCCATACTTTTCAGAATTTCGTCAATCAAAGCATTGGCGTTATTAATCATTAGATCCGATGATGAACCGGCAAATGATATTTTTTCACCAAGCCTCTTCACGGCCATGCCCACTTTCTGCTGCATGACAAGTTGGCTTTCTTGCTGATTTTCGGTAATAACATCGCCATCTTTATTCACGGATCGGTGAATGCTTTGTGCGGCTTGTCTGTTATATGAACTGGCAAGGAGCGATTTTTGAACTTTGATCAAATTATCAATTATTTGTCTGCTTTCCGTCAGGGCGAAATAATTGCCAAGGCCATCACGGCTAAAGATCAAATTGTCATTCTGTACAATGGCTTTTTTCATGAAATCAACGATCTGCGAAGCGTTATAGTATTTGTCCTGATCACTAAAGGCGAGGATATAGCTATAAAGTTTCCTAAGCGCTTTAACATCAATATCAAGATCATATTTATCAGAAGAGAACCCACCTAGCAGTTCCGCATATTGACTAAAAAATCGATCAGACCCTTTAAGTTTTTCCCTGATAATAGCAAGGTCCTTTTTCTGTCTTAAAGAAAGTCTTAATTCATCCAATGATTCCAAAAGATTTTGTTCAAGGTTATTGAGTTCATCATTTTCAAGCTTTTCCGCAATATCCCATAACATATCAACGGCAACATCCGGATCATTATCATTAGCCGGATTAACTAACCGCCAATAGGCGGACCTTAATGCCATATAATAAACAGCCGGCAGCCCTTCTGTCTCGCCCAACAATCCCATGGATTTAATTCGTCTGGCGAGCAGGTTTTTATCATAATCTCCGGCTCTTAATTCTTCGCGTAATGAAATAAGATTTAGTGCCACCGGATGATTATAATCCTTTTCAGGAATATGGACATCATCAAGATTTAATGTGGTCTGTTGTCCTGCTTCATCCTCAACCATTAATTGGATGGTTACCTTTTCCCCGGAAAATTCAGAACCGGTAAAATTGGCATAATATATACTGTTCATGGATTTAACGGAATTAATCGCGAGAGCCTGACGATCTGATTTTTCACCGTACCCATCCAATATTGCCAATTCGGTTTTCATAATTTTGCGGTCATCATCGACATCAACCTTGAAAGCCAGATATCCTTTATTATTTTCATATTCTTCAATATAAAATTGATCGATGTCTGGTGCTTCGTCATCAATGGCAATGATCGGTAATGTTGTAATAACGTACGACCCTTGTTTTAAAGACCATGACGTTTGTAAATCAATATTAATACTGGCTTTAAATATGCCTTCTTCTTTTTCTTCAAAAGAATATTCTTGACCATCCGACAGAACAACTTGTGGTGCCCATTTCGTTCCTTTTACCTCTAGCTCCAGGATACTACCCTCATGAATTGGGTTGATGTCTTCATAACCATCCTCATTTAAGGTTAGTTCTTTATGTAATGAATCCTGTTCCAAGTATGTGGGCGGTGTTAACGTCGCCGTAATATCCGGCATATCATATTGAAATAATGCTCTAGGTTTAAAGGCCGTTTCACTAAGCCGCAAAAAATCACCGCCACTCGCAATACCGCCAATTAATACGGCTAGTAAAACAACTGATATCCTTCGTTTCATATAGGCATGATTAAATTTAATTTTTCCGATGGCTGTTGCAACTGTCATAATAACCGCGGCCAAAAGCGTCATAATATATATTGCCGCCTGGAAAAATAATAATGCCCCTTCCCATATATCAAAGAGTGAAAGCGCATAATAGATCAGGATCAAAGTATATGCAGGCATAGCGATATGAGCCATTCTCTTAATTGAAGATGGTTCTTTATCACCTTTATTATCGTTAATTAATTTTTCGATCGGAACATATCCCTATTTACTTTGTATGCCCTATTTTGACAGCCAAGGGGGAAGTTGATCAAGTCCGATTATATCATCATAACTCGGGCGTGGTCTGACAACGGCAAATTCATCATTATTTACAAGAACTTCGGGTATCAGTTTTCTGGTATTATATGTACCGGACATCACCGCACCATATGCCCCCACAGAACGAATCGCTAATAAATCACCGCTTTCCATTGGCTCTATTAACCTGTTGGTGGCGAATGTATCACCGGTTTCACATACTGGCCCAACGACATCATAAAGCGTTCTTTCCTGATCGCTTTCCTTAATTGGATCAATCCCATGATAAGCGTCATACATGCTTGGACGAACAAGGTCATTCATCGCTGCATCAATGATAAGAAACTTTCTTTCTTCGCCTTTTTTCACATACACGACTTTTGAAACCAAAACGCCCGCATTGCCGACCAAGAAACGGCCCGGTTCGATAATAATTTTGCACCCCAAATGGTTTGTTACACGTTTAACCATTTCTGCATATTCACGCGGCAATGGTGGGAAATCATCCCCTTCGTAAGGAATGCCAAGACCACCGCCAAGATCAAGCCTTGTTAAATCATGGCCATCTTCCCTTAACACCTCAACCAAATCACATACACGGGTAAATGCTTCTTCAAATGGATCAAGTTCAGTGATTTGTGAACCGATGTGCAGATCAAGACCAACCAACTTTATTCCAGGTAACTTTGCCGCATCCGCACATAAAGCCCTTACGTTCTTCCAAGGAACACCAAATTTGTTTTCTGATTTCCCTGTTGATATTTTGGCATGTGTTTTTGCATCAACATCCGGATTAACACGAAATGTGATATTTGCCGTTTTTCCAAGGTTATCAGCAACCTGACTTAATTGATAAAGTTCCGGTTCGCTTTCAACATTAAATTGAAAAATGCCTTGCTCAAGGGCATAGGTCATTTCCTGAACTGTTTTCGCAACCCCGGAATAAACGATTTTCGATGCCGGAATGCCGGCTTTTAATGCCCGGCGCATTTCCCCTTCGGAAACCACATCAGCGCCAGCACCAAGATCGGCAAACGTTTTAATGACGGCCTGATTTGTATTTGCCTTAACCGCATAACAAATCAGCAAATCAATATCACCGAAGGCTTCTTTAAACTGATTATATTGATAAGCAAGAGAGGCACTTGAATAAAGATAAAACGGTGTACCGACAGAATCCGCAATGTCAGAGATTTTTTTATTTTCCACGACCATTTCGCCGTCACGATATTCAAAATAATTCATGAAGATACTCTCTGATTAATTGCAGTTTAACTATTATCTTTTGGTGCCTGATACCCATCCGGTGGCAAAAGGTCACCACGCTTTCCACATGATGCCATACCCAATCCAAGGGTTGCGATAACAATAATGTTAATGATCGTTTTCATATTATCCAATTCTTTGTTTGGCGTTTTCAACCTGCTTTCTGACTTCAGAAGGTGCTGTACCACCAAAACTTACCCTGCTTGCCACTGATTTTTCAACACTTAAAACATTAAATACGTCTTCGTTGATGAGCGGTTCAACCGTTTGCATTTCTTGCAAAGTTAAGCCATCAAGATCGCAGCCTTTCTTTTCCGCCATTGCAACAAGTGATCCTGTGATATGATGTGCCTGTCTGAACGGTAGCCCAAGAACACGAACAACCCAATCGGCAAGATCCGTTGCCGTGATAAACCCAAGATCCGTTGCTTTACGCATTTCTTCAGGGTTGACCTTCATATCTTCGACCATTCCGGTCATGGCCGCAATGATTAGTGAATATGTTTCGATGGCATCGAATGTGGCCTCTTTGTCTTCCTGCATATCTTTTGAGAATGTAAGCGCTAGCCCCTTCATCGTCACAAGTAGACTATTAAGTGAACCAATGATACGTCCAGATTTACCGCGACACAATTCCGCTGCATCCGGGTTTCTCTTTTGCGGCATAATGGATGAACCGGTTGTGAAACTATCGGACATTTGAATAAAATTAAATTGCGCACATGACCATGTCACCATTTCTTCCGCAAGACGCGATACATGAACCGCGCTAATCGCTGCTGCAGACATATATTCAAGGGCATGATCGCGGTCGGATACAGAATCCATTGAATTTGCAGTTGGACGGTCAAAACCAAGTGCTTCGGCCGTTTGATGACGGTCAATCGGGAATGATGTTCCCGCAAGCGCCGCCGCACCAAGCGGGCATTCATTCAATCGTTTTCTTGTATCCTGAAAACGTCCACGATCACGTGTGAACATTTCAAAATAAGCCATTAAGTGATGACCGAATGTTACCGGCTGCGCACTTTGCAAATGAGTAAAGCCTGGCATAATCACATCTGCGTTTTCTTCGGCCTTTTCTATTAATGCAATTTGCAATGCTTTTAAGGCTTCGTCAGCCTGATCACAGGCGTCCCTAACATATAATTTGAAATCCGTCGCCACCTGATCATTTCTTGAACGTGCTGTATGTAGACGCCCTGCAGCTGGTCCGATAATTTCAGTCAGGCGCGATTCCACATTCATATGAATATCTTCAAGGGCCGCTGAAAATTTAAAATCACCCGCTTCGATTTCGGCTTCAACTTGTTTAAGGCCGTCCTGGATAGCTTTGCCGTCTTCCTCAGAAATGATGCCGTTCGCAACCAACATTTTACAATGTTCGATTGATCCTTTGATGTCTTGTCTGTATAAGATTTTATCAAAATCAATGGAGGCGTTAATTTTTTCCATAATATCGGAAACACCGCCTTCAAAACGGCCACCCCATAATGTGTTGGCTTCAGGTTTGTTATTTTGTTCAGTCATAATTCAAATCTTTTTCTTTTTCGAGGACCAGATGAAAAATAAAGCTATCTATATTCTTTCCGCCGTTGCCCTGCTGATTGGTGCTTATTCTTTTTATGATCTAGGAAATACGCCATCTGCATCCATACCGCAAGGGCTTAACGCCGGTGCAATGAAAAGATTTGTCTTTAATGAACAAGTTATGCCCGCCACAACTGCAAAATTTCAGGATGAACATGGCGCGGAAATGACCTTTGCTGATTTTAAAGGGAAAGTCATTCTTGTTAATCTTTGGGCCACATGGTGTGCGCCATGTATTAAAGAAATGCCTGATTTAAACGGACTTCAAGAATCACTTGGTGGTGATAATTTTGAAGTTGTACTTATTTCTGAAAATCAAGACGGTATCGAAAGTTCTCTTAAGTTTCTCGAGGATCATAATATCAATCACCTTAAAACCTATATTGATCCAGGTAGAAAGGTTGCAAGAACACTAAAATCAAGTGCCCTTCCAACCAGTCTTTTAATTGATGCGAATGGTAATGAAATCGGCCGGTTGGTCGGACCGGCCGAATGGAATTCAGGAGACGCAAAAGCGCTCATAAATTATTACATTACGAAGTCAAAATCTTAAGTTAAGATTTCTTGCAGCAATCGTCGCCACGAGAACAATCGACCATCAATTCAAGATGATAGCTTTTAATTTTGTAGCCGCTGGTTTTCATATGTTCATGAAATTTGCGTGATAAAACTTCGTCGCTTACTGAAGAAACCTCACCACATTTTTCACAAATCAGCATGAGCGATTCTTCTGTTTCAGCTGATGGCGTTTCTACAGCGACAAAGCTTCTTGTGCTGACAATTTTCTGCACCAAGCCTTTATTCGTTAATTCATTTAACGCACGGTAAATTGTCGCCGCTGCATTTACGCCTCTTTTACGTAACATATCAAGGAGTTCATATGCGCCCGCAGATCTGCCTAATCCTTTAAGGGCATCATAAACCATTTTTTGATTGCCGGTTAATCGATACGGATTTAAAGCCACCGCTTTTTCACGGTTTAAAATGGTTACATTACTTTTATCAATCGTTGCCATTCTATTCATTTGATTGCTTCCTGTAATCATAGACGGAATGTGCAAAATAATTTTGCAAATAACGTCCATTTATTCATCACGAACGAATCATTTTGAAATGATCGCTCTAATTTACTTAATACTGTTTGGTGATTTATGAGGAAGCAGGAGGGGCACGGGAATGCGAACGTTCCCAAAAACGATTGCCAGAAATTTTTACATTATGTTCTTTATTCAGAAAATTATCTGAAACTAAGATTTCTGCAATTTCGGTGACCGTGACAACCTTGTCATGGCCTGTTTCTACAATTTTACAGGTAACACATTCACCAGCCGCATGATCATGGGTTTGATCATGTGCCGCTGCCGCTGTCTGCGCAAACAGAAATACTGATGAAATAAGAATCAGTAAATATTTATAATACTGTCGCAAAGCTGTTCCCTGTAAAATTCTATATTTTGCATGCAAATTTTATGCAACTATGACTTTTATGTCAATAAACATGAAAAATATGCATTTATTTTGCGGATTTTCCCTATATGCCCCCTTGAATGTTACAATGTAACACACTATTTTGTGCGCAAATAATTCAAAGGGACATTATAGTAATGAATAAATTTTACCTAAAAAGCAGTATGCTTGCACTGACATTCGGCATGATTTCCACTGCCGCTACTGCACAGGAAACTAATGATCAAGAAGTACATGACCACGGTCATGATCAGGATGTGGTTTTTGTCACAGCTTCACCACATGTAAAAAGTAGATTTGACGTTTTACAAGGAAGCAGCATTTTATCAGACAAAGAACTTGATGAAAGCATCGCTGCTACAATTGGTGAAACACTTTCGAACCTACCCGGCATTTCATCCACATATTTTGGCCCAGGTTCAAGCCGCCCTGTTATCCGTGGACTTGATGGTGACAGAATTCGTGTTTTGATCAACGGCATCGGCAGCATTGATGCGTCAAGCACAAGCCCTGATCATGCCGTTGCCGGCGATCCACTTACAGCTGAACGTATCGAAGTAATTCGCGGCGCAAGTACACTTCTTTATGGTAACAATGCCGTTGGTGGTGTTGTAAATATCATTGATAACCGCATCCCGTTTTATGTGCCAGAAGATGGTATTTCAGGGAAAATTCGCCTTTCCGGTGACACCGTGAGCAATGACCGTTCCGGTGGTGGTGTATTAAATCTGGAAATTGCTGACAATCTTGTCATGCATGTAGACGGTTATTTCCGTGAAACAGATGATTTTGATATCCCGGGATACGCTGAAAGTCTCGCACTTCGTGAAATGGAAGAAGCCGAACACGAAGAACATGAAGAAGAGCACGAAGAGCTGGAAGAAGATCATGAAGAGCAATTCGGTACAGTTGAAAATTCCAATATTAGTAATAAAGGCGGAACATTTGGTCTTGGTTGGATCGGTGAAAATGCCAATTTTGGTTTCTCTGTAAACTTAAATGAAAGCGATTACGGTGTACCTGGTCATGCGCATCATGGTGAAGAGCATGAAGAGGAAGAAGAACACGAAGAAGAAGAACATGAAGAGCATGAAGAAGAAGTTGTTCGCATTAACCTTGATCAAAAACGCTTTGATTTAAAAGGTGACATCCAACAAGACTTTTTGTTCTTTGAAGAAACACGTATGCGTTTTGGATATGCTGATTACAAGCACATCGAACTTGAAGGGGACGAAATAGGCACGACATTCACCAATAAAGGTTGGGAAGGTCGTCTTGAGTTTGTTCAGAAAGATATTGATAATATTCACGGCTCAATGGGTATGCAGTTCCGTAAACGTGACTATTCTGCAATCGGTGAAGAAGCATTTGTTGCCCCGAATGATACATTCCAATGGGGCGTATTCGCTGTTGAAGAAATCGAAGTCGACAATGTAACGCTTGAGTTTGGTGGTCGCTTTGATCGACAAAAAACTGAAAATAAAGCACTAAATATCGATAGATCATTTAACAGCGTCAGCCTTTCCGGTGGCGCCGCCATTCACCCGACAGAAAATGATCTGATCGGTATCAGTCTAAGCCGTTCAGAACGCGCACCGACACCAGAAGAGCTATATTCTGACGGACCACATCTTGCAACAAGTGCATATGAACTAGGTAATCTGAACCTTGGTACAGAAAAAGCAATCAGCGCTGAATTAACACTGAAACGTGAACAAGGTCGTTTCAGCGGAAGCGTTAACCTATATCACACATGGTATCAGGACTTTATTTTTAAAGAAGAGAACGGCGACGAAATCGATGAACTTCATGTTCTTGAATATAATGCACAAGATGCAAAATTCTATGGTGCAGAAGTTGAACTAGACTATACGCTAATTTCGGCGGAAAATTATTCTGTTCACCTGTCTGCGAATGGTGATTTTGTACACGCACGATTTAATGATGATTCTGTTGTTCCAAGAATGCCTGCAGCGAGCGGCTCAATTGGTCTAGATTACATCAGTGAATATTTTGAAGCCGGAACAGACATTCGCTTTGTTGGCAGCAAAACAAAAACAGCAGAAGAAGTTCTGCCTACTGATGGCTATACAACAATCGATCTGTCAGCAACATGGCGCCCACTCGGTGATGAGCAAGACTTGAATATCAGACTTCAAGCGCTCAATATCACTAATCAAGAAAGAAGACAGCATGCTTCATATCTGAAAGACCTTCTTCCTATGCCTGGAAGAAATTTCAGACTGACATTAAATTATGGATTTTAATATCTAACTGCATTAGTATTCCTAATCTCCATTGGCGGCATTATTGCCGCCAATGTTTTGATATTTAAAGTATATTTTTAATACTTCTTTAATCAAATTATGACACCAAAGAAGGAACAAAATATAATTTAAATATATTATTCAGGGTTAGGTACGGTTTCTGCAGTTATGATGAAGGCAGTTCAAACATATGCCGTTGATGGCGAAGGTAGGGGGAAAAACCATTGCGTATGCGATATGTGCATTTCCAGACTGTCATCAATGTGCAGCGTATTAAAACCAAATGAACTGCACAAACTAAACGAAATTACCGATCATATATCTATAGACGCAAAAAACATTGTCTGCGAAGAAGGCGACAATGCCGAATTTCTTTATAATATTGTCGATGGCTGTGTTCGTATCTCAAAAATGCTTGCCGATGGCCGCAGACAAATAATTGGGTTTCTCGTTCCCGGTGATTTTTTCGGTCTTTCCAGTTCTAACGGATACGGTTATTCCGCAGAAACCATCACTGACGTGCAATTGTGCAGAATGCCAAGGGAAAAACTTTTTAAAAAATTTGCAGAATTTCCCGCACTCGGCAACAAAGTTCTGGATATGACCAAAATCGAACTTCATGGCGCGCAAAACCATATGCTATTGCTTGGCCGAAAAATGGCTAAAGAAAAACTATGTTCATTCATTCTGACCATGTCTGAAAAAACCGGTCAAATTGACAATATGCCGGAAGATCAGGTTTACTTACCAATGAGCCGTTCTGATATTGCTGATTATCTGGGATTGACCATCGAAACTGTCAGTCGCCAGTTCACAATTCTGGTGAAAGATAAGCTGATTGCACTTGAAGATAATATCCATGTCAGAATACTTGAAAAAGAGCGGCTAAGACAAATTTCTTCAGGTGAATAAATATTCATAGAAAACCCTTGACATAAGCGGCCCGAACGCTATATTTCGCCCACTTTGAAAAGTGGGATGGATTCTCACAAATTTTAAAGATGACATTCGTCATAACCAGGTCAGAAAATATGAACAAGGTTCATTACCTGCTATGGCCAGAAGAGAAAATAGGAAACAAATTATGTTTGCAGTCATCAAAACAGGCGCCAAACAATATAAAGTTGCTGTTGGCGATGTGATTAAAGTAGAGAAACTAGACGGCGAAGCCGGCGCAAAAGTTGCTCTAGAAAACGTATTAATGGTCGGCGACGACAAAGGTGTTAAAGTAGGCACACCAACTGTATCAGGTACAGTTGTTACTGCTGAAATTCTTGAGCAAGCACGTGCTGCCAAGATCATCGTATTTAAAAAGAAACGTCGTCACAACTACCGTCGTAAAGCGGGCCACAGACAAGAACAAACAGTTCTAAGAATTACCGAAATCGGTAAAGCGGCCGCGAAAAAAGTTGCACCAAAGAAAGCAGCAGCGAAAAAAGACGACGCAAAAGAAGAAAAGAAAGCGCCAGCAAAAAAAGCAGCTGCAAAGAAGCCAGCCGCTAAAAAAGCAGCGCCAAAGAAAGCAGCAGCAAAGAAGCCAGCTGCAAAGAAAACCGCAACTAAAACTAAGGAGAAATAACAATGGCACATAAGAAAGCTGGTGGTAGTTCCCGTAACGGTCGCGATTCAGCCGGTCGCCGCCTTGGTGTTAAGAAATTCGGCGGTGAAGCTGTAGTACCGGGCAATATCATTGTTCGTCAACGTGGTACAAAATTCTACCCGGGTGACAATGTTGGTATGGGTAAAGATCACACCCTTTTCGCTCTGTCAGAAGGTAAGATCAAATTTTATAAAGGTAAGCAAAAGCGTAATTTTGTATCTGTTGAATCAGACGCCTAACATAAAATTTAATCTTTAAGAGATTTGAAAAAGGAGATTGATCTTTCACTCTCCTTTTTTTACGCCTAAATTACAGGTAATTAGGCTATAGTGTATTATTAATAATAACAAACAGAGACCATCATGAAGTTTCTAGACCAATGTAAGATATATATTAAATCGGGTGCAGGCGGCGTCGGCTGCATGAGCTTCCGTCGTGAAAAGTATATCGAATTTGGCGGCCCCGATGGCGGCAACGGTGGTCGTGGTGGTCATATTATTATTGAGGCCGTTGAAGGTTTAAACACATTAATCGATTACCGTTATAAACAGCATTTCAAAGCATCCCGTGGCATGCATGGTATGGGCGGCAACCGAACAGGCGCAAAGGGCCAAGATATCATCCTACCTGTTCCGATCGGTACACAGATTTTCGATGAAAATGACGATGTCATGCTTGCCGACCTGACTGAAGCCGGACAAACCGTTCTGATGCTTGAAGGCGGAAACGGCGGACGCGGCAACACAAGTTTCAAATCATCAGTCAATCAGGCCCCACGCCAAACCACAGACGGCGGCCCTGCCGAGGAAATGTGGATTTGGATGCAATTAAAATTGATGGCGGATACCGGGCTTGTTGGCCTTCCGAACGCAGGGAAATCAACATTTCTTTCTGCTGCCAGTCGCGCAAAACCAAAAATTGCTGATTATCCATTTACCACATTAAAGCCACAGCTTGGTGTCGTATATGTTGATAAAAAAGAATTCGTTGTGGCCGATATTCCTGGCCTTATTAAAGGTGCACACGAAGGGCACGGTCTTGGTGACCGTTTCCTAGGACATGTTGAAAGATGCGCAACCATTTTGCATGTGATCGATGCAACAGGCGAAGACATCGCAAGCGCCTATACCACAATCCGTAAAGAGCTTGAGGAATATGGCGAAGGGTTAGCCGACAAAAAAGAAATCATCGCACTTAATAAAATTGATGCCCTTGATGATGAACTCGTTGAAATGCTCACTGAAGAATTACGCTCTGTTACAGATGCACCGATTATGCCGATTTCCGGTGTTACCGGTGCGGGTGTTGAACCATTATTGCGCGCACTATTACAAAATGTTGAAGAAGTTCGCGCCCAAGAAAAAATTGAACAGCAAAAAGCGCAAAGCGAACTTTCTGATGAAGAGTTTGAAGAAGAAAGCAGCTGGTCACCGGTTTAAGAATGTCTGAATTTAATCACACTAAAATAATAAATGACGTAAAGCTGGTTGTCATAAAAATCGGCTCAGCCCTTCTTGTGGATGATGAAAGTGGCAAGATCAGATCAGACTGGCTTACATCCATCGCAGAAGATGTAGCCGCACTAAAAGCCGATGGCAAGGATGTCATCCTTGTTTCATCGGGATCTATTGCACTGGGCCGTAAAATTCTTGGTCAATCCATGTCAAAAAAATTAGTGGAAAACCAGGCGGCGGCGGCCGTCGGCCAAATTGAACTGGCTGCGACATTCCGTGAAAAACTTGGGTTTCATGATATTCCGGTCGCACAAGTTTTGCTGACCTACAGTAATACAGAGGCACGCGGACAATATTTAAACGCACGCGGCACTATAAACCGGCTATTAAAAATGGGGGTGGTACCCGTTATCAATGAAAATGATACGGTTGCGACCGACGAAGTACGCTTTGGTGATAATGACCGCCTCGCCGCACGTGTTGCAAGCATGTGCGAAGCGGATTTATTGTTCCTGTTATCCGATATTGATGGTTTATACACAGAAGATCCGCGTAACAACGAAAATGCAGAATTCATCGCATCCGTAAACGAGATCACCCGCGATATTGAAAATATGGCAGGCGAACCAGTATCCACCGGATTTGGCAGTGGCGGTATGATCACCAAAATTGCGGCTGCAAATATCGCCATGACAGGTGGTTGTCACATGGTTATTTCCAATGGTACGCTTTTAAACCCGATCAATAGATATGTTGAAACAGGGCGCGGCACTTGGTTTATGGCATCAACAACACCAATGGCCGCCAAGAAAAAATGGATTGCAGGTGCGTTATCACCACATGGAACGATCATTATTGATGACGGTGCTGTTCGGGCACTTAAAAATGGTAAAAGTTTACTACCTGCTGGTGTCACAAAAATTGATGGTGATTTTGAGCGCGGAGACACTGTGACGATATTAACGGATGCGGGTATAGAGATTGCCCGCGGCTTAGTTGCTTATAAATCCGAAGATGCCCAAAAAATAGTCGGATCAAACAGCAGCGAAATTGAAAATATTCTTGGATACGGTGGACGCGAGGAACTTGTGCACCGCAGTGACATGGTTATGAGTTAAATTATTTAAAAGAAGCGAATAATGAATAGCGAAAACGATATAATTAAATTGATGCAACAAATCGGTAAGCAAGCAAAAGCTGCTGCAAGCGAACTGGCGCTTTGCAGTACCGATCAAAAAAATAATGCACTTGCCGCTGCGGCAAAATCTGTGCGTGACGCAAAAGATGACATTATCGCTGCCAATCATAAGGATATGGAAATTGCAAAGGGTCGTGGTCTTACGGGCGCTATGCTTGACCGTTTGCTACTGGATGAAGAACGCGTAGAGGCCATCGCATCAAGTATCGAAGATATCATTAAACTGAATGATCCGATTGGTGATGTACTGGAAACAAAAGAACGTCCAAATGGTCTAAAAATTTCTCGCGTGCGTGTGCCGCTTGGTGTCATTGGTGTTATTTTTGAATCGCGTCCAAATGTAACAGCAGACGCAGGCATTCTGTGCTTAAAATCAGGAAACGCGTCGATCCTCAGATGCGGCAGTGAAAGCGCCCATTCAAGCCGCGCTATTCACGCGTGCCTTGTAAAAGGACTTGAAGAAGCAGGCCTTCCTGTTAATGCAATTCAACTTATCCCGACACAAGACCGTTCGGCGGTTGGTGAACTTCTGCGTCTATCTGATTATGTGGATATTATCGTGCCACGTGGTGGTAAAGGACTGATTGAACGCGTTCAAAACGATAGCCGCGTGCCGGTGATGGCGCACTTGGACGGTATTTGCCATGTTTATATTGATGGTAAAGCCGACCTTGAAAAAGCGGTCAATGTGACGCTGAACGCGAAAATGCGCCGTACTGGCATTTGTGGTTCCGCGGAAACACTTCTTATTGATGAAGCGATTATGGATAGTCACATGTCCCCAATTCTTGATGCATTAAAAGACAAGGGTTGCGAAATTCGCGGCGATAAAACCGTCTGTGAAAATTATGCTGATGCCATTGAAGCCACAGAAGAAGACTGGGCCACAGAATATCTGGACGCAATTATTTCAGTGAAGGTCGTAAATGGCGTTGAAGGAGCCATTGCCCATATTGATCAATACGGGTCACATCATACTGATTCTATCATCACCGAAGACGATAATGCGGCCGTAAAGTTTTTAAATGAAATCGATAGCGCCATTGTTATTCACAATGCTTCAACACAATATGCCGATGGCGGTGAATTTGGCATGGGTGCGGAAATTGGCATTTCGACCGGAAAAATGCATGCGCGTGGACCTGTTGGGCTTGAACAGCTTACCAGCTATAAATATCAGGTAAGGGGTAATGGACAAACCAGACCATAAAAAAATCGGATTATTAGGCGGATCTTTTAATCCCGCCCATGAAGGTCATCTGGAAATCAGCCTTAAAGCGCTTGAAATTCTCGGCCTTGATGAAATCTGGTGGCTGGTATCACCGGGCAACCCGCTAAAATCTGATGATGATATGGCTGAATATAATGAGCGCTTCTTATCTGCTGAAAGAATTGCTGGTGATCATCCAATTATCATCAGTGATATTGAGAAGAAATTTAAGACGCGCTATACGGTCGACACGCTCACTAAATTAACAGATGAATTTGATCATGATTTCATCTGGTTAATGGGTGCAGATAATCTGGCCCAGTTTGACAAATGGAAGGACTGGAAAGATATAGCAAATACAGTTCCATTTGCGATTTTCAACAGACCAAGTTATTCTGTTGATGCATTAAATAGTATTGCTGCAAAGACGCTATCGGAATATAAAATTCCAACAAGCAATGCAGCAGAACTATATATGAAAACACCACCGGCATGGGTTTATTATGAAATGACAGAGAATCCCATGTCATCGACGGAAATCCGTCGAAATAACAAGAGGTTACAGACTTAAAAGTGCAAGACACATCCGAGTTAAAGGACGCAGACAGTCCGAAGAAGCTACTCTCAAAAGCTGAACTCCAGGACCTGGTAATCGGTTCGCTGGAAGACGATAAAGCAGAAGACATCATCCAAATTGATCTGACAGGAAAAACAAGCATCGCTGATTCGATGGTGATTGCGTCCGGTCGTTCCAATCGTCAGGTCTCTGCGATTGCGGATCATTTATACCGCAAATTAAAGCATGCAACCGGACATGGCTGTAAGCTAGAGGGCATGGAAAAAGCGGATTGGGTTCTGCTTGATGCCGGTGATATTGTTGTTCATGTGTTTAGACCGGAAGTACGCAGCTTTTATAATCTTGAAAAGATGTGGGCTGCTGATTTTACCCCGGGTAAAATGAATGAACACGAAGCTGACGACGAAAACGTGTAAGTCATCAAATGAATATTGAAATCATTGCCGTTGGCCGAATGAAAAAAAGCCCGGAACATGATATTCTACAAAATTATCTGAAACGCTGCCCATGGAAAGTGAAAATCACCGAAGTGGAAGAACGTCGCCCCATTACGGGCTCGGAACGCATGTCCCGCGAAGGTGATTTGATCTTAAACGCAATCCCAAAAGGAGCGACAATAATCGCTCTTGATGAACGGGGTAAAGAAATGCGTAGTACAGCATTCGCCGAAAAAATAAGAAATTATCAAGATATGGGTATTTCTCATCTTGTGTTTCTGATTGGCGGGGCGGATGGGTATGACCCAAAGGTAAAAGCTAAGGCTGATCTCAAAATTTCATTCGGGCAAATGACATGGCCCCATATGATGGTGCGCGCCATGCTTGGTGAACAGCTTTATAGAGCATCAACCATATTGCAAGGGCATCCCTATCATAAAGATTAACCGTTCATGATGCTTTAAGAATGCATCTTTATATTTTCCTTTAAAATTAAATAATTGTATAGTGACCAACATGACTAATTCGACACTAAAACCAACCAAACCCGTTGTTCTTTGCATTCTTGATGGATGGGGATCACGCGAAGAGAATGAAAATAACGCGATCCGTATGGCGGATACGCCAAATTACGATATGATCTGCGATAAATATCCATCATCATTCCTGCAAACATCGGGTATGTCAGTTGGGCTTCCGGATGGTCAAATGGGCAATTCAGAAGTAGGTCATATGAACATCGGTGGTGGCCGTGTCGTAAAACAGGAACTGCCCCGCATCGACGAAGCCATCGAACTTGATCAGGTAAAAGACATCGATTGCGTAAAATCATCGATTGCCACACTTAAAGAAACAGGCGGTACCATGCATATCATGGGTCTGCTTTCACCGGGTGGAGTTCATAGTCATCAAAACCATATGATCGGTGCTGCTGTCGTTTATGCGAATGCGGGTATTCCGGTGATGATCCACGGATTTACCGATGGCCGTGACGTGCCACCAAAAAGCGCGCTTGAATTTATCGCGCCATTCGAAGCAGAAATAGCAAAGCTTGAAAACGTAAAAATCGCAACCATTTCCGGCAGATATTATGCAATGGACCGCGATAACCGTTGGGACCGTGTTGTTCAGGCGCATGATGCTATCACGTCCGCAATCGGTGAAAAGGAGGGCACCGCATCAGAAGCAATTGATGCTGCATATGCCGCCGAGCAAACAGATGAATTTGTAAAACCGACCATCATTGGTGATTATCAAGGACTAAACGACGGTGATGCGGTTCTGATGGCAAATTTCCGTGCGGACCGCGCCCGTGAAATTATGGCGACCTTTGTTGACCCTGACTTTGACGGATTTGAAAAGAAAAAATCAGTTAAGCTTTCTGCGTCACTTGGAATGTCAAAATATTCTGATCACCTGATCCAATATATGGACTGTCTGTTTCCAACAGCACCGCTTCAGGACACATTGGGACAAATCGTTTCCGATCATAACCTTAAGCAATTAAGGATTGCGGAAACTGAAAAATTTGCCCATGTGACTTTCTTTTTTAATGGTGGTAACGAAGATTTATATGACGGTGAAAATCGTATTCTGATCCCGTCACCGGACGTGGCCACCTATAATTTAAAACCGGAAATGTCCGCGCCTGAAGTTACCGATAAGCTCGTGGAAGCCATCACATCAAATGAATATGATTTGATTGTGGTGAATTTCGCAAACCCGGATATGGTTGGCCATACTGGCGTTCTTGAAGCGGCCCTTAAAGCCGTTAAAACAATTGATAATTCACTAGGCAGATTACATGAGGCCGTTGAAAGCGCAGGTGGCAGCATGCTGATCACCGCAGATCATGGTAATATCGAACTGATGAAAAATCCGGATACGGGCGCTCCTCATACGGCGCATACAACCAATCTTGTGCCGTTTATTTTGGTGAATGGCGAAGCCGTAAATGGAACTGACGTGACACTGGAAAATGGTGCGTTATGTGACGTTGCACCAACAGTATTATTGCTAATGGGGCTTGAACAGCCGGATGCCATGACGGGACGCAACCTGATTTCATAATTAAAAGAGGATAAATGACACATAGGAAAATTGAAAAACCAATACATAAGGGGCTGCTGTCGATCACAGTGGTCACAATTGGTTTGATTTTTTCCAATGTATCAATGGCGCAAATCCGTGAGGATGAACGCGCCACATCTGAAAAACTGGATGAATTAAAAAAACAAATTGAAATCAGTACGGAACGTACAAAATCATTAGAACAGGAAGCTGCACAAGTCCGTGAAGAAATTGCGGATATCCAGCAGCAATTAATTAATTCCGCGGCCGATATCCAAAAAACCGAGAGCAATATTACCCGCGGTGAACAAAATCTTGCTGAATTACTGATTCGCGAAAAAGAGCTTGAAGAAAAACTAAGCGACCGAAATTTTGAAATGGCATCAACCCTTGGTGCTATGCAACGGCTTTCCATGCAGTCGACCAATGTGGTCGCCTTTAAGCCCGATGAAGCCATCAATACCTTACGCACCACATCACTGCTTAAGGTCGTGCTGCCCGATTTGAAATCGAGGGCCGATGTACTTGAAAATGACCTGTCGGAATTAAACGTGGTGCGTCATGATATCAGCAGACAGAATGAACTGTTAAAACAGCAACTCGCTGCACTCGTTATTTCCAATGGTGAAATTGACGAACTGTTAAAACAAAGACAAGTAAGGCAATCTGTCCTTGAAAAAACAACCCGTGAAGAGCAAGAGAAACTGAAACAATTTGCAGAAAATGCCAAGGATTTACAAGAACTTATCGATCAAATTGAAACAGAAATCGCTCTTCGCGAAGAAGCCGCGCGCCGCGCCGCCAAAATAAGCAGAGACAGACCGGCACCCGCAGGAAGCACAACATCTGTGGCTAGGTTATCAACACCTGACCCCAGTTCCAATTTCGCTGGATCAAAGGGAAATTTACCCCTTCCGGCAAGTGGATCAATCGGTCAATCTTTTAATCAATTGTTGCCTTCCGGGCAACGCGCAAAGGGCATAACAATCGATACACGCGTCGGTGCAACTGTAATCGCCCCGCACGAAGGCAGAATAGTTTATGCCGGTAAATTCAGAACATACGGTCAGCTCTTGATTATATCCCACGGGGACGGGTATCATACTCTTCTTGCGGGTTTGGAAAATATTAATAGTAATGTGGGACAATGGGTATTAAAAGGAGAACCTGTAGGTCAAATGTCTAGGGAGGCAGGACCGTCTAATTCTAGGCAAAAATTATATGTAGAATTAAGACAGCAGGGAAAACCCGTAAACCCACTACCATGGATTATAGCCATGGACCGACAAGGTAAGTGATAAATTAGGGTATGTGATAGAAAGGTAATTTTATGAAACAATTTTTCAAAACGACTATTTGTGCGATTGGTATTTTCAGCATTTATATGTCGGCACCATCATTCGCAGCGAAAACGGAAACATATAATCAGCTAAATTTATTTGCTGATGTGTTTGAACGTATCCGCGCCAATTATGTGAAAGATGTTGATGATGAAGAATTAATCGAAGCCGCCATTAACGGCATGCTGACATCACTTGACCCACATTCCACATACCTAAATCCGAAAAGATACGAAGGCATGCGCGTTCAAACCAGCGGTGAATTTGGCGGCCTTGGTATCGAGGTAACAATGGACCGTGGTGTAATCCTTGTGGTTTCACCAATGGATGATACCCCCGCGTTCCGTGCTGGCATCAAAGCAGGCGATTACATTACCCGCATTGACGGTGAACAAATCAATGGTCTGACGCTTAACGAAGCCGTTGAAAAAATGCGTGGTAAGGTTGGTACAGACATTGATGTGACAATTGTCCGTAAGGGCGAAAGCGACGTCATTGAAATTACCCTAACCCGCGCAATTATCGAGGTACAATCCGTTCGTCACCGCATTGAAGACGAAGTTGGTTACATCCGCGTATCATCATTCACAGAAAAAACAGGACCCGGCCTTCGTGAAGCGATTACAGAAATTAAAGAAGAACTAGGCGACAATATGCAGGGTATTGTTCTTGATCTTCGTAATAATCCGGGTGGTCTTCTTGATCAGGCGGTTGCAGTTTCAAGCGCATTTCTTGACCGCGGCGAGATCGTATCAACACGCACAAGAAATGACCGCAATATTCAACGTTATAATTCACAGCGCGGTGACAGCATTGATGGTAAATCACTTGTTGTATTGATTAATGGTGGTTCTGCATCCGCATCTGAAATTGTTGCAGGCGCACTTCAAGACCATGAACGTGCCGTGGTTGTTGGAACACAGTCATTCGGTAAAGGTTCCGTTCAAACAGTAATGCCGCTTTCAACCAATGGCGCCATGAGCCTGACGACCGCTTATTACTTTACGCCATCTGGTAATTCCATTCAAAACGAAGGAATCACACCAGATGTTGTTGTGGAACAGCTTCGTCTTGATGACACGGAAGAAGTTAGAACAAGACGCAGTGAAGCAAGCCTACGCGGAAGCCTTGCCAACCCAAATGCAGATGATGAAGAAGAAGGCGATGAGGAAGAAATTGATCTAAACCTTGGTTCCGAAGAAGGTGAAGAGGCAGATTCCGAAGAAGAAAGTGAAGAGGAAGAAGAGCAACGCTTAACCACAGCACAGGATGACTATCAGCTTAATTTTGCGCTGAATCTTATTCGTGGTATGTCTATCGCCAGAAGTAATTAACAATAAAGAAGCAATGAAAAAGCATCGCCAGCACGGGGAAGTGTAATATATGGCAAATGAACCGGAACTAAAGAGTTCAACAAAACGTAGAGCTCTAAGCCCTCTAATGGTGGCTTGGGGCATTGTTTTGATATCACTTGGCCTAGCAGTTGGCTGGGTGATATTATCTGAACCGCCGGAAACTGTTTCTGATACTCCTACTACTTCAAGCGTGGCTACGGATGAACCTTCATCCGATCCGGCGATTACCGATGAACCACCAGCTATGAGCGAGCCTGCATCAACGCCAGTTACAGAAACGCCCGCAAATAATCCAATGCTTGCCACACAATCCCCATTACCGCCCGTGCCAAATCAAAATTTATTGGTTGCAGGTGATAATGGTTTAAAGCCGGCCCTTGGACCGGATGGTCTTGTGGTATGGAAAGAATATGCAAGACCATTTGAAGGGGCAGAAGAACGTCCGCGCATTGCAATCCTTGTGACGGATGTGGGTTTAAACAGCAAAAGCAGCCAAGCCGCCATTGATAATTTACCGGGTCAAGTAGATCTTGCCTTTTCCCCGTACGGCAGAAACCTTCAAGACTGGATGGATAAATCAAGAAACCGCGGTCATGAAGGATTTTTAATGATCCCTACCGAGCCACTAAATTACCCGGATAGCGATCCTGGTCCCCATACACTTGTTGCGGATATGAGCGAACGTGAAAATATGTCGCGCCTTGACTGGATATTGTCACAAGTCACTGGTTACGTGGGTGTCGTTAATCATATGGGGTCAAAATTCACCGCATCAGAAGAAGACATGACGCCGGTTATCACAGACCTTGCATCAAGAGGTTTAATGCTTGTTGATGCCAGATCCACCAGATTTAGCATGGCAGCTCGTCTTGCGAGACGTACCGGCATGCCGCGCGCCATGAATGATCGGTATATTGATAACAATCTTACCCCATCAAACATTCAAAACGAACTCGCTGAACTTGAAAAAACAGCCAACACGTTTGGTGCCGCACTTGGCATGGCACGCGCATTACCAATTACAATTAATGAAATTGCCGAATGGTCAAAAACTTTGGAACAAAAAGGCATCGACCTTGTTCCGGTAACGGCCATCGCCAACAGACAACCGATAAAGTAAATATGGAAAAGAACCTACCTTACCGCCCTTGCGCGGGCATAATGTTACTGAATGCAGATAATAAAGTTTTTGTTGCAAAGCGCATCGACACCAAAGTCGAAGCCTGGCAAATGCCGCAAGGCGGAATCGATGAAGGGGAAGATACGCGTGAAGCCGCCCTTCGTGAACTTGAAGAAGAAACAGGCATCAACAACGTCACCATCATTGATGAATATGATGGCTGGCTTACCTATGACCTTCCGGATGAACTTTATGGCAAAGTTTGGAAAGGTAGGTACGGCGGCCAATCCATGAAATGGTATGTGATGCGCTTTAACGGTCAGGATAGTGATATTAATATTGAAACTGCCCATCCCGAATTTGCAGAATGGAAATGGTCTGATATGAGAGATCTTCCGGATATGATTGTTCCTTTTAAGCGCGATATATATCAAAAACTAGCTGATAAATTTGCACATTTGGCGGGGTAAATTATGCTTGATGAAGATAACAAAATATTGTCGCCCAAAGACGTTCTTATAAAAGCCTATAGCAATTTAAAAGATAATCTTAAGTCATATTGCATACTTTCTTATGTTGTTATGTTGCCGCTATCCCTATTGCAATTCATTGCACCATTAAGAATTAATCCTGAGACCACTTCTTTCACAGAGGTTTTATTACCATTACTGCTCACATTGGCGTTTCTAGTGATTTTCAGCATTTTATTATATCGGCAATTCCTAATGGGTAAGGATAGTGTTTTTAAATTACCCTTTGCTTCATTTGCCGAAAAGTTCATAAAATCATTTGCTTATACCATCGCATTGTCGCTCGTATTAATTCTTGCGCTATTAAGTGTCGGGCTGTTATTTGGGCTTATACTGGTTATTGTCAACGCGGCAGCGGGTGAAAACGCAACCGATAACATCGTCATATCAACCGTCATATGGATGCTGATGTCATTGTTCATGGCGCTTGTTATATTCAGAACGATACCGACGTTTGCGAACCTCGCTGTAAGTAATACGCTTCTTCCGATGAAAAGCTCTTATTATTATACGCGGCAAAACAACAAAAATCTGATTTTAATAGCCATTGGCTGTTATGCACCTATGGCCATGATTTCGGCATTGTTGTTTTATATAATCTATTCATTGGGACTTGAATCGGATGTTAGCACAATGGTTATTTCGTATATCTTGATGCCAATTAGCCTTGCACCATTTGCCCTACAGGTATCAGCAGGATCGGTTTTATTTGCTGAACTAGTCCCGGATGAGTATAAAAGTTAAACGGATTGCCAATAGAATATGAAATTTGATTGTAACCCACTTTGTATCAATACCAGTTTAAAGGACGCCTATAAGTGTCTTTGGCATTACAAGTGGAATCACATCATGATTTCTTACCTTGCATTTTTACCGTTCACTATCATCGGCCTTGCCGGACTTTTTGATCCTTTCTTTTTACCAAGGCCATCAACAGAAATGGTGCCAGACGGATATAATCTTTCATTCATTCTATATATCCTGACGACTTATCTTTGGGCGATCCCCTGTATGATATTATGGCAACGTTTATATTTAATTGGGCCTAGCGGGCTTATAAGAAAGAAAATATGGCCGATTTTAACACGCAGTTTTGTGCTTATTACCAAAGTACTGTTTCTAATCGGTCTTGCGTCAATGGTAACCATTGGCCTGATCACCGCACTATTATACGTTATTAATTCCTCAGGTCTTGGTGAATCGCTTTCTGACTTTTTTATCTTAAGCGAGAATGAAATTTTCCGTTATCTGGTGATTGCTGTGATAACCGGTTTTGTCACCTATCTTGTGTTTCTAAGATTTAGTCTTGCTATGTGTGCGAGAACCATCGGAAAACGCATCGGACTGCTGACGTCATGGCGTCTTACGCAAAAGAACACCACACGCATGTTCATCAGTTTTTTAAGCATCATTCTGCCGATCATACTATTCACGTTGGCGTTTTTGTTAATCTATCAAGGACTGTTTGGATTAAATTTATTTTATTCCGGCGAAATGTTAAGCACATTTTCCTATATCCATATCTTTGTGTTAGCTCCTGTCATAACGTTACCGCTTTCTGCACTCTGCTCGCAGTGCGCATCATTCTATCGTCATTGTGGCGGTGAAGATTGCCCACAAGGTCTTTAACAGAATTAAACACTCCACAATAAAAAACCCCGCCGGAATATCCTGACGGGGTTTTAAATTCAAAATTCTATTTAAAGAACTACGCGGCTTCACGCTCCAGAACTTCTAAGATTGACTGAACCTGATCGCGAGCTTTTTCAGCACGAGCACGGGTCTCATCATCTTTTGCATCCTGAACATCTTCGTTTAGGTCTTTAAGCTCTGCTTCATAGGCTGCTTTATCAACATCGCCTAATGGCTTTGCAAGCTCGGCAAGAATTGTAAGACCTTCTGCGTTAACTTCGGCGAAGCCACCCGCAACAAGAAGTTTTTCAGCGGCACCACCGTCGTGTACTTCAATCACACCAGTACGGAGTGTTGAAACAACTGGCGCATGCGCAGGAAGGACACCGAAGTCCCCTTCCGTACCTGGAACAACAACCATATCCACATCTGCGGATTTAAGAAGTTTTTCCGGTGATACTAGTTCAAAATGAAGTTTATCGGCCATAACCGTAAATTCCTTATTTTATTAGGCAGCTTCAGCAGCCATTTTCTTCGCTTTTTCCACAACTTCGTCAATGCCACCAACCATTAGGAAGGCTGCTTCTGGAAGATCGTCGTAATCACCGTTAATGATTTCACGGAAAGAACGAATTGTGTCTTCTAGCTCAACGAATTTACCAGGCATGTTGGTGAATACTTCCGCAACATGGAATGGCTGTGACATAAAGCGCTCAACTTTACGAGCACGTGATACAACAAGCTTATCTTCTTCAGAAAGTTCGTCCATACCAAGAATAGCAATGATGTCCTGAAGTGATTTATACTTCTGTAGAATTTCCTGTACTTCACGAGCAACATTGTAGTGCTCTTCACCAACAACGTCGGCTGTAAGAATACGTGATGTTGAATCAAGTGGATCCACCGCAGGGTAAATACCTTTTTCAGAGATTGCACGGTTAAGAACGGTTGTCGCGTCCAAGTGAGCAAACGATGTAGCAGGCGCAGGGTCGGTAAGGTCGTCAGCAGGCACGTAAATGGCTTGCACAGATGTAATCGAACCTTTGTTTGTTGATGTAATACGTTCCTGAAGAGTACCCATGTCTGTCGCAAGAGTAGGTTGGTAACCCACCGCAGAAGGAATACGTCCAAGAAGCGCGGACACCTCAGCACCAGCCTGTGTAAAGCGGAAGATGTTGTCCACGAAGAACAGCACGTCCTGGTTTTCAACGTCACGGAAATATTCCGCAACAGTAAGACCAGTAAGAGCCACACGAGCACGCGCACCAGGAGGCTCATTCATCTGACCGTATACAAGTGCCACTTTTGATTCTTCGCCTTCAAGGTCGATAACGTTACTTTCGATCATTTCGTGGTAAAGATCATTACCCTCACGAGTACGCTCACCCACACCAGCGAATACAGAGTAACCACCGTGACCTTTAGCAATGTTGTTAATCAGTTCCATGATCAAAACGGTTTTACCAACACCGGCACCACCGAATAGACCAATTTTACCACCCTTCGCATATGGTGCGAGAAGGTCAACAACTTTAATACCTGTTACAAGGATTTCAGCTTCTGTTGACTGGTCAGCAAATTCTGGTGCGTCCGCGTGAATTGGAGCAACTTCTGTGTTACCGATCGGACCACGCTCGTCAATTGGCTCACCCACAACGTTCATGATGCGGCCTAGTGTTTTTGCACCAACAGGTACAGAAATTTGTGCGCCAGTGTCAGAAACTTCCATACCGCGAACAAGACCGTCTGTGCTGTCCATCGCAATTGTACGTACAGTATTTTCACCTAGATGCTGAGCTACCTCAAGAACCAGGCGGTTACCGTTGTTGTCAACTTCAAGAGCAGATAGAATAGCTGGTAGATCGCCGTCAAACTTAACGTCGACAACGGCACCAATTACCTGTGCTACTTGACCTTTATTTTCTTTAGTCATTTTATTTAAAACTCCCGGGGCACTTTTGCCCGCTTCAATGTTTTATTAAAGCGCTTCCGCGCCCGAAATAATTTCAATCAATTCGTTTGTAATAACAGCCTGACGTGTACGGTTATAAGTCGTACGCAGACTATCGATCATTTCACCAGCATTACGGGTCGCGTTATCCATCGCTGTCATACGTGAACCCTGCTCACTGGCTGCGTTTTCAAGCAACGCACGGAAAAGCTGAACACCAACGTTACGTGGTAGCAGATCTTCCAAAATTTCATTTTCATCTGGTTCATACTCGTAACAAGCGCCACCAAGGTCAGTTGCGCCATCTTCTGGAACAGAAGCTGGAATAAGCTGAAGTGGTGTTACTTCCTGAGTTAGAACGTTAATGAATTTAGCGAAGAAAAGCGTACATACGTCGAAATCACCTGCGTCATACATTTCAATGAAGCGCTCTGCAATTGGCGCTGCATCGGAAAATGCATAATTTCTAACATGACTCATGTCGAAATGCTGAATGATTTTATCGGAATATTCACGCTTAAGTACCGCTGCACCTTTTTTACCGATTGTAATGATGCTGACATCTTTACCTTCGGCAACAAGTGCATCGATCTTTGCTTTCGCTGCTTTCACGATGTTTGTATTAAAGCCGCCACACAGACCACGTTCGGAAGTCGCAACCACAACAAGTTGCTTTTGATCGCTACCTGTACCTGCAAGAAGTCGAGGACCACCAGTTTGGCCCTTCATGCTTGATGCAAGTGAGGATAGGACCTTTTCCATACGCTCTGCGTAAGGACGCGCCGCTTCCGCCGCGTCCTGCGCTTTTCTAAGCTTTGAAGCAGAAACCATTTGCATCGCTTTGGTAATCTTTTGCGTAGATTCCACACTTGCAATTCGGTTTCTGAGGTCTTTAAGGTTAGCCATATTGACTTATCCTAACTTAATCCTTGTTTCTTAAACGAAGTTACCAGCAAATTTACCAATAACGTCCTTCAGCTTGTCACTTGTTTCCGGTGAAACTGCACCTTCATTTGTGATTGTATCAAGTACGTCACTATGATTTGCATGCATTTCAGAAATAAGCGCTTCTTCGAAACGGTTAACATCACCAACTTCAATGTTGTCTAGGAAGCCATTCACACCTGAGAAGATGGAAACAACCTGTTCAGCAACAGACATTGGTGAATATTGTGCTTGTTTCAGTAGCTCTGTTAGGCGCGCACCACGGTTAAGAAGCTGCTGTGTCGCTGCATCAAGGTCAGAACCGAACTGCGCGAACGCTGCCATCTCACGGTATTGAGCAAGCTCAAGTTTAATTGTACCGGAAACCTGTTTCATCGCTTTAACCTGGGCTGATGAACCCACACGAGATACTGATAGACCAACGTTAATCGCGGGACGGATACCTTGGTAGAATAGTTCTGTTTCAAGGAAGATCTGACCGTCTGTAATCGAAATAACGTTTGTTGGAATATAGGCTGACACGTCACCCGCCTGTGTTTCAATCACAGGAAGCGCTGTTAGTGAACCGTTACCTGCATCATCACCCATCTTCGCTGCACGCTCAAGAAGACGTGAATGAAGATAGAAAACGTCACCAGGATACGCTTCACGTCCAGGAGGACGACGAAGAAGAAGTGACATCTGACGATAAGCAACCGCCTGTTTTGTAAGGTCGTCATGTACGATAACCGCGTGCATTCCGTTATCACGGAAATATTCGCCCATCGCTGTACCTGTATATGGTGCAAGGAACTGCATCGGTGCAGGCTCAGACGCTGTCGCTGCAACAACGATTGAGTATTCCATCGCGCCGTTGTCTTCTAGTGTCTTAACGATTTGAGCAACAGTTGAACGTTTTTGACCAACCGCAACATAGATACAGTAAAGTTTCTTGCTCTCGTCATCACCGGCGTTTACTTCTTTCTGGTTAAGGAAAGCGTCAATCGCTACGGCTGTTTTACCTGTTTGACGGTCACCAATGATAAGTTCACGTTGACCACGACCAACCGGCACAAGAGCGTCAATCGCTTTAAGACCAGTTTGTACTGGCTCATGCACAGATTTACGAGGGATAATACCAGGGGCTTTTACTTCCACACGACCGCGTGTTACGTCTTCGAGCGGGCCTTTACCGTCAATTGGGTTACCAAGGCCATCTACAACACGACCCAGTAGACCACGACCAACCGGTACGTCCACAATCGAACCAAGACGCTTAACAGTGTCGCCTTCTTTAATATCACGGTCAGAACCGAAAATAACAACACCAACGTTGTCAGCTTCAAGGTTCAAAGCCATTCCACGAATACCGCCCGGGAATTCAACCATTTCACCAGCCTGCACATTGTCCAGACCATATACACGGGCAATACCGTCACCAACTGATAGAACTTTACCAACTTCAGATACTTCAGCTTCGTCACCGAAATTAGCGATCTGTTCTTTCAAAATTTTGGAAATTTCCGCTGCACGGATGTCCATTATCCAACCTCTTTCATTGTTGCTTCAAGATTAGCAAGTTTTGTTTTTAATGATGAATCAATCATGCGGGAACCAACACGAACGACCATACCGCCAAGCAGTTCTTCGTCCACTTCAGTTTCCACGTTTACATCACGTCCAACCATTGATTTTAGCTTTTTGCTGATTGCATCAAGCTGTTTTTTGTCAAGCTTACAAGCTGTAACCACAGAAGCATTAACCTCACCACGGTGATGCTCAAGCTTTCTGTTAAATTCTCTAATAATATTTGACAGTTGATCCAGACGGCGATTGTGCGTCACAACACCAAGGAAATTTTCAACTGTTTTTGATAGACCCGCCGCTTTCACAAGCTCAGCCATTGCAGCTGATTGATTGGCACGGGAAATTACCGGACTTGTCGTTAGCATATAAAGCTCGTCGCTTTCTTTAATAAGAGCGCCAAGAGCATTAATTTCTTCTGCTACACTATCAAGTGATTTTGCTTCTTCCGCGATTTCAAATAACGCAACCGCATAACGACCGGCAAGGCCCGTTAGCGAAATATTTTCAGAAGCAATATTTTCTGCTTTTTCAGATGACACGTCTATGTCTTCCTTTTTGTTCATGAACAACTCTCACCCAAGGGAATCATTCATCAGATAAAAAACAAATAATTTCTAACGCTTTTTCCCTTATTTAGCCCCATTTTCATGGAATTTCTAAGGGCAAAAATTTGTTATAAATTACCAATAGTCGCGCGATACCTAGCATACAGTTTCACATACTGCAAGGTCACAATTTACCCTAACTCACTTTTTTATGAAAATGTCAAAAAAATCGGCCTTTTTTGCCTATATTCTCGGTAAAAAACCACTGTACTCTGGACATTGCAGTGACAATCAGGAAATCCAAGAAAATTATGACCGATTGATTCTAATAAAAACTGTATGGATCGATGTCCACCTGAACCCGAACACCACCATGTTTTGGAAGTCCCGCTAGCCAGTCGTGGATCACTTTTTGAATATTGACCCGACCTTCCGCTTTCATAAGAAATCTATAACGGTGATTACCACGCAAGTACGCCAGTGGTGCTGGCACAGGGCCAAGTACGGTAACATTATCATAATGCGGGGCAATTTTTGATAACCGTTTGGCGGTATCCATCACTTTACCCTTATCTGGGCCGGATAATATCAGTGATGCTAATTTCCCGTAAGGCGGCAAGTTCTGTGCTTCACGTGATTCTGCCTCTCGTTCAAGAAACAGATCCTTATCGCCACTCACCAGTGCCGATAAGACCGGATGGCCGGGTTCATAGGTTTGAAAAATCACACGGCCCGGATGTTCGGCCCTTCCCGCGCGTCCCGCCACTTGTTCTAATTGTTGCCATGTACGTTCCGCCGCGCGTGGGTCTGCGCCCGACATGCCAAGATCAGCATCAATAACACCAACGAGCGTCAACATAGGAAAATGATATCCTTTGGTCACGATCTGTGTGCCGATGATAAAATCGACCTCATGTCGTTCGATGCTTTCAATCATCCGTTTTAATGCACTGGGTGATGAAATTTCATCACTAGAAAGGATCGCGAGCCTCGCTTCAGGGAACAGGTCGGCGACTTCCTCCGCGACACGTTCAACACCGGGACCGCATGGCACAAGACTGTCTTCTGCCTCACAATTCGGGCATTGGTCCGGCACACGGCGATTAAAGCCACAATGATGGCATTCAAGACGCTGCCATTTATGATGTTCCACAAGCCACGCTGAACAATGGGGGCATTCAAATCTATGCCCGCATTTCCTACATAATGTGAGTGGCGCATATCCACGGCGGTTTAGATATAAAAGCGACTGTTCACCATTTTCCAGATTTTCTTTTAGGGCCTGATAAAGGGGTGCGCTGATCCAGCTGCCGGTTTTTAATTTATGAACACGAAGGTCCACCGTCGACATACTTGGAAGCGTCGCGGGACCGTGTCGTTCGCCAAGATAAAGCCAATCATATTTGGCATTTTCCGCATTAATCATGGTTTCAAGCGACGGTGTCGCCGACGCAAGCACCACGGGGCAGTGCGATTGCATCGCCCGTACCACCGCCATATCACGGCCATGATACATGACGCCCTCGTCTTGCTTGAATGTCTGGGAATGTTCCTCATCAACGATCACGAGTTTCAAATTCTGAAGGGGCAGGAATAACGCCGACCGCGCACCAACGATAACCCGCGCTTCACCACGGATTGTCGCCCACCATGCGCGCCGTCTTTGTGCCGGTGTCATTTCCGAATGCCAAATAACGGGTTCGGTGCCAAACCGTTCCTTAAATCGTTCTAGCCACTGTGTCGTCAGCGATATTTCCGGCACCAAAACCAACACTTGCGCCGTCTTTTCTTTTAAGCTTTCCGCGATTGCCTCAAAATATACTTCCGTTTTACCGCTGCCTGTTACGCCCTCTAACAAAATAGCGCGGAATGTTTCACTGCGTTGTTGTGTAATAATGTGCTTGGCGGCTTCTTGCTGTTCACCCGAAAGCGTTGCGCGTTCGATTTCAATATCTGGGACTGCGAATGTTTCTTCGCCGCTGACCTCAACCGGGATTAACATTCCCGTCTTGATCATACCGCGCACGACCCCTTCGCCGACCGCGGCGATCTCTGTCCATGTTTTTACTGCCATTGGCATATCGTCGATCGCGGCACCCACGATTTTTTGACGTGCGGGTGTCAATTTATCCGGCAGATCAGGCGATAATTTATATAGCGTTTTTTTCTTTGGATTTTCTGATTTTCTTGGCACGCTTAATGCCATTTTTAAAACGGCACCCGGCGGCGAAAGCGTATAATGCGCAACCCAATCGACAAATTTAATCAAACTTTCCGGCAACGCCGGCAATTCAGAAGTGCGAATGATATGTTTTAATTTTTCAAGTGGTACATCGCTGTCTTCCGGTTGGGTATTCCAGACCACGCCCTGCATTTCACGGCCCGATAACGGCACGGTTACAAAATCGCCCGGCCCCACATCCATGCCATCCGGCAACAGATAATCAAGCACCCCGCCAAGCGGCAGCGGCAATAACACCTGAATACGGCAATGTGAGAAAAAATCTGACACGTAAGATGACCTTATATTTATTCTTTTGCGGCTACATTATCGTAATATCTCCTTGCACAAAAGCTAAAATAAAGGCACAAAGGTGAAATCAGTTTCGCCGCAGGGAGCGGTACAAAAATTTTGACCAAAAGGATTTTCAAAATATGAAATTTTTTATTGATACAGCCGAAATCGATGAAATCAGACCCCTTGTTGAACTGGGCCTTGTGGATGGTGTAACCACCAACCCGTCACTGATTTTAAAATCCGGTCGTGACATTATTGAAGTAACCAAAGAAATCTGTGATCTTGTTGATGGCCCGGTCAGTGCCGAGGTTGCCGCAACAGATTATGAAACAATGGTACGCGAAGCGGCCGTTCTTTATGATATTGCCGATAACGTATGTCTTAAAGTTCCGCTGACACCAGACGGGCTGCGCACATGTAAACATTTCGCCGATCAGGGCAAAATGGTTAATGTGACACTTTGTTTTTCAGCATCACAAGCGTTACTCGCTGCAAAAGCGGGCGCCGCGTTTATTTCCCCGTTTGTTGGTCGTCATGATGACATCGGCCACGACGGCATGGCACTGATTGCGGATATTCGCACCATTTATGATAATTATGATTTCAAGACGGAAATTCTGGTGGCAAGCACACGTCATAACATGCACATTCTTGATAGTGCACTGATCGGCGCGGACGTTGCAACCATTCCGCCAAAAGTGGTACATCAATTGTTTAAACACCCACTAACAGATAGCGGCCTTGCTGCATTTGTAAAAGATTGGGAAAAAACAGGCCAAACAATCGCATAGAGTTTGGCACTTAAATAATTATGGCTAAAAAAAAGCAAATAAGTGACAAGTTAGACGCAGAAGATGTAATTAATTTTCTGCGTCATAATCCTGATTTTTTAAATCATAATCCAGAACTTTTTGGCATTTTAACAACGCCCGACCTTTCCGAAGACGGGGTTGTTGATTTTCAAAATCTGATGATTGAAAAATTAAAATTATCACTGGATGAACTTAAAAGCAATCAAGGGTTATTGATTGACACATCACGTAATAACCTGACCACACAAGTACAGGTCCATGAAGCAATCCTTGCATTAATGGATACGGAAACACTGGAACATTATGGTCATGTGGTCACACAAGATTGGCCAGACATGTTGCATATGGATGTGATCCGCATTTGTTTTGAAAAAGATCATGATAAAGCCATCCCGAATATCAAGGAAATATCCCCACTACCAAAAGGCACGGTGGAAGAAAGCCTTGGTAATGATGATATCATTCAACTGCGTGGTGATGTGGATGTATCCGAAGAAATCTTTGGCCCTGCCAAATCACTAGTAAAGGCGGAAGCGTTAATTAAATTACCGGAAACGGACCATAACCCACCCGGTATTCTTGCCTTCGGCAGTCGCGATGCAGATATGTTTTATCCCGGGCAAGGCACGGAACTTTTACGGTTCCTTGGGGCATCATTTCATAAATGTTTGATCCAATGGCTGAAAACGAGCGCTTAGAGAAAAACATATTCCCCCAAATAACCCCACTGATTAAAAAGTGGCAGGATTACCTGATCTCGGAAAAACGCGTTTCCCGCCACACCCATGACGCATATTTACGCGACATATTGGCATTTCTGACGTTTCTAACGGAACACGCCGGAAAATCACCCGATAAAAAAACGTTAGAGGGACTAAAACCAGCCGATTTCAGAAGTTACCTTGCCGCACGCAGACGGGACGGCCTGACCCCGGCCAGCATGGCGCGGAATTTCAGCGCGGTCAGATCATTTTACAAATATATGCGCCGCAATAACATCATATCCAATGATGCCATTGATGCAGTCAGTAGTCCGAAATTAAAAAAACGATTACCCCGCCCGTTAAGTCAAGACGCCGCCAAACGCACAATCAAGGATGTTGGCGATTTTGCAACGCCCGATAACAACGCTGATTGGGTGGCAGATCGTGACATCGCCGTACTGACATTATTATATGGATGCGGCCTTCGGATTTCAGAAGCCTTAAGCTTAAACGTCGGTGATCTGGATAAAAAAGATATCATGACCATCCGTGGTAAAGGCGGTAAAGAACGCCTCGTCCCCATCATTCCAGTGGTAATCCAGGCCGTTGATCAATATTTAAATACATGTCCGAAAAAATTAAACCGCGGCGATCCACTTTTCATCGGCGTGCGCGGCAAGCGGCTTAATGCCCGTAATGTCCAACTTGCCATGCAAAAGGTTCGTACGGCTCTCGGTCTGCCCAGCTCGGCCACGCCCCACGCATTACGCCACAGCTTCGCAACTCATCTGCTGACCGCGGGCGGTGACCTGCGTACAATCCAAGAACTACTCGGTCACGCCGACCTTTCCACCACACAGCATTACACCGATGTCGATACCGCATATTTGATGGATGTTTATAACAATGCGCATCCAAGCGCGAAGAAGTGAGTTGTGTAACCTAGATTATCCCGCCCATGTCCGCAGATGTATTTCCGTTCTGCATCATGTTTCACACAAAAAATTCTAATCACTTATTTTTTATTACTTATAATCCATCTAATAAGTTGAATACCGTTTACAATAAGAAAACTAATTCCATACAAAGGAAAAACGGCTACAATCCACCAACTGTCAACATAACCCTTGTTTAAACTATCAATCAATATTAATAAAAAAGTCAAAGCTGCTGGAAAGCTAAATATAGGAATACAATTCCGCCTCCCAGACTCAAATGTAACCATTGTTACAAAAATTAAGATGATTATTTGAATGAAATATGCCATTCAGCTTTTCCCCATTTTAAAATACCTATCGACTATATCCTTTCAATTTAATCTTACAAACTGCTTTTTGACCCATCCATTCATTTCATGTAAACTTCTGAAAAATCAAATCAAAGGGGCCTTGATCATGACTAGTACATTCCAAATCCTATTAAAAGCATCCTTAATATTCGGGCTTATGACCGGGGCCGGGATGGCGCAGGTGACCAATGATCCTTTCAAAACCCCGATTGAGGCTGAAAAGGACATCATCACCATTGGATTTAAAGAATTTGCTACATTACCTGATTTTGAGGAAGAAGCAGCCCTTGCCATGGATATGGAACTGGAACCCGGTGGCGACCGATATTTCGTTAATGATCTGCACGGCTTGCTTTATACCGTATCCCAGAGTGGCGACGTCACCAAATATATTGATTTAAATGAAGAAAAATGGGCCGTGGATTTAAGATGGACTGTGCTTGAACGTGGGTTTACCGGTCTGGCATTACATCCGGATTTTAATAAATCCGGCGCACCGGGGTATGGCAAAATTTATATGCTTTTGGATAGTTCCAATAAACGCCCCACACCCGATTTTACCCCGGAAGGGGGCAATGACGCCCATGATACATTACTATTGGAATGGACCGCCAAGGATGCAAGTGCGCCTATGTATGACGGTGAAGCACCGCGTGAATTGATGCGTATGGAACAACCCTTTGGCAATCATAACGGTGGTCAGATCGCCTTTAACCCGCTCGCGACTGCGGGGACAGCAGAATATGGCACATTATACATCAGTAATGGTGACGGCGGCAGTGGCGGTGACCCGATGGATATGTCACAAAATATGTCATCCATTTTCGGTAAAATGCTGCGCATTGACCCGCTTGGTACAAACAGCAAAAACGGCCAGTACGGCATTCCCGCCGACAACCCGTTCGTGAACGAAGGCGATGATGTCTTAAAAGAAATATATGCAACTGGCACCAGATCACCAAACCGTATCGCATGGGATAAAAAAGACGGTCAAATGTATGTGGCCGATATCGGCCAAAACACGGTTGAGGAAATCAGCAAAATAAACAGCGGCGCCAATCTGGGCTGGAAACCATGGGAAGGCAGTTTCCGTTACGTCAGCCGCGACGGGGTTGAAGCCGCCGATACAAGCACAGCACCCGACATGATTTTCCCGGTCGCGGAATATGATCAAAAAGACCCGCTGTTCCAACGTTCCGTGGCATCAAGCGGCATTGCCGTTTACCGTGACGGCGATGTGACACAATTAAATGACCTGATTATTTTCGCGGAACTGGCAAGCGGTGAAATATTCTATGTATCCGCCGATGATCAACCCAACGGCGGACAAGACGCCATCCGCCGCATCCTGTTAAAAACAGATGGTGGCAACAAAACATTCCTTGAGGTCATACAAGCGAAAAACGAAGCCCAAGGCAGGGACGAAGCCATGCGCGCCGACATCCGCCTGGCGCACACCACCGATGGTAAGCTATTCCTGCTGAATAAGCGGGACGGCGTTATCCGGCTGGTGACGGAGTAGGCTAAACCCAATTAACGCCTTCTGGTAAATCATATCCTGTGTATTCCAGATGAATGACGCGTCTATTTTTCGGTTTCAATGATTTACTGGAGGCATGGATAATTAATGGGCGCATCGCTATGCAATCACCTGCACTTACCTCGCAGTATGATTGTTCAGATGTTTTGGCGATCTCGACCACTTCTGCCGTCGCCAATATACCTTGGTTATGGCTTCCCTTAATTACTTTAAGACAACCATTTTCTTTTGGCGTATCATCCAAATGAATACGGAAAGTAATCATATTATCCAATACCGCTCGTGGTGGTTGGACATGATGAACGCCCGATTTGATTGACCATGGACCCCAACCATCCATTTCACATTTTTCCGACAGCGTAACGGCCTTATCCTGATGCCATGCAACCAACCAATTATTGTCAGACGTTTTATTAAATAGAATCGCACGTACAAATTTTGGTTCACCAGAAAGATAATTTCTTGCAGCCTCAATTACATTTCTTGAACTTGCAATACCTTTAATTAAAGGAAAAACTTTCTCAGCATTTCTAAACCCACCCTTTATTGGTGCCAGATTTTTTTCTTCGATTTCAGTTATTAATTTATTGATATTATTTTTGGATAAAAAATCCTCAATAATTTCATAACCATCAGTTTCAATATGTGTATTCATCATTGTAAATTTATCGCTATCGCAATCCATATGGATATTAAACATAGAAACACAAACAGCAGGTATAATTTCCAGAAAAACTTAAACCAGCGTGCATAAGGGATGCCAGAAATAGCGAGGATTGCGAGCAACGACCCATTGGTCGGGAAAATCAGATTGGCAAAGCCGTCACCATATTGTGATGCAAGCACCGCCACTTGTCTGGAAAGGCCGGCTATATCCGCAAGCGGTGTTACCATCGGCATGGTAATCAGTGCCTGTCCCGATCCCGACGGGATGATGAAATTGATAATGCTTTGAACAAAAAATAGAACGCTTGCGGAAAAATACGGTGTTCCTTCGATGAACTGCGATAAGAAATGAATTATTGTGTCGATTGTTCTGCTTTGTTCCAGAACATATAAAACGGCCCTCGCAAGCAACATGACCACAACAACAATAAAAATGCTCGACATGCCCTTGGTCATTGATTTGCAGATATCATTTAAGCTCATGCCATAAGCAATTCCCGTCAGTATCGCCATAGCGGCAAATGTTCCGGTAATCTCTGCAAAGCCAAACCCAAGATTGATCGACCCATAAATCAGATAGGCAAAACATGCGAAAAAGACGACGCCCGCTCTTTTTTGTGCGGATGTGAATGTGATTTCCTCTTCATCGGAAATTGCCTGATAGGGTAAATCAAGATCGGCCGTTAACGAATGGGATGGGTCCTTTTTTACCTTTTGTGCATAACGGTTAATGAACCATGCGCCGGGAATTAACATTAATACAAAACAAATGCCACGAAACCACGCCGCAGAATAAATCGGAAGTTCAGCAATTAAATGGGCATTGGCGGTAAAAAACGGGTTCGCCATCGCAGCCCCATACCCAACACAAGCGGAAACCAATATAATGGCCGCACCCGTCATGGCGTCATATCCCATGGCAATACAAAGGGGGATAATTAATGGAATAAACACTGACCCCAAATCAAACATACCCGTGAATGATATTAAAAGGCCGTAAGAAAGCATGAATAAATAAACAAACATCGTGAAATTGATGTGTTTAATTTTGTGGTATATCGCTTTTAAGGTTTGTTCCAATATGCCAATATCTTTCGCGACACCGAAAAAAGCGGCCCCAACAAACAGCACAAGCGCCAAAAGACCACTTCCTTCGACAAAGCCGTGGTAAAAGCTTTGAAAGAATATGCCAACGCCCACATATTGCTTTTCAATATATTGAAACGAGTCCGGGTCAACCATGGTTTTTCCATCAATGACCATTCGTTGATATTCACCGCTTGGAATAAAATTGGCAAGGATCGACGCCACCACTAATATAAGAAGCAATGCCAATGCCGGATGGGAACTTTTATCACCGCTACCAATGATGAAATTCATGGGATTATATTTAGTATCGCTTCTTAGCATTAAGGGCTCCGTCTAATAATAACTGACTGCTTTCGTCCACATTTGTTAATAAAAGTGGATCAATGACAAGGTTTGCCTGTTCTTCAGACATTAACCCCATCTTTATCACGGCTTCTTTAATCGTCAGATTATTTTCACCTGCATAAAGCGCCACTTTCGTTGCCGTCTTATACCCGAGAACCGCGGACACTGCGACTGCCATCCCCATTGATTGTACCGCTTTCTTGTAATTGCTTTCTACATTTACCGTTAATGTAGAAATACATTTATCCGAAAATGCGTTAATCGCTTTATAAATAATTTTCGCTGAATTAAGCGTATTAACGGTAAAAACAGGATACCATGGTGTTACATCAAGCTCACCTGCCTCCACCGCCATGGTGATGCTGGTTGAATATCCACAAACCTGATAACAGGCGATATTGACCAGCTCGGCCAGACTTGGATTTATTTTGCCCGGGAAAAACGAGCTTCCGTTTTGTACGGCTTCGATTTGGATTTCTGAAAAACCGGCGTCAGGGCCGCTTGACATAATTCGGATATCCCGCGCCATTTTTGAAACGCCGGTGATGACGCTTTTTAATGCATTTTGCGCCCGTAAAAAAACATCCGCATATTGCAATTGATCAACTGGATCATCCCCGAATGTAACCTCATACCCCAGCTCACGGGATAGAACATCATTAATTCGTTCATGAAATCCACTAAAGGACCCTAACCCGGTTCCAATAACCGTATAGCCGATTGCATGTGTTTTTAATTCAGATTGAATGCCATCAAGATGATTAAGTTGCCTGTTTAAGAAACTAACGGCTGCACCAAAAAATTGGCCCATTGTAATGGGGGCAGCATCCTGAAAACAGGTATGGGATACTTTGACGCTGTCTTTATATTTTTCGGCTTGGGAATGATAAGCATCCGATAACTTTTGAACTGACTTTTTGACTTTTTCAATTTCGCTATATAATCCAAACCGTGCCGCAGAATAGGCAGAATCACATGTTGATTGACCCATGTTCACATGGGTGTTTGGTTGAACAGCCGTATACCCCTTTTCACCCGTGATAATTTCATTTGCCCGGCATGCGATGACCTCATTGAAATTCATATTGATGGGTGAAAAATCATTGCCGGATAGCATATCCAGTATCAAATCATTATTAAAAATTCCGTCTCTAACCTCATCACAGGCGGCGGCAATGGCATCAACGATTTCGGGATCAATTAATTTTAAATCACCATGAACAAGGGCACAGCTTTTTTTTATCGCTGCCACTGCGTTGATAAATTCAGGGAATTGATTGATTAGCTCTTTTGACGGTTCAAAAAGTTCAATCGTTCTTAATGTCTGCGCCCCATAATATACATCATCAGGGATTTCCATCTCACCAAGTAAATCTGAATCTATTCGCATGTGTAGTGTCCTTAATTATCCCAATTATATCGTTTCCTTATCCCCATTTAAGATATTCATTAAATCACCCAACCTATCTTCATATACCCGCCAACGTTCAACGGAAGATTTATAGATCGGTTTACGCACTTGTGCGGCGCTGGCGGTGGTGACGTTTCCTTTTTGTTTATGGAAATCAAGAACATCATCCTGCCAATCAAGATCGGCGAACTGAACCAATTCTTTTGCTTGATTTTCAAGATCATCGACCACATCTTCGTAACCCACTTCGGTCATCATGCCCTGTGGTAAAACATCACGCCAATGATCCATCATATCCTGATACATTTTATAATAATCACCCAGTTCCTTAAGATCATAGGCATAATGAATGGGTTCAAGGAAAAGGCGCGTATAGATCGACACACAACAATCCATCGGATTACGGGTTGTATGAATGATTTTTGCGTTCGGCAATATTTTCGAAATTACACCTAAGAAACGATAATTACCCGGCATTTTATCAATGATGCGTTTTGCATGTGGTGCACGGGTTTTAATATCGGCCAAATACGCTTCACCAATGGAATTTAATTCATCATCCGACAAGATACCAATGCCATTTGGAAAATCAGAACATTTTTCCTTGATCAAATTACCAAGGGTCGTGAGTTCACCAGCGGCAAAAACATCCGAATGGCTTGATAATATTTGTTCCGTCAGGGTTGAACCGGATCTGGGCATGCCGACAATAAAAATCGGTGTCGGGTCATCATTCGCGCCCTTTTTGGTCGAGCAAAATTCAGCATTAAATACAGATTTTAATTCATCATGAAATTTTTCCGCGGCCTGACCATCATATTGGATCATTTCACGCATTTTTTTATTGCCCAAGATATAATGGTCAAAAGCCACATCATGATCACCCAAATCCGCGTAGACCTTACCCAATATAAATTCACGTCTTGCCTGATTAATGGGCGGCATTTTGGATGGATCAAGTTCTTCAAGAATTTTGATGTCCTTGTCACCGGATTTATATTTTTTTAGCCCCGATAGATTATGATGTGCTTCGATATAATCAGGGCGTGTTTTGATCGCCGCTTTCAATTTTTCCTTGGCCCCATCCAGATCACCCGCCGCGATCAACATGGACGCAAGGTTATTCAGCGCTTCCACGTTTCCTTTATCTAATGAAACAGCCTTTTTATACGCGGATTTTGCGCCCGCCTCATCACCGGATTTTTCAAGCACGGAACCAAGGTTGTTATGTGCGCTACTGTTTTTCGGGTCCAATTTCAATACAGTTTCAAATGCGATCCGCGCGCGACTCAAATCGCCAAGCACATTAAACGACAACCCCGCGATATTATGGGATTTGGCATCATTCGGATTTATGCTTATCGCGCGTCCTATGAAATTCACCGCGTCTTGCGGTTTTCCGGCAAAGAATAGAATTTCTGCCATATCACGAACGTAATTTACATTACGTTGGTCAAGGCTTCCTGCGCGCTGTGTCATGGCAAGCGCCATATCAATGCGCCCGGTTCCAAGGGCAATTTGACCAAGCAAATGATAGGCCGGATGGAAACGATCATTGGCGCGGATAATATCCTGACATGTTTTTTCCGCCGCCGCCAAATTTCCCTGATTGGCGAACGACACCGCCTTTTGTATCGCCTGATTTAAATCCATTATTCAATTGGCTTTTTAAAATTAAATGATGTGATGGTGAATCCTTCGCGGAAATAAAATTTGTGGCCCTTTCCGCGCTGTACCCCGCTATCTAGCACCAATTGTTTAAACCCATTTTCACGGCAATATGCCGTCAGCCAATCAATCATCATCTTGCCGACACCCTTTGAACGGGTGTTTTCATCAGAAACCAGATCATCCACATAAACCATCGGCCCGGTGAATAGACGCGTTTCACGGCGAAAGAATGAACAACCAACGCATTTTCCATCGTCCATAACGGCAATTAATGACCCGTTCTGTCCTTCCATTTCACGGATAAGGCCAAGATAATCTTCTTCATTAACATGGGGGCGAAGCTGGTTCATCACGGCGTAGGTATCCATGATTTCGCGATCGGTTTTGCATTCTATGATGTACATTTTGTTCCTCTTTTTACACTTAACATTTTTACCGTGAATTGGAATGGTAATGCAACGGTGAAAATCATCGCATTTTTACCTGTTTTATTTGAGCCATACTCAAATAAGCGTTATAAGATGACCATAATGCTTAGAATAATTAGACATTACAAATTGAACATCAACATGTTTGCTGCATTGGTCATTCTTATAAATGCCCTTGCACCACTTTCTGTTGCGGCGAAGGATTTATCCGGGGTCGAAGATCTATTCGGTGATAAGATTATCATCTGTACACCGACCGGCATAAAATATGTAAGCATTGATGAACTTAATGGCCTGACAAGTTCTGATCAGGACCAATCACAATCCCACTGTCCACTCTGTTTGATAAAAGTTTCAGCATCCGTCCTATACGCTATTAATCTTTCTGATGCTTATGAAATTGAGCATAGAAAATCAAACGGACAGGTTTTTTCTGCTGATCATATCAATAGGTCAGCATCCATTATTGGCGCAGCAAACCCACGCGCACCACCCGCTTTTCTCTAACTTTCAAAATAATTTTTACATGTATCTACCCGTTTTTGACGATAAACGGCGGATCAACCCCTATACAAATTACAAGTTAAGAGAAAACAAAATGAAAAAAATTCTATTTATCCTTTTTGCGCTTTGCGCCGTTCCATTAAGTACGCAGGCACAAGAAAAAGACATTATCATCACCAATGAATGGGCACGCCCAATCCTTGCCGCCGGCAGACCAGGCGGTGCATATTTCCATGTTGAGAATAAAGGAAACACCGCAGATAAACTGATCAAGGTTTCATCCACAATTTCACCACGCGTGGAAATTCATGAACACACCATGAAAGATGGGGTCATGAAAATGTCCCAAGTTGAGGGCGGCCTTGAAATCCCTGCGGGTGGTTCAGTGGAACTTAAACCGGGCGGTTATCATATTATGATTTTTGAAACAGCAACAAAATATCAAGAAGGCGATAAGGTTGAACTGACACTTTATTTTGAAAATGCTGGCGAGATTACAAAAACACTCAATGTTATGAAAAAACGCTAACATGAGTAACGCGAACAATTTAAACAAAAACAGGATGCGTTTTTTTCTAAGCGCATTTCTGTTGATACTTGCTGTGGGTGTTTGGTCAATATATCTATTGAAAGATGACACCCCAACGGCAGGTGAAAACAGCCGTGCCCTTATCGGCGGGCCATTTAGTTTAACCAACCACCTTAATCAGCACGTTACTGATAAAGATTTCCTTGGTAAATATATGCTTGTGTATTTTGGTTATACCTATTGTCCGGATATCTGCCCAATGGATTTACAGATCATGTCAGACGCGCTTGAAATGCTTGATCCGGAAATTGTTAATCAAATTAACCCCGTTTTTGTCAGTGTTGATCCTGAGCGCGATACGGTTGATATCATGGCAGAATATGTCAAATATTTTCATGATGATCTAATCGGGTTAACCGGCACGGTGGAACAGATTGATGCCATTAAGGCCGAGTACCGGGTTTATGCGGCAAAAGCCGATGATACGGAAGATTACATTGTCGACCATACATCCTTTACATATTTGATGGGTAAGGATGGCAATCTAGTGACCCATTTCCGCCATGCTGAGGATCCGGAAAAAATGGCGGCGAGAATTACATCGTTAATTGAATAATCATTAATAAAAAAGGCGGCTTTTAAAGCCGCCTTTTTAAATTCTTTGCTAACCAATTCTTACATATGAATTGGTGAACCACCAGCGGCCATTGCCGCTTCTTTAACGGCTTCTGTTTCCGTTGGATGGGCATGACATGTATATGCCACGTCCTCGGCTGTGATGCCTTTTTCAATGGCAAGTGTAAGTTCAGCGATCATATTACCCGCATCCGCCCCAATGATATGGGCGCCAAGCACTTTATCAGTTGTAGCGCAAGATAGAACCTTCACAAAACCGTCGGTTTGGCTGTTTGCTTTTGCACGGCTGTTCGCTGTGAACGGGAATTTACCGGAATTGTAATCGGTACCCGCTTCTTTAAGCTGTTCTTCTGTTTTACCCACAGATGCCACTTCCGGCATTGTGTAAATCACGCCTGGGATTGCATCATAATTCACGTGACCCGCGTAACCCGCGATAATTTCCGCGACGGCAACGCCTTCGTCTTCTGCTTTATGGGCAAGCATTGCGCCGCGCACCACATCACCAATCGCATATACGCCCGGTACATTGGTTTCGAAATGATCATTGATATCAACCTGACCACGATCATTCACGTTAACGCCAGCTTCAGCAAGACCAAGTCCCTCTGTATAAGGACGACGACCAACAGCCACAAGAACCGCGTCAGCCTTAATTGTATCAGCGTCACCACCTTTTGCCGGCTCAACAGAAACGGTTGCGCCCGTTTTCGTTGTCTTGATCGCTGTTACTTTTGATTTCAGTTTAAATTTAAAGCCTTGTTTTTTCAGAATACGTGCGAAAGTTTTTGAAACTTCGCCGTCCATTTCAGGGGTAATACGGTCCATAAATTCAACAACCGTCACATCAGCACCAAGGCGTTTCCATACGGAACCAAGCTCAAGCCCGATCACGCCACCACCAATAACAACCATATGTTTTGGCACTTTTGGAAGGCTTAATGCACCCGTTGAAGACACAACGATTTTCTCATCAATTTCAATACCCGGAAGGCTCGCCACATCAGAACCCGTTGCGATAACGATATTTTTTGTCTCAAGAACTTGTTCACCGCCATCGTTTAGTGCAACTTCAACCTTGCCAGCGCCCGCGACTTTACCGCGACCCTTTACATAATCGACCTTGTTTTTCTTAAATAAAAATTCAATACCGTTTGTAAGATCCGTTACAATACCGTCTTTATGATCCATTAATTTTGAAACATCGATGGAAACTTTACCAGTTGAAATACCAAACTTTTCCATGCCGCCGTTTGCTTCGTCATAAAGTTCTGACGCATGAAGAAGTGCTTTTGACGGGATACAGCCAACATTCAAACACGTTCCACCAAGTGAACCACGCATTTCAACACATGCTGTTTTTAAGCCCAGTTGGGCTGCTCTAATCGCAGCAACGTAACCACCTGGTCCGCCGCCGATTACGACTACATCATAATTATCGCTCATTATGAATTCCAATTTTTATTATTATTAAAGATCAAATGCTTCTTAAAGGTCCAACACAAGACGTTGTGGATCTTCCAGATTTTCTTTTACACGAACAAGGAACGTTACCGCGCCCTTACCATCAACAATACGGTGATCGTATGAAAGCGACAGATACATCATCGGGCGAATGACAATTTCATCATTCACAACAACAGGACGTTTCTGAATTGTGTGCATGCCCAGAATACCGGACTGTGGCGCGTTCAAAATCGGGCTTGAAAGAAGTGATCCGAAAACACCGCCATTTGAAATGGTGAATGTGCCGCCCATCATGTCTTCCATGGCAAGCTTACCGTCACGGGCCAAACCACCAAGGCGGCTGATTTCTTTTTCAATATCCGCAAAACCCATGTCCTGTGCATTTTTCACAACCGGAACAACAAGACCGGATGGCGTTGATGCGGCAACACCAACGTTATAGTAATTTTTATATACGATGCTGTCTTCACGGATTTCCGCGTTCACTTCCGGAATTTCTTTAAGTGCTGCTACGCAAGCTTTGGTGAAGAAAGACATAAAGCCAAGACGGCAACCATGTTTCTTTTCAAAAACTTCTTTATATTGCGCACGTAGTGCCATTACAGCCGACATATCCACTTCGTTATAAGTGGTCAGCATCGCAGCCGTATTTTGTGCATCCTTAAGACGTTTTGCGATTGTACGGCGAAGGCGTGTCATCGGCACGACTTCTTCTTGTGCTGCTGCAGGTGCCGCCGCAACAGGTGCTGCTGCCGTCGCTGCAGGTGCTGCTGGCGCACCAGATAGATGCGCAAGCACGTCTGCTTTTGTGATCGTACCACCAGCGCCAGTGCCTGTTACTGTGTTAAGGTCAACGCCTTTTTCTTCAGCAAGTTTTGCTGCTGCCGGTCTTGCGTTAACGCCTTTTGCTGGGGCTGCTGGTGCTGCGGCCGGTGCAGGGGCTGCTTCAGCTTTCTTTTCTTCTACGGCTGGTGCCGGTGCTGCGGCGGCAGTACCGTGTGCCGTTTCATCAATTTTGCCAAGTAACGCGCCAACTTCAACGTTGTCGCCTTCTTCTGCAACGATTTCTGCAAGTGCACCGGATGCTGAGGCTGTTACCTCTAGTGCAACTTTATCTGTTTCGAGTTCACATATAACTTCATCAACTGCAACGGCTTCGCCAACGGCTTTATACCATTTTCCTACTGTTGCTTCGGTGACTGATTCACCAAGTACCGGAACGTGAATTTCGACGGTCATATGACCTTCTCCTTATTATTATTTATAAAATAAATTATCTTTTCTTAATTGCCTTACCTTGTGGTCACGGTTAGTGCCATATCAAGTAATTCGGCTTGTTCTTTCTTATGTCTTTCCATCAGGCCTGTTGCTGGTGATGCTGCTGCCGTTCTTCCTGCGTAAACAGGACGGGACGCATTACAACCCGCCGCAACAAGTGCGTCTTCGATATATGGATCAATATAATTCCATGAACCCATATTCTTTGGTTCTTCCTGACACCAGACAACCGTTTCAACATTTGTGAAACGCTTAAGCTCTTTAACAAGTGCTTCATGCGGGAATGGATAAAGCTGCTCGACACGCATCAGATATGTATCTTTTTGGTCGCGCACTTCACGTTCCGCAAGCAGGTCATAATAAACCTTACCTGTACAAAGGATAAGACGTTTGATGTCTTTATCTTTATTGATCTTAACGCTTGTTTTATGCGGATCACTTTGTGCATCATCCCAAAGCAGACGGTGGAATTCTGAATTTTCTGCCATATCTTCAATTTTGGAAGTTGCAAGCTTATGACGCAATAATGATTTTGGTGTCATCATAATCAGCGGCTTACGGAACTTACGTTTCATTTGACGGCGCAGAACGTGGAAATAGTTCGCAGGCGTCGTACAGTAAACGACCTGCATATTATCTTCGGCACAAAGCTGAAGATAACGTTCAAGGCGTGCTGATGAATGTTCTGGTCCCTGTCCTTCGTATCCATGTGGAAGAAGAACAACCAAACCACTGAAACGTAGCCATTTTGATTCACCGCTTGAAATGAACTGGTCAAAGATCATTTGCGCGCCGTTTGCGAAATCACCGAACTGTGCTTCCCAAAGCACAAGTGCATTTGGTTCCGCAAGTGAATATCCATATTCAAAGCCAAGTACCGCTTCTTCGGATAGCGCACTGTCAATCACTTCGTATGTGGCGTGGGCATCCGGCCCGTCACCTGCATGGGCAAGTGGGGCATAACGGTCTTCAGTTTCTTGTTCGATAAACACACTATGACGTTGCGAGAATGTACCACGTTGACAGTCCTGACCGGATAGTCTTACGCGGTGACCTTCGCGAATAAGTGTACCGAAGGCAAGTGCCTCTGCAGTTGCCCAATCGAAATTTTCACCGGCTTCAAACATGCGCGCTTTCGCATCCAGTGTTCTTTGAAGCGTGCGGTGAACTTTAAAATCATCAGGAACCGTTGTAAGCAAACGACCAAGATCATTAAGTTCATCAATATGAACGCCAGTTTCACTACCGCGACGCAGATCATCATCAGGACGTTCAAGTCCAGCCCAGCTTCCAGCGAACCAGTCTGCTTTTTCTGGTTTGTAATCTTTGGCAGCTTCAAATTCCACATCAAGGTAAGTGTGGAAATCTTTCGCCATTTGATCAGCTTCAGCTTGGGTAAGAAGACCTTCACGAACAAGACGTTCAGCATAAATTGAACGTGTTGATTGCTGGTTCTTAATACGTTTATACATCAGTGGCTGTGTGAAGGATGGCTCATCGCCCTCGTTATGGCCGAAACGGCGATAACAGAACATATCGATCACAACATCTGATTTAAATTTCTGTCTGAATTCTGTGGCAACCTTCATCGCGAATACCACCGCTTCAGGATCATCACCATTCACATGGAAAACTGGCGCCTGAACCGCTTTCGCCATATCAGACGGGTATGGTGATGAACGCGAATAATGTGGTGCCGTTGTAAAGCCGATTTGGTTATTCACAACCACGTGGATTGTACCACCCGTGCTATAACCACGCAGTTCGCTTAACGCGAACCCTTCGGCAACAATTCCCTGTCCGGAAAAGGCCGCATCACCATGCATCAATAATGTCAGAACACTTGTACCGCCAACATCATTGCGCTGTGTTAGCTTCGCACGTGTTTTACCAAGTGCAACAGGGTTCACCGCTTCAAGGTGAGACGGGTTCGCCGTCAGTGACAAATGAACTTCATTGCCATCAAATTCACGGTCCGCAGATGCACCAAGATGGTATTTCACATCGCCTGATCCTTCGATCTCATCCGGTGTGGATGATCCACCATGAAATTCATGGAAAATCGCTTTAAACGGTTTTGCCATTACGTTCGTTAAAACATTCAAACGGCCACGGTGCGACATACCAAGAACGATTTCTTTAACGCCGTTTTGTCCGCCGGTTTTAATGATTGCTTCAAGTGCCGGTATTAGGCTTTCACCACCATCGAGGCCGAAACGCTTCGTTCCAACATATTTCTTGGAAAGATACTGTTCATATCCTTCTGCTTCGGTAAGTTTTTGCAAAATGGCAAGCTTACCTTCGTTGGTGAAATGAATTTCTTTATCACGGCCTTCAATACGGCTTAAGATCCATGATTTACGCTCTGGACTATTCATATGCATAAATTCAACACCGAATGTTGAACAATATGTACGCTCAAGGATTTCCAAAACTTCACGTACTGTCGCTGTTTCAAGTCCAAGAACATTATCAAGGAAAATCGGGCGGTCCATATCTTCTGGACCAAAGCCATATGTTTCCGGATCAAGTTCCGAATGATATGGTTTTTCAGTAAGACCAAGCGGATCAAGATTTGCATGAAGATGCCCACGCACACGGTACGTACGGATCATCATCAGGCAGCGGATGCTGTCCAACGTTGCCTTACGGATGTCTTCTTCACTGGCTGAGCCTTTTTTCTTTTTCTGAACTTTTTCTTCAAAGCCCGGATTAAGCGCTGACACCAGGTCATCATTATCCGTGTATGGCCAATCAGAACGTTTCCATGATGCGCCTGGCTTTTCAAGGCCTGCGCCCATTAATGCGCGGGCATCATCCGCTAGTTCCTGAAAATATTGCTGCCATGACGCATCAACAGAGTTCGGGTCGCGCGTGTACCGCGCAAACATTTCCTCTACAAATGCACCACTGGAGCCGTTAAGAAGATCATCTTTGCTTTCTATACTCATATCATTCGAGCCTTGTTATTTTTTTAAAACGGGCAATTCTAAATCAAGAATGATTTAAAAAGACTTAACCCTTAAGCACATTCATCAATGTGGTGCCGAGTTCAGATGGAGATTCAGAAATATGAATACCAGCACTACGCATGGCTTCGATTTTATCTTCTGCACCACCTTTACCACCGGAAACAATCGCACCGGCATGGCCCATCGTACGGCCCGGAGGCGCTGTACGACCCGCGATGAAACCAACAACTGGCTTCTTCGTGCCTGATGCTTTAAGGAATTCAGCCGCTTCTTCTTCTGCTGAACCACCGATTTCACCGATCATGATGATTGATTCAGTTTCATCGTCATCAATGAAACCTTCAAGAACGTCAATGAAGTTTGTACCGTTTACCGGGTCACCACCGATACCAACACACGTAGTTTGACCAAGGCCAACTGCTGTTGTTTGCGCAACCGCTTCGTATGTTAGTGTACCAGAACGTGATACAACACCCACATTACCTTTAGTGTGAATGTGACCAGGCATAATACCAATTTTACATTCACCTGGTGTAATCACACCCGGGCAGTTAGGGCCGATAAGACGTGTATTTGAACCCTGAAGAGCACGTTTCACCTTAACCATGTCCAGTACAGGAATACCTTCTGTGATACACACTACAAGTTCAATATTTGCGTCAATCGCTTCAAGGATAGCATCAGCCGCAAATGGTGGTGGCACATAAATAACAGATGCGTTTGCTTCTGTAGCATGAACCGCTTCATCAACAGTGTTAAATACCGGAAGACCAAGATGGTCATTGCCACCTTTACCCGGTGTTACACCACCAACCATTTTTGTGCCGTATGCAAGTGCTTGCTCGGAATGGAAAGTACCCTGTGCACCAGTGAAGCCCTGACAAATTACTTTTGTTTCTGCGTTTACGAAAATAGACATTATTTGGCCTCCTTAACTGCTGCTACCACTTTCTCTGCTGCGTCTCCAAGATCAGAAGCAGAAATAATGTTAATGCCGCTATTGGCCATAATTTCTTTTCCTTTTTCAACATTTGTACCTTCAAGTCGCACAACAAGCGGAACAGTAAGTTCAAGTTCTTTCGCCGCTGCAACAACACCTTCCGCGATCACATCACACCGCATGATACCGCCAAAGATATTCACAAGAATGCCTTCAACATTCGGATCGCTAAGAATAATTTTAAAGGCTTCGGTCACACGTTCACGTGTTGCACCCCCACCAACATCAAGGAAGTTCGCAGGCTCGCCACCTTTAAGCTTAATGATATCCATTGTTGACATCGCAAGACCGGCACCGTTCACCATACAACCGATGCTACCATCCAGTTTAATGTAGTTTAGTTCGTGCTTCGCTGCTTCCAGCTCCATCGGATCTTCTTCTGTCGGATCACGAAGGTCTTGAACATCTTTATGACGGTAAAGCGAGTTACCATCAAAACCCATCTTGGCATCAAGCACGACAACATCATCGTCTGCTGTAACCACAAGCGGGTTAATTTCAAGCATTGCAGCATCTTTTTCCATGAATGTCTTATAAAGCGCAGCGATCACTTTTGCGACGCCGCCTGCTGCTTTACCAGTAAGACCCATGCCGAAAGCAACCTTACGGCAATGGAAACCAGAAAGACCACTTGCAGGATCAATCGTTACTGTAATGATTTTTTCCGGTGTTTCAGCCGCAACTTCTTCGATGTCCATACCGCCTTCTGATGAAGCGATAATGGCAACACGGCTTGTTTCACGGTCAACAAGGATTGACACATAAAGTTCATTGGCAATTGCACATCCGTCTTCGATGTAAACCTGATTCACTTCTTTACCAGCCGGGCCCGTTTGATGCGTTACCAGGTTCATTCCAATCATATCTGAAGCAACTGATTTTACTTCTTCTACTGATTTAACAACCTTAACGCCGCCGCCTTTACCACGGCCACCCGCATGGATCTGTGCTTTTACAACCCAAACCGGACCACCAAGGTCTTTTGCGACCTGCTCTGCCTCATCCGCAGTATAGGCAATACCACCATCAAGTACTGGTGCCCCATACTGTTTCAAAAGCTCTTTCGCCTGATATTCATGAATATTCATGTGCTTTTACCTTTTCCCTTTTAGAGATAATTTTAATTTTTAGCAGTTTTACGGGATAAGGATTAATAAAACCCTTATCCCATTTAACATCATATTAGCCAGCAAGTGACGGATCAATGTTTTTAACAGCGTCCATCAAACCTTTAACAGCGTCTACACTGTGGTCGAAGCCTGCTTTTTCTTCGTCAGTGAATTTAACTTCAACGATTTTTTCAACGCCGTTTTCACCGATGATACATGGAACACCAACATACATGTCGCTTTCACCGTATTCACCGTTAAGCTCAACCGCACATGGAAGCAGACGACGCTTGTCACCAAGATAACTTTCAGCCATCGCAATCGCAGATGTTGCAGGTGCATAGAATGCAGAACCAGTTTTAAGAAGACCAACGATTTCAGCACCGCCGTCACGTGTACGTTGAATGATTTGATCCAGTTTTTCCTGTGTTGTCCAACCCATTTCCACAAGATCAGGAATTGGAATACCGGCTACTGTTGAGTAACGTGCAAGAGGTACCATTGTGTCACCGTGGCCACCAAGTACGAATGCGTTTACGTCTTCAACGGAAACATTAAATTCTTCAGCAAGGAACAGACGGAAACGTGCACTATCAAGAACACCAGCCATACCAACAACTTTATTTGCAGGAAGACCTGAATATTTTTGCAGCGCCCAAACCATCACATCAAGTGGGTTTGTAATACAAATCACGAAGGCATTTGGTGCATGATCACGGATACCTTCACCAACTGATTTCATCACTTTACAGTTAATTTCAAGAAGATCATCACGGCTCATGCCCGGCTTACGCGGAACACCCGCTGTTACGATCACAACATCTGCACCGGCGATATCGGCATAATCCTGCGTACCTGACATTCTTGCGTCGAACCCTTCAACAGGTGAACTTTGTGCAAGGTCAAGCGCTTTACCTTCAGGAAGACCTTCTGCGATATCAAAAATTACAACATCACCAAGACCTTTAAGTCCTGCAAGATGTGCTAATGTACCACCGATTTGACCGCCACCGATCAATGCAATTTTTTTACGTGCCATGCTGTATTTACTCCTAGAATATGTATAGGCGGAAAAGGGTTTTTTCCTTCCCCGGAATTAATATAAGAATCTTTGCATTCGATTTACCTTGAAAACACTGTAAACGCAACAGTTTCTGTTCTTTTTTGGTCATATTTCTAAAGAATATTAACTTTAGATAGCATGACCTTTTGCAAGATATTCTTTTGACTGCATTTCCATCAGCCTTGATACTGTCCTTTGAAACTCAAAATGACCGTGTCCTTCTGCATATAACTCCTCTGGTGAGGCTTCCGCACAACAAAGAAATTTTACGTTATTTTCGTAAAGCGCATCAATGAATGTCACAAATCTTTTGGCTTCATTTCTGTTTTCCGGCCCGAGTTTTGGAATGCCAACCATAATGATAGTATGATACTTCCAAGCAAGCGCCAGATAATCCGCTGCCCCAAGGGCTGCCGCGCACATTTTCTTAAATGATACCACCGCAACCCCTCTTGATGCGACGGGAACATGCAGTATTCTTCCCTGCACCTCAATTTCCTCTGGCCCAACCTCGGATCTATCATCCACTTCATGATCGGTTAGTTTCCAGAATGATTCAGATAATGCCTTTGTTGCCTTCTCACCTAACGGATGATGGTAAACGGCCATACCTTTCATCCGTTCAAGCCTGTAATCCGTTGGGCCATCAAGCTGAATGATTTCTAACTTTTCTTTAATCATATCAATTGTTGGTAAAAACAATCCCCGATTGAGACCATCTTTATAAAGATCATCAGGAATGCGGTTTGACGTAAGCACTAAAATAACACCCCTATCAAATAACGCCTGAAACAACCGCCCCAATATCATGGCATCGGTCACATCGGTTACCTGAAATTCATCAAAACATAAAAGTGGACTATGCTCCGCAATTTGTGCGGCAAGTGGCGGGATTGGGTCATCTTCTTTGGTGCCGAATTTTTTTATCCGGTCATCCCCGGACATATAGCGCCAATCATGCATTTCTTGATGTATTTCAAGCATAAATGCGTGAAAATGCACGCGTCGCTTTTTACCAGGCGCAAGATCATAAAATAAATCCATCAACATGGATTTTCCACGACCAACATCACCATAAATATAAAGACCCTTTAAATGTGGGTTTTCTTGTTTTTTGCTAAATAGTTTGGATAACAGTTTTCTTTGACCATTATCGCTTTTTTCTTTTAATGCCTGATAGAGTTTTTGAAACTTCTGAACAACTTGATACTGAATGGGGTCTTCTTTTAATTCTCCCTTTTCCAGCATTTCATGATATAGTTGATCTGGTTCTGTCGATTTATATGTCATTAAATCAGTATTTTAATAGTTTTGTTATCATTTTGATAACTAATATAGGCTAATTTCCCGCAAATATATAACAAAGTTTACTTTGGGAGAAATATTATGAAATTGAGTTTTGATATACCTGTCTATAACAAAGAAGTCCGTGCTGCGGTACAGCAGGGGAAATCACACCCAGATTTCGAAGATAAATGGGCTGATATTCACATTATGACGGAAAGAGCCCATACCCCAGATGAAGCTTGGGCGCAATGTGAAAGAAAGCATCCGGAACGCCTTGGTTTTATTCTTGGGGATGCGGTTGACGCTCTATAAGAAAGAAATATACGAATGAGCAATTTTGAAAAAGTACGTGAAGCTCGTATGAGCGAGCTAAGAAACACAAAAATTTTTGAAGTCGTCATGTATAATACGGAAGTACGTGCTGCTGTCGAATTTGACGAACATCACCCGCGTTATGACGATGGATGGGCCGACCCCAGATACATTGAACTTCCCGCCCGCGACATTCGTGGCGCCATCCGTAAAATCAGATCGAAATACCCAAGGGTCAGAGGATTTAAAATCATGGCCATTACCGAAATTCCGGAATTCACCCACGAAGATCTGGTAATGAGATAATTCTATAAATTTTTACATATCTCTTTACAGATTATTTAAGGGTCTTTGGTACCATATTAACCATAAGACGAATCAAATGAGTATTAAGAGTTATGTTAAGCGTACCAAGAATTGAACAAAATATTTATGAGTTCTCCCTTTACAACCAAGATGTAAGAAACCTTGTAGAACAAGGTGAATCCCATCGTCATTATGATGACGAATGGGCAGAACAACGTTATGTGCAAATCACTGCAACTGACGAAAAAAAAGCGACAGTCGAAATTAACCGTCGCTTTCCTAAGTCAAATGGCTTTGTTTATACCAGTGTTGTCAAATTTATGGATTAATGATTTCGAGTGATGTTTCCGGCGTCAGTTTAGGCAACAATTCGAGCAAATGATCTTTTTTTAAAGAAACACATCCTTCGGTGCCTTTAAAATCATTGTCACTTAAATCGCGTGCCACATGCATGAATATTGCACTGCCCTTACCAGGAACAACTGGATCATCATTATACCCAAGTACAACAAGCACATCATATAAATCGTCATCACGCCATAAGTTTTCAGCACTAGCATGATATGGAAGCATCACCGATTTATTATAAGCCACATCATTTGGATCATCACACCAACCATCTTCGCGTATTAAAGCCATCATCGGCACCTGTGTATAAATGGGACCATCCAATTTATCATAACGATAATAAACACTGCGCAAGGCAAATTTTCCTGTTGGGCTTTTATGATCACCTTCAGCTTTATTGATTGTGATCCCTTCTTTGCCAAGCGCACAGGGGTATGTTTCTTCGCCCATCCTCAAAATGCCACGCGATGGATCTTTTGTGGTTGGTGTGACGGTAATATTCATTATTATTTATCCAGATCGTTTATTTCACGGTGAAGATTATAACTAGGCGAGGTCACATGCGCTTCCGCTGCCCTTAAGCGTCGTTCGATGTCGCGAAATTTATGGCGCACATCACGAACCGTGTTTGATGGCTCTGTTCTTACGCCTTTCCAGAATTCGCCTTCTCTTTTGCTTTCAAACATGTCCACTGGCTTTGCATCCAGGAAAATGGCAAGCAGGATATAACCCACGAGGATCAGACCGCCACCGAATAATCCAATAATAACGGTGGCAATACGAACAACCATCGGATCGATACCAAAATAATCGGCAATACCGGCACAGACACCGGAAATTTTCGCATTTTGCTTATCCAGATATAATTTTTTATATTTCGGCGGTTTTGAATTTCCGTACATTATTTCTTTCTCCAACCTGGTTCTTCAGCATCCAGAATTCGTTCGATATTAGTTATACGTGCATCAATTCGTTCTGCACTTTCCCAAAGATCAGCAAGAAGTGTTTCATCTTCGTTACTGATGGTTTTTGTTGATTTCCATCTTGTGATGTAATGAAGCAATATCCATATCGGGGCCACCACGACCATGAAAAGTATGCCAACAATTTCCATTTTTTATCCTTTCTCTAATCAGTGTCTAAAAGATACACTGATTTTTACTTCTTTTCATCCTTGGCATTCTTTTTCGCAAGCTTCGCTTTTAATTCTTCAAGCTCATCGGCGACATTTTCCGCTGCTTCTAGGTCAGCAAACTCTTCGTGCAATGATTTTTCACGACCCAGTTCCTGTGCCTCAACACGGCTTTCTGTTTCCTCAACACGTTTTTCCATTAAATGGAAACGGTTCATCACGTCTTCGATACGGTTATCATAAAGCTTTGCACGAACACGAAGCTGACTTTCAGCAGAGTTTTTGCGCTCTATAAGCGTTTTCTGCTTTTGCTTGGCTTCCTTGATTTTTGCTTCAAGGCGCACGATATCATCTTCGTATTTTTTAAGGGCTTCTTCTAAAGGAGCGCGGTCCTGCTCCAGTTCCTGAGCCAAGTCCACCAACTTTGATTTTTCAATGAGTGCTGCATTTGCAAGGTCCTCTCTATCTTTGCTTAACGCCAGTTCCGCTTTTGCAAGCCAGTCGTCTTCGACTTTCTTCAAGCGAACCAGATTTCTATCAAGTTCTTTACGGTCAGCGATAACACGTGCCGCAGAAGAACGCACCTCTACTAATGTATCTTCCATTTCCTGGATCATCATACGGATCATTTTGTCCGGATCTTCTGCCTTATCCAGCAGATGCGAAATATTTGAATTAATTATGTCAGTCAGGCGTGTAAAAATGCCCATGTTTATTCTCCGTAAATATATTGTCCCAACTCGGGGCCTTCACGATCTTATATTGCACAAGGCGTGCCAACTTTTGTTTTTTTGATTAACTTATTGAAATTATTGAATTAATTTTATTTTAGGTAAAAATTGACCCAAAACCAAAATTAAATAAATTATTATTAATTAGTATTTTTTATCATTTTTTGATATTTTTTTAACATGAATATTGATCAACAAATCATCATTGGCGAAAGTCCTGCTTTTTTAGAAATTATCGAACAAACAAGCAGCGCCGCCAGACATAATAGACCGGTTCTTGTGATCGGTGAACGCGGTACGGGTAAGGAACTGATCGCATCCCGTTTGCATTTCCTATCCCCCAGATGGGAACAAAATTTTGTTCAGGTTAATTGCGCGGCTCTTCCTGAAAATCTGCTTGAGGCTGAATTATTCGGCCATGAGGCTGGTGCCTTCACAGGATCACAAGGAAAACGCATTGGCCGTTTCGAAGAAGCCCATAAAGGCACATTGTTTCTTGATGAAATTGCAACCACATCATTATCAGCACAGGAAAAAATTCTGCGAGTTACCGAGTATGGAACATTCCAAAGACTGGGTAGCAATAAGACGCTCCATACTGATGTCCGCATTATTGGCGCAACCAATGTGGATCTTCCGTCACTTGCCGATATGGGTGATTTTCGTCATGACTTGCTCGACCGGCTTGCGCTTGATGTAATAACCCTTCCCCCTTTAAGACATAGAAAAGAAGACATCATTATTTTGTCATTTCATTTTGGCCAAAAGATTGCCCAGGAAATCGGATGGGAATCATTCCCTGGCTTTTCCCATGATTTGATTGATGAATTAATGTCATACGAATGGCCCGGCAATATTCGCGAACTTAAAAATGTCATTGAACGCGCCGTATATTACGCGTCCAATGAATTTGAACCCGTTAATCAAATAATGCTCGATCCATTTGCATCGCCATATAGGCCCAAAAGAAAAATCATGGAAACAGTGGAAAAAGAACATGAGGATGGTTTATATAACAAACCGGATGTTCTTGAGGGGCCCGTTGATTTCAATGAAAGCATCGAAAATTTCGAAAAATCATTGCTGATAAATGCATTAAAGCAAAATAAGTTTAACCAAAAAAATGCTGCGAAATTTTTGAACCTGAATTACCATCAATTAAGACACCAATTAAAAAAACATAATATATCATAATAAGGAATAAATCATGAAGATCGGCATATTAACCAGCGGGGGCGACGTCCCGGGTCTTAATGCCTGTATCAAGGCAATTGTCGAAGGCGCCGAGAAAAACGGCTGGGAAGCCGTAGGTATTAAACGCGGCTGGAAAGGGCTTCTTGATTATAATCCTGATGGCAATCCGGAACTGAATAGATCACTTTCCACGCCCCTTCATTCATCGGAATTACGGGGTATTGAAAATATCGGCGGTACGTTTCTCCATACTTCACGTTATAATCCCGTTCAAATTGATGAGGCATTCCTGCCTGAATTCTTAAAAGGGAATGTCCCAGCATCAAAATTTAAAAAAGGATCATTTGATTGTACGGATCATATCCTGAAAATTCTTGATCTCATGGAAATTGATGCACTTGTTCCCATCGGCGGTGATGGATCATTAAGATTCGCAGCGCACCTAACCCAACAAGGGTTTCCAGTGATCAGTATTCCAAAAACCATGGATAATGATGTTAATGGTACGGATTACTGTATCGGGTTTAGCACCTGTGTCACACGCTGCGTTGACAGCATTAATAAAATCAGAAGCACGGCTGCCAGCCATGAACGCATCGCAATCATCGAACTATTTGGTCGCCATAGCGGTGAACCTGCACTATTAAGCGGTCATATTGCATCCGCTGATAGGGTCTTAATCCCCGAAGTTCCCATTGACCTTAATCATTTTAGTGACCTGATTATCGCCGACCGCGTACGCAACACGAATAATTATGCCGTCGCCGTGGTTGCCGAAGGGGCGACTTTAAAAGATGGTAACAATGTCTATCAGGGAAAAAAGGATCAATACGGCAATGACAAACTTGGCGGTATTGGTGACTTGATCTACGAAGACCTTAGAAAAAATCATAAAGTCAGCGTGCTCACGCAACCACTTGCTTATTTACTTAGAAGCGGGGAACCGGATGCCCTTGATAAGCTTGTCGCCGGAAATTTCGGTGCCATGGCCGTTCAGCAAATTGAAAAAAACAATTTCGGTAAAATGACGGCAATCATTGACGGCAATTATGAACTGGCCAGCAATGATTGTGTGTTAACACCGCAGGAAAACCTGATCGTCAGCAATGTATATGACGTTGATAATTACCGTCCGGATATCAAAAATATCCTTGGACGCCCAATGTATCTATAGGGTTTTTAATTTTTCATCATCGTAAATTTCGCTGATATTAACGACAAAGAAAAATTCATTACTGCGTATCGCACGCCGGAAATAGGTTTGATCATCGCCGATCATATTATTCCACAATGTTTCAAAACTTTGTGCAAACGCACGCAATGGATATCTGAAATCGGTCCCAAGCCTTAAATCATTCATGGCATCAAGCGCGAGTATCTTGCCTTGCTGTTCTGTAACTGTCATCGGATAAGAATAAATGCCATTATAATAATTTGGTCCACGCGGTGTTGGCGGCACCGAAATTACACCGCCCGCATTACCATATGGATAATTTTCATTAAATGGCACCAAATGGTTGGTATATAAAAGCAACTGACCCTCATTGATACCTTCAGCTTTTAACGCTTCTATTAATGCATGGGTACTATATTGATGATCGGAATGCTGATCCAGTTTCGGGGAAGCTGTGATGATGATATCAGGCTCTATTTCATTTAATAAATAACGCATATTACCAACCAACGATTCCCAATTGTTTATACCAACAAGACCATCCGCAAGGTCGGCGAAATTTTGTCTTCTGAACGTATCCATATCCGACACATCAGTATAAAGACCATCAGCAACATATTCCCTGTCCGCTTCCATTTTTCTTAATCGGGCATCGTTATAGCCAAGATTGACGATTCGTTCCGGATCAACGCCACCAAGAATGGGAACCACCAAACTGTTCCAAGTTCTGACCTCACCCTTTTTTAAATAATGTGTGACCGGATCATCATAAATTTCATCATACATAAAGGGGCCAGCATCACCGGATGTGACCGTGGCGATATAAACATCATCATGATTTGAATAAAGGCCGAACGCTGCAATTTCCGCATCATCCGGATGCGGCGCAATAATCAGAACCGTTTTATTTTCAAGTTCAACATTTTCAAATTGATAAAGTGTTGTTTCACCGTTCGCGATATCAATATTTGTTCCATGCAATCTAATCTGAGTATTCCCAGATGCGACCAAATTAGTAATGTTTAGATATCGCGTTCCATTCGCCCCATGTTCCGTATACTGAACTTCAAGATCGTTCTTGCCAAACATTTGAATGGCCGGTTGAAACATTTTACCCAATATGCCTGAACTAACGTTCACTTTTAAAAACGAAGAATGATTGCGTCCGACCGTATCGGGAAAATCAACTCGTCCATTTTGAATATTGATCGTATGTGTTAACGCGTTTTTTTCATCCATTGGATAGGAATAATCCAAGGCAACATCATAATCATATAGAAGTGTTCTTGAAACAAGAAGAAAGCCAAATATGGATAGAATGGGGAATATGATCCAAACCACTAATATTTTTAGAAAATAATTCAAAACCTTCCTCCCATTATATTTTTTTAAAAACAGTAAAATAAAATAGGATATCCGTCACGAAAATATTTTTAGAACTATTCAGAAATTAAAAAAGCCCCCGGTAATACCGGAGGCTTTTTTAATGGAGCGGGCGATGAGATTCGAACTCACGACATTCACCTTGGCAAGGTGACGCTCTACCCCTGAGCTACGCCCGCTCAAAATCAGGGGAACACCATTTCGGTGTCTGTGCGGGGGATAATACAAAGTAATTTTTATAATGCAAGCCCTTATTACAAAAAAATTACGTTGGACCAAATAATTTCTTAAGTTATAAAAATAAAGCTTAACAACCCTTTGATTTCAAGGAATTAACATGCCCGCTACGGAACAGGATTTATACGCACTTTTCGATGAACTTGGTATCGAAACGAAGTTATTTCGTCACGCCCCGTTATTCACTGTCGAAGAGTCGCAAAATTTACGCGGTGAAATTGAAGGCGGTCATTGCAAAAACCTTTTCCTGAAAGATAAGAAAAATAATTTCATCCTGGCCGTCTTAAGCGAAGAACGAAAAGTAGATTTAAAAGCACTATTTAAATCAGACCACCTTAATGTGGGCCGGTTAAGTTTCGCAAGCGCTGATCGGATGGTAGATATGCTCGGAATTGAACCAGGGTCCGTTACCCCTTTTTCACTTATTAACGTAACACATAAAGACCTTATTGTTATTCTTGACAAGGGAATGATGGAACATGAATACCTGAATTATCATCCGCTTCATAACGAAGCGACCACCACCATTCACCGTGACGATTTATTGAAATTTATCGGGCATTTTGGATTCGATCCTATTATTATAGATTTCGATACACTTTAAAGAGAATTTAATTATGGAAAATACAGCAACGGGCACGGGCGCTATCATTTTTGATGCGGATATGTCCAATTTTATGCCGGACGTTATCGAACGATCAATGCAGGTTCCGGTCCTTGTCGATTTTTGGGCCACATGGTGCGAACCATGTAAAACCCTTGGCCCAATACTTGAAAAAGTTGTCAGTGAGGCCAATGGTGCGGTCGTCATGGCCAAGGTCGACATCGACAAAACACAGGAAATTGCAGCACAGATGCAAATCCGTTCAGTACCAACCGTTGTTGCTTTCATTGATGGCCGCCCTGTTGATGCCTTTGCTGGCGTAAAAACCGAAAGCGAGATTAGAGAATTCATTGAAAAAATCGCACCCGAGGTCGGACCGTCAGAATCAGCAAAATTAATTGAATATGCAGATCAGGCCTTTGAAGCAGAAAATTATCAAGAAGCTGGCGGCGCATATTCACAAGCACTGCAAATGGAACCTGATAATATCCAAGCCACCGCGGGTCTTGCCAATTCACTGATTAAACTGGGTGATCTTGAAAATGCTGAACAGGTATTATCAGGCGCTGCTGATAAGAATGACCCTGTTATTTCTGCGGCGCTCGCCGCACTTGAAACCGCAAAACAATTGGGTGATATCGGCTATCTTGATGCCCTGATCAAGGCGGCACAAGATAACCCGGATGATTATCAGGCAAAATTTGATTTATCACTTGCCCTATGGGCTGCGAATAAGCGCGATGAAGCCGCACAGGAACTGCTTGATATTATTGCAGCAGACAGAAGTTGGCAGGATGACGGCGCAAGAACACAACTGCTTAAATTTTTTGAAATGGCAGGCCCAATGGACCCATTTACTGTGGCCGCGCGCCGGAAACTATCAAGCCTATTATTTTCGTGATAAATAAATGACAGCCGCACCATTACCAGAAAGATTACCCATTTTCCCGCTTACCGGCGCAATGCTTTTGCCGCGCGGGTATTTGCCGCTCAATATTTTTGAACCACGCTATAAAGAAATGGTTGAAGTGGCCAGAAGCGGCAGTGGTATTATCGGTATGGTACAGCCATCCCAAGCAAAAATATCATCTTCACTTGAGAATAACGACCAATTCGGCACGGCGGAACGTGGTCGCCCATTATATGATGTTGGCTGCGCGGGACTGATTTCCAATTTCGAAGAAAGTAATAATGGTCAATATATCATTGTATTGACCGGGTTAAGACGCTTTAAGATTAAAAAGGAACTACCCAAAGAATATCAATTTCGTGAGGTACTCGCCGATTATTCACCCTATATGGAAGATGGTGATGATATCAGTCTTTTCGATGACGAATATAAAGACCCGTTCATTAGACTTTTAAATGAATATTTTAATGCCTTTGACATCGACATGGATGTTAACGAATTTTATGACATCCCCCACGAAGAACTAGTGAACTCAATGGCCATGATTTGCCCGTTCGAAGCATCCGAGAAACAATTGCTTTTGGAAAGCCCAACCTGTAAAACACGCGTTCAGATGATGATGCAATTAATGGATTTCAATCTTAGAAAACATGATATATCATCAGATAATATCATTCATTAAGGTAACGAGCATGAGCAGCGAAAATAAAATCAATTACGGCAAACTTGATCCAAAATTATTAGAGGTTCTTGCCTGCCCGCTTACCAAAACGACGCTTACCTATGATGAAGAGGCAGGCGAATTAATCAGCAAAAAAGCAAAGTTAGCCTTTCCGGTTAGAGACGGCATTCCCATCATGCTAGTCGATGAAGCAAGAGAGCTTGAATAGCACATTTAAATTAAAGAGTTTCGCCCTTTAATAACTTCGGTAATTTTCCGACAGTACCGCGTGCGTGCTGCATGAAGAACTTCTTCACACTTGGCATTTCTTCAACCGCGGCAATGCCGGCGCGTCTTGCGAAAGTAATCACCGGATTATCGTTGGAAAAGAGCCGCGTTAATCCGTCCATCCCAAGCGCCAGCATATTATTATCAGTACGGCGCCAATGAACATATCGTTCCAGCACCAATTCTGAACCCAGATCTGCACCGATACGTTTACCGTCAATAAGCACTTCGGTTAAGGCCGCAATATCCCGCAGCCCAAGATTAAACCCTTGTCCCGCGATCGGATGAATGCCATGTACCGCATCGCCCACCAAACAAAAACGCTCGGCGGTATAGTCATCCGCAAGCTGCATGGATAAAGGATATGACCAACGAAGGCCTATTGATTCCACATTTCCAAGAAAATCACCGAATTTTTTCTTAAGTTCAGCATTAAAACCTGCTTCATTTAATCCCATAATGGTCTTGGCGCGTTCCGGTGGCTCGCACCAAACAATCGATGATCTGTTTCCTTTTAAAGGCAAGATGGCAAAGGGACCAGAAGGATAAAATTTTTCATGAGCAATACCCTGATGCGGCAATTCATGTTCAACCGTCGTAACAATTCCGGTTTGCTTATAATCCCAATTTCGAACCTTTATGCCATTCTCTGCACGAAGGTCTGATTTCCTGCCTTCTGCGCCGATTAAAAGCTGGGCTTTAATTTTTGCACCACTTTCAAGCACGATATCAACGCCACCCGCAATATTTTCAGTGCTTACAATTTTATCTGGCGCGTAAAGGGTAATGTTTTTATGGCCTTTGACCGCGTCATAAAGACCTGCTCTAATATGACGAACCTCAACCATTTGCCCAAGTGGTCCGTCACCAAGTTCCTTTTCATCAAAATGAAGAAATACCGGACTTTCCCCGTCAGTAACGTGAATTTCATCAATGGGCTGGGCTTCATGGCCAATTTTATCCCATAACCCAATCGTTTTCAGCATGACATATGGGGCATAAGATATGGCATATGAACGGCCATCAAATTCATCACTTAGCGATGCTTCGATATCAATCGCATCAACGAGCGACACTGAAACACCATGTTCCGCAAGTGCGTAACCAAGCGTCATACCAACAACGCCACCACCAGAAATTAGAACGTCTGAATTAATTACTTTTGCGGTTTTTGACATGTCATCCTCATGGGTAAAATTCAATTATAAAAGTAGTTTTCAACCCTGACAAATATATTCGCTCAAAAAGATAACCTATATTATGCCTATTTTTTAGCCAAAATTATTCTTATGAAAAATTATGATTAATAATTAATCAATTTTATATTAGCTAGATTCATAAAGTTCTTTTGTTTCAACACCTTAATAACTTGGCACGCTTCTTGTAAATACACATGAGTTATTTAATCGATTAAGGAAAGTAAGATGGAAACATTAAAGACAGGTACAGATGTATTTTTTATTCTCATTGGGGCCATTTTAGTATTTGCAATGCATGCAGGTTTTGCATTTTTAGAAGTAGGAAGCGTACGAAAGAAAAACCAAGTAAATGCCCTGGTTAAAATTATTTCTGACTTTGCAGTTTCCACAATCGTGTATTTCTTTATTGGTTATCAAATTGCTTATGGCATTAACTTTTTTAATACGGCCGAAATGATAAGCGGCATTGGTGAAAGCTCCCCTTTCACGGCCAATGGGTATGATATGGTGAAATTTTTCTTTCTATTGACATTTGCCGCCGCAATTCCAGCCATTATTTCAGGTGGCATCGCAGAAAGAAGCCGATTTAAACCTCAATTACTGGCCACTGCCATTTTGGTCGGTTTTCTATATCCCGTATTTGAAGGAATGGTGTGGAATGATTTAATGGGTTTTCAAGATTGGTTAAGCGCTACTTTCGGGCATCCATTTCATGATTTTGCCGGTTCAGTCGTTGTCCACACTGTTGGTGGTTGGATGGCGTTAGGGGCTATTGTAATGTTGGGTGCCAGAACTGGCCGTTACCGTAAAGACGGCACGCCACTTGGTATTCCACCATCAAATATACCATTTCTTGCCCTTGGTTCATGGATTTTATGTATTGGGTGGTTTGGCTTTAATGTGATGAGCGCAGGTGAAGTTTCCACCTCTAGCGGGCTTGTCGCGTTAAATAGTTTGATGGCAATGGCAGGCGGTATTCTGTCCTCATTATATATTGGAAAACAGGATCCGGGATTTATCCATAATGGTGCTCTCGCGGGATTGGTTGCCGTATGTGCGGGTTCAGACTTAATGCACCCTCTTGGTGCACTTATTGTTGGATTAGTCGCCGGTGCAATATTCGTCAAAATGTTCACCATTTGCGGAAATAGATGGAAAATTGATGATGTTCTGGGTGTATGGCCTTTGCACGGAATTTGTGGTGTTTGGGGTGGCATAAGTGCTGGTATTTTCGGCTCACAAACATTTTGGGGATTAGGCGGCGTATCGATCATGTCGCAAATCATTGGTACTTTTGTTGGTGCATTATTCGCGTTTGCATCAGGGTTATTGGTGTTTGGTTTATTAAAAATAACCATCGGAATTCGTCTTTCAAAAGAAGATGAATATTTAGGAGCTGATTTATCAATTCATAGGATCAGCGCCACACCAGAAGAGGATTTCGGATTGAGATAATCTTAAAAATGACGTCATGACATCATTTTTAAGTAAACACTTGATTTTTCCCTTATATTTTCAGAATATTAAGCCATAGAATTGCCTTGTTCTATGGCATAATGCTAGTGTATTTTAATTAAAGAAAATATAGAGTAAATCAGGGAAGATCATTGGCGACCAGACGCAAAACAATAAAGAAAAACGCAAAAAAATCTCTTTTACCCGCTTCAGTAAGCGAATTTCTGCATAAAGCGCTTATCCGTTTATGGGGCAGTGCGCTTATTGCACTTTTTGTTGCGTTGGTTGCATCTTTCTTCACCTATGACATTAATGACCCAAGCTGGAATAATGTCGTCGAAGGGGACGTTACCAATATACTCGGTCAAGCTGGGTCACATGTTTCTGATATCTTTATGCAAACGCTGGGCCTTGCTTCTTATATTCTTGTGCTGCCACTGGTGACATGGGGTTGGCGGGTTATGTCGTTAAAGGGTCTTCCATATATATTTATGCATTTACTGATGTTACCGCTGCTTGCGATGATGGCGGCTACCGCCTTTTCAACCATTCCGCCTTATGAAACCTGGCCACTTGGTGATGTGGGTCTTGGCGGTGTGATGGGTAATGTGCTGCTTGATTATGTCAGCAGCTTTATCGCATGGACAGGCATCAGTTTTTACCCCGTTATCATCGGCGTACTATTCACTATTCTTGCGGCCATCTGCTTTTTCTATACTTCCGGTCTGGACCGTGATGAATGGTCCCAAATGGGTCACGGCATCAAAATTGGCGCAGCCGCTATCTTGATGAAATTAATTGCTGGTGCAGTTTATCTAAGACAAGCCTTTAAAGGGGCAAGCGAGAGATCAAAACAAAAAGAGGTCGTTAAAAAGGCAAAAACAGCAGCCAGAAAAGAACCGCCACTTAAAAAATCGGATGAGCCGGAAAAAGAAAAAAGAGCCATTCCGATCATTGATCCGGAAAAGAAAAGCGTACGCGTCAGTAAGCGTGAAACAAAAGAAAGCCAGCCGATGCTGGATATATTGACCGACGGGGAATTTGCCCTTCCGTCTTTAAGCCTTCTTTCACCACCAAAACCGGTTGAGGAACAAGACCGTCTAACCCATGATGCATTGGAACAAAATGCACGTATGCTTGAAGCGGTTCTTGATGATTTCGGCGTAAAAGGCGAAATCACCAAAGTTCGCCCTGGCCCTGTTGTCACCCTTTATGAACTGGAACCAGCACCGGGCACCAAATCATCACGCGTGATCAACCTTGCCGATGATATCGCCAGATCCATGAGCGCTGTATCCGCCCGTGTGGCAGTTGTCCCTGGCAAAAATGCCATTGGTATTGAACTGCCGAATAGCGCACGCGAAATTGTATCGTTGCGCGAAATTTTATCCTCAAGTGTTTATGAAGACAGCAAAGCAAAACTGCCGATGGCACTGGGCAAAGATATCGGCGGTGAACCCATTGTCGTTGATATTGCTACCATGCCGCATTTGCTTGTTGCGGGAACCACCGGATCGGGTAAATCAGTTGCCATCAATGTGATGATATTGTCGCTTCTTTATAAAATGACGCCCGCTGAATGCCGCCTAATTATGGTTGACCCGAAAATGCTGGAACTATCGGTTTATGATGATATCCCGCACCTGTTAACACCTGTTGTAACAGACCCGAAAAAAGCCGTTGTCGCCTTAAAATGGGCGGTCCGTGAAATGGAACAGCGTTATCAAAATATGGCAAAACTACAGGTGCGTAACATTACCGCCTATAATAAACGCCTCGAAGAAGCCCGTAAAAAAGGTGAAAATATCACCCGCAAGGTTCAAACCGGTTTTGATCAGGAAACCGGCAAACCGATTTACGAAGAAGAAAATCTGGACCTAACCCCGCTTCCGATGATTGTGGTGATTGTTGATGAAATGGCCGATCTGATGCTTGTGGCCGGTAAAGATATCGAAGCACTTATTCAGCGCCTTGCGCAAATGGCCCGTGCCGCCGGTATTCATTTGATCATGGCAACACAGCGCCCATCCGTTGACGTAATCACCGGAACCATTAAAGCCAACTTCCCGACCCGTGTGGCGTTTCAGGTGACATCGAAAATCGATAGTCGCACGATCCTTGGTGAACAGGGGGCGGAACAGTTACTTGGGATGGGGGATATGCTGTTTATGGCAGGGGGTGGTCGCATCACCCGTGTCCACGGACCGTTTGTGGCTGATGACGAGGTTGAAAATGTTGTCACCGCCCTTAAAAAACAAGGCGCGCCAGAATATTTGACCGACATCGTCGAAGAACCGGACGAAGGATTTGATTCACAATTCTTACAAAATTCGCAAATGACACCCGGTGCTGGCAAGCCATCAGGCGATGAATTATATGACCGTGCCGTTGCCATTGTCGCCCGCGATCAAAAGGCATCCACCAGTTATATTCAACGACAACTTCAAATCGGTTATAACCGCGCAGCCAATATTATTGAAAAAATGGAAAGAGAAGGGGTCGTCAGTTCTGCCAATCATGTTGGGAAACGTGAAGTATTAGTACAAGACCATTCCGAGGAATATTAAAGATATTTTTTAATTTATCTTGTCTTATTTCTACCTTATTGTATGCCTACCCTGAAAGATGACAGTAATAAACACAAGGCAATAACATGATAAAACCACTAATATATACAACGGTTCTATCCCTGATGATTGGTCAGGCCGCCTTTGTTTCTGCACAGGAAGTCGAACAGGAAAAGCTTTCCCCACCACCGGGTATTGAAGAAAGCAATGAACCTGTTTCAACACCACAAACAAAAGAAAATGAACCAGAACCAAAAGCACGCATGGTTCAGTTCGATGTTCCCCCCACAGTGATTGAGGGCGAAGACCGAGATAATGTCATTTCAAAAATCGAAGACACCTTAAACCGTATCCGCACCATGAAAGCCACATTCATACAACGTGGCCCACAAGGAAATGTGGATGAAGGTGTGATTTATATCGAACGCCCCGGTAAAATCAGATTTGAATATACCGATGATACGCCGATTTTGCTGGTGGGTAATGATGACATGCTGTCTTTCATCGATTATGAGGTTAATCAAATCAGCCGCTGGCCCATTGATAAAACACCGTTAAGCGTTCTTGTGGATGACAATATTGATTTACAGGATAAAGATATCCAAATCCCTGAAATGATCCGTTTTGCCGGCCTTATCAAAGCATCCGTTATTCAGCCGGATCAAAAAGATTATGGATACATAACATTGATATTCGAAGAATCGACAATGGAACTTAAATCCTGGGAAGTTGTTGATGTTCAGGGATATACCACACGTGTGGCGCTGTTAAACCCCGAATATAACATTACCGTAGATCAAGCACATTTCACATATGACGATCCACGCCCGCGCCGTCGTGGCCCACGCCGCTGATAATTTCACTTAATATGTTAAATTATTTTACGCGAACCCCTTGAAAAAATAAAAATCATTACTACCTATAAGTTATAAATCAGGGCATTTGACCTTCCAACCTTCCTTGTGAAGATGTTGTTCTGATTTTATGGGGCCTGAGGTTTTTTCCTTTTTCCCCTCCCTCTCGCTCCATCAAACTGATGTTTGCCCGGCCAGAACCCTACTGGCCGGGTTTTTTATGATTATTTCTTGTGATGATCCCTATATCCGTATAATTTGCAGAAAAAAGGAATACTGATGACCGATACCCCTGATGATATTTTTGATGATTTTGACGTTGGCGAAGAATATCCAACGTTAATGCTTGTTGCCCGCTTCGCAAGCATGATCAGTCAAACGGAATGGTTTCATCATATTGGCGAACCAATTGAACAAAACCTTCTGAAAGATTCGCGTGACTATCTGGAAGCACTCGGCTTTCCGGAAGGATATCCCGCGGAAGTGTTGGATTGGGACGATGCCATTGCCTGCCTTGAAACCAATGACTGGAACAGCCCTGCATGGGAAGCAGAAGAACAACTTGCCGCGTCACTGATCAATGAGGCACTTGAATTTATCGAGGAAGATGTGCTGGAAGTAGCCCTTACCAATGTCACCAGTAAGGCATCTGAACATATCACAAATGCCGTTGAAAGTGCGTCCATGCGCTGGGGTATTGATGATGAAGAAATATTACGCGCCGCCATTGGTGCCGCCGTGCAAAGCTGTTATCAAGCGGCCCTTGTCATCGCCGCAGAGGGCGAAGAAGATCATCCATTTGCCCTAAAATTCCGCCTGTTCGAAAGCGGCCATTGGCCGCTTGGCGTCGCGGGGACTACTCTTAATATTTTCTAGGAAATAATAATATGCCCAAAATCCGTCTTGTAACCTGGAACATCAATTCTGTACGCGCCCGCACGCCAATCGTTGAAAAGTTGCTTGCGGATTATAATCCGGATATTTTATGCCTGCAGGAAACCAAAGTTCAAAATCACATGTATCCAACAGATGTGTTTGAAAAATTTGGTCTTAACCAACACGCCATCGCAGGGCAAAAAAGCTATCACGGTGTGGCCACACACAGTAAATTACCAATTGCCGAACAGGAAATCATCAATTGGTGCGAAATGGGTGATGCCCGTCATATCGCAACCACGTTTGAAAATGGTATCAGGCTTGATAATTTTTATGTGCCGGCGGGTGGTGATGAACCGGATGTGGCACTGAATGACAAATTTGCCCATAAAATGGATTTCCTTGCTGAAATGACCAATTGGTCCCATGGTTTGCCGAGTAACGGTAAACATATTCTTGTTGGTGATCTTAATATTGCGCCGCTTGAAAGTGATGTTTGGTCCCATAAGAAATTATTGAAAGTGGTTAGTCATACACCGCAGGAATGTGACGCCATGATGTCATTGATGGAAGCGCATAATTGGCATGATGTGATGCGTGAATTTGTGCCGGAACCAGAAAGGCTTTATAGCTGGTGGTCATATCGCGCCCGTGATTGGCGCGCCGCCGATAAAGGACGCAGATTAGATCATGTCTGGTGTAGTCAGGCCCTTAAAGACAACATGAAATCAATGCAAGTGTTAGAAGACGCGCGCGGATGGGAAAAACCATCGGACCATGCACCCGTTCTTGTGGAAATTGAAATTTAGGCTTTGTCTTTATTTTCGTCGATGATGCCTTGGGCCACATCAACCACATCTTTGGTGAAATTCATCATTTTTTGACCGCCATCCACTGGGATGACAGCGCCATTAATGGATGCTGACGAAATCAGATGCAGTACGGTCGCCGCAATATCATCCACATTAATCGGCGCACCATTAAAATTAAGATGACTGGCCATTTCGAAATTATGATCCGATTGCCCCTCTGCAATCAGCGTCATACCGGGGGCTACACCGTTCACACGAACTTTAGGCCCTAACGCCTGCGCCATCATTTCTGTTGCGCCATAAAGGCCATGTTTGCTTAATGTATAACTCGCATAATCTGCGTTTAAGGCAAAAACCTTACTATCCAGAATATTGACCACACTGCCGCGGTCATTTTCATCCAACATTTGGTAAAGACCACGCGCAAGTTGCATTGGCCCGCGCAAGTTCACATTCATATGTTCGGAAAATGAGTTTTCATCAAATTCAAGAATGGTATCCGCTGAAAAAAGCGACGCATTATTCACCACATGCTTAAGATTTTTAAGCGTGGATAGCATGTCTTCTACTTGGTTATAATCACCAAGATCACATTTCACCACTTCGCCCCCACCAGATAACGACGCCAATGTTTCTTCGGCATCGCTTACGGTATCATGATGATGAATATAAATGAAATATCCGGCTTTACTTAAGGTTTCGGCAATGGCTTTACCGATGCGTTTATGTCCTGCTGTAATCAGTACGGCTTCGGTCATATTACCCCTTAAAGATCATTGATGGACATATCGGCGCGTTGCCACCATGGCACATCCGGGCCATCATAATCACCGAATGAAATGGCCTGATCCGGGTCACCATGAAAAACAACCGTATTGGTCGGCGTTTCTTCAACATCGACGCGAACGCATTTCATATTGATGTCATCCGCTTTTAAAAAGGCATTGATTTTTGAAAAGAAACAAGCCGCGAGAACCTCAGTCGTCGGATCACCCGGCGTGATCATCAGACGCGGTAAATTTTCCGGTTCATTTTCTTTGAAATAGCTAAGAAGCGGGTCTTGATCCGATAATTGCATTGTGTGATCCACGAAATTATCAATCCAGCCATGCCATGTTTTCTTTAATGTTTCAAATTGGTTGCTCATATTTGAAACACCATCAAGACGGTCGTCACCGGTGGCCACCAAATGAACTTTTACATATTCATTATGGCCGTGCGGAACGTAACATTTTCCTTGCTTGATATTATAGAGCCGGTGGCTCATGGAATATCGTCTTGTAAAACATAATTCAAACATCATGTTGCGCTTGATATATCAGCTTTGCGTGAGAGTCTAGCGAATTAAAGACTTAATCTAGCTATTACCCATACTATATCCACCGGATTCGGTGATGATAATCTTTGATTTTGATGGGTCCGTTTCGATTTTTTGTCGTAAACGGTAGATATGCGTTTCCAGTGTATGTGTGGTGACATTGGCATTATATCCCCATACCTCGTTTAAGAGCTTATCCCGTGTAATGGTCGCGCCATCCGCCCGTTTTAAAAATTTCAATATCGCCGTTTCTTTTTCAGTAAGGCGAATTTTTTCACCCGTTTCTTCATCAGTTAGCATTTTATCACCCGGCTTGAACATATAATGCCCGATAGGGTAACTCGCATCTTCGCTGATAAGATGCTGTCTTAAATGCGCCCTGACACGGGCCAGCAGAATGCCAAACTTAAACGGCTTGGTCACATAATCATTGGCACCGGCATCAAGACCAAGAATGGTATCGGCTTCTGACGCGTTTGCCGTCAACATGATGATCGGCGTATTGACACCCGATTTGCGCATCATACGGCATACTTCACGGCCATCGATATCCGGCATACCAACATCAAGAATGATCAGGTCATAATCATTTTCTTTGACCTTATCCAGACCACATTTGCCGTTATTGCATTGATCTGTTTTAAACTCTTCATGAAAGGAAAGTTGCATCGCAAGATTTTCCCTTAGGTCATCATCATCGTCCACAAGTAAGATATTATAAGTATGCGTCATGCTGTTTCTCTATATTTATACTTAACTTAATATTATATAAGTCGTATAACCATATTCAAAGTAAATAAAGGCATTTGGCATCACCGTGGATAACAATTCCGTGAACAATCAAAAACTTATACCAATTGACCGCGCTGCGGCGGATCTACGTCGCGGTGGTTTTGTCATTGTATCTAACGGTGAAGACGCCCATCTTGTGACCTCTGCTGAACTGATCCTTGATCAGAAATTACAAGATATAAAAACATTAAGCGGTGATGATGCGCTTGTTGGCCTTACTTATAACCGAGCCAATATTTTAAAAATATCCCCCCGATCCGGTGATGTTGCACTGGTGAATATTGATGCCCATATGGATAGCGGTGTGATTGCATCCATGGCCGACCCGGCCGATGATTTAATGAAAATGATGCAAGGGCCATTCACAGTGGCGAATGTCAACCCAAGCAATGTTCATGACGCCGGAATTAAGTTATGTAAAATTGCCAAACTGTTACCGGCAGCAATTTTTTCAATACCGCTTACAAATGCAGATGATATCGCCAAAGAAAAAAATATTCTAACGCTGCATGTTAAAGATATTCTTGAATATGATTTAAATGATGCACTTTCATTAAACATCGTGACATCCGCGATTGTCCCGCTAGAGGGTTCAGAACAATCCACTATGGTCGCTTTTAGACCCGATGACGGCGGCACGGAACATTTCGCCATCATTGTTGGTGATCCGAGCTGTGATGACGCGGTAATGACACGCATCCATTCAGAATGTTTTACTGGTGACTTGCTTGGATCCTTAAAATGCGATTGCGGCGAACAAATGCGCGGCGCCATCAAATATATGGCAGAAGCCGGCGGCGGCATTCTTTTATATTTAGCACAAGAAGGGCGCGGCATCGGGCTTATCAATAAATTACGTGCTTATCATTTACAGGATCAGGGTTTTGACACCGTGGATGCCAATGAAAGATTGGGTTTCTTATCAGACGAACGTATTTTTGAGCCCGCAGCAGAAATGCTTAAAAAGATGGGATATTCAAAAGTAAGGTTGCTTACCAATAATCCGGATAAAGTCGCCGGATTAGAGGCATGCGGCATCACCGTATCAGAACGTGTGGAACATAAATTCCCGTCCAATAATCATAATGATCTTTATTTAAAAACGAAAAAGAAACGTTCCGGTCACTTACTTTAATCCGATCAGAACCAACCCGATTGCAGATAATAAAAAGCCGACCTTTTGATTGTTGTTTAACCGTTCGCCAAAAAATAAAAACGACAATAACAATATAAAAAACATATCCAGTGAAAAGATCGTCACAACGATACTGGCCGGCCCGCCTTTTAAAGCCGAAATATAAAATAGTAACCCGCCATATGACACAAGACCCGTCGCCGTACCAATCGCCATTGTTTTGCCGTTCGATGTCCCAAGAGCAAGCGTCCTGTTTCTGTTTTTAAATATAAGACCGATGAATAAAAACGCACAATACGTATAGGCCATCGCCACAACAAGTTCACCCGGAAGATCCATTTCATTGACGACTTTTAAGCCACCATTTCTAAAGGCAAGCAAGATGATGCAAACCGTCATAATCAGGAACCATTTGCTGTTGGCCGCTTTTTCATTGCCACCAAATTTAAGATTAACCGTCATCATGGCCGCAAAGAAAAACAAAATGCCGATGCCTTCGCGGATAGTGATATTTTCACCGTAATAAAGCGCCGATAACAATATCACGATCACGATATTGGCTTTCGCAAAAGCGGACGTCAGCCCCGCCGGGCCAAACCGCATTCCCTGCGCAAAAGTGAAATTGCCCCCGGCTGATCCAAGGCCCACGATTGCCGCCATAATGAAAAATGACATGCCGCTGATTTGATTTATGATATCAATACTATCGATGAAAAAGCACAAGGCCCCCGTCGCGTAAAGCGCAACAAAGAAATAATTATCATCAGCTTTGTTAACGGCGTTCCATTTAAAAAACACCCCACCAAAGCCAAACATCAGCGCCCCAAGCACTGCTTGAATAATATATAATTCCATGAAAGCTATTCCGCGATATGACGAGTGTTTTCAGAAAATTCGTCAAACTCTTCCTGCCAATCGGACTTACGGTTTGTTTGCCTAATCTCAACCGCGGTAACTTTATATTCCGGGCAATTTGTTGCCCAGTCACTGTTATCGGTTGTCACGATATTGGCACCTGATTCCGGCATATGGAATGTTGTATAAACCACGCCGGGCTGCATATCTTCGGTGATGCGTGCTTCCAGTACGGTTTCACCCATGCGGCTTTGGATCATGACCATATCGCCATCGACAATACCGCGATTTTCCGCGTCATGTGGGTGAATATCCAGAATATCCTTGTCATGCCAGATGTTGTTTTTTGTGCGTCTTGTTTGCGCACCAACATTATATTGGCTCAGGATCCGGCCTGTTGTCAGAATTAGCGGGAATTTACGACTGGTGCGTTCTGTGGTCGGCACATATTCGGTCAGAATAAAGTTACCCTTACCGCGAACAAACCCGTCAATATGCATAATCGGCGTGCCTTCCGGTGCCTTTTCATTACAGGGCCACTGCACCGAACCGCGTTCATCAAGCATGTCAAAACTGACATTGTTAAAGGTTGGTGTCAGGCGGGCAATTTCATCCATGATCTGGGCCGCATTATCATAACCCATATCATATCCCATCGCACGACCAAGACGGCATGTGATTTCCCATTCATCCATGCCTTGAACCGGTTCCATTACTTTGCGAACGCGGCTGATGCGGCGTTCTGCATTTGTGAATGTGCCGTTCTTTTCAAGGAACGATGTACCCGGGAAAAACACGTGTGCGAAACGCGCCGTTTCATTCAGGAATAAATCCTGCACAATCAGACATTCCAGCGAATTCATCGCCGCCTCTACGTGATGTGTGTTCGGGTCGGATTGGGCCACGTCTTCGCCCTGAATATACATGGCTTTATAGGTACCATCCACAGCCGCATCGAACATATTCGGAATACGGTATCCCGGTTCCGGATCAAGTTCTACGCCCCAGTCTTTTTCAAATTCCGCACGCACATCATCAAGACTGACATGACGGTAACCCGGTAATTCATGCGGGAATGATCCCATATCGCATGACCCTTGTACGTTATTTTGACCACGAAGCGGGTTAACACCAACACCCATACGGCCAATGTTTCCTGTCGCCATAGCAAGGTTCGCCATACCGATCACCATTGTCGACCCTTGTGAGTGTTCGGTTACACCAAGACCGTAATAAATAGCAGCATTGCCACCCGTGGCATAAAGACGAGCCGCCGCACGAATATCATCAGCTGGAACGCCAGTATGTTCCGCAACAATTTCAGGGCTATTTTCCGGACGTTTAATAAATTCCGCCCAATCATTAAAAGCATCAAGGTCACAACGTTCGTTGATATATTCCTGATCAGCAAGCCCCTCGGTCAAAACCACATGGGCCATGGCGTTGATCATCGCCACATTGGTTCCCGGCTGAAGCGGTAAATGATAATCCGCCTTAATATGTGGGGATTTCACAAGTCCCGTTTTACGGGGATCAACCACGATCAATTTCGCCCCTTCACGCAGGCGTTTTTTCATAAGGCTCGCAAAAACGGGATGGGCATCCGGTGGATTAGCACCGATCACCATCATCACATCGGTATCCATGACACTATCAAATGTCTGTGTACCCGCCGATGTACCAAGCGTTTCACGCAGGCCATAACCAGTCGGGGAATGACAAACACGTGCACATGTATCCACATTGTTATTTTTAAATCCGGCGCGGATTAATTTTTGTACCACATAAACTTCTTCGTTGGTGCAGCGTGATGAAGTTATGCCGCCAATTGATTTACGGCCATATTTTTCCTGAATGGATTTAAGGCGGTCTGCGGCAAATTCAATTGCCTCATCCCAGCTTACTTTTTTCCATGGGTCCGTGATATTTTCACGCACCATCGGGCTTAATACGCGGTCTTCATGGATGGCATAATCCCACGCAAAACGACCTTTTACGCATGAATGACCATGGTTTGCTTCGCCGTCTTTCCATGGCATCATACGGACGACTTCACCGTCTTTTACCTCTGCTTTAAAGCCGCAACCCACACCGCAATACGCACAAGTTGTCACGGTGCTTTCAACCGGTTTTCCAAGTTCATAAGTGCGCTTTTCAAAAAGACTATCCGTCGGGCATGCCTGCACACAGGCACCACATGATACACAATCACTGGCTAGAAAATCTTGATCCGTTCCGGCTGCAATTTTACTGTTAAATCCGCGGCCATCAATGGTAAGCGCGAATGTACCCTGTACTTCTTCGCATGCACGTACGCAGCGGGCACATAAAATACATTTTGCCGGATCAAAACTGAAATAAGGATTACTATCATCAATGATGGATTTTAAATGGTTATGGCCGTCTTTGCCGTATCTGTTTCCTTCAAGTCCAACAAGCCTCGCCATATCATGAAGCGGGCTATCCTCATCCGGATGATCGGAAATATAAAGCTCCATGATACCGCGGCGAATTTGCGTTAATCGGTCGGAATTCGTCTTAACTTCCATGCCTTCTGATACCGGTGTGGTACAGCTCGCCGGTGTGCCGCGCATACCGTCCACTTCCACCAGACATAATCTGCATGACCCATATTCCTTGATATTATCAGATGCACAAAGACTTGGGATATCCACATCAATTGTACGTGATGCACGCATCACTGATGTTCCTTCAGGCACAGTGACTTCTTTACCGTCAATTTTCAATGTGACAGTTTTATCCGATTTCTTTTCGGGCGTACCAAAATCTTTATCTTCTAATAAGGTCATATCATTTCTTTCCGAAATCTACTTTTTAAAGTCTTCTGGCCAATGCTCAAAAGCACTTTTAGCAGGAATGGGTGTCATACCCCCCATGGCACAAAGTGACGATGTATCCATCAAATCACAAAGCTCCATCATCAGTTTGAAATCACCACGTTCAATCAGTTCCGAACCACGTGTTGAACCAATCCGGCACGGTGTACATTTACCACAGCTTTCAATCGCACAAAAATCAAAAGCAAATTTTGCCTGATCTTTCATATTTGCTGTTTCATCAAAAACCACGATACCGCCGTGGCCAAGCACTGCATGCGCTTCCTGAAAAGCTTCATAATCAAGCGGCATATCAAATTGTTCCGGCGGGATATAAGCACCAAGCGGGCCACCAACCTGTACAGCCTTGATATTTTTACCCGTGAATGTGCCAGAACCAAATTCATTAATCATATCACCAAGGGTGATACCGAATGCTTTTTCAATAAGGCCGCCACATTTCACATTTCCAGCAAGTTGAAATGCTATTGTACCACGGGATTTGCCAATTCCGAAATCTTTGTAATAATCAGCACCCTTTTCCATGATCACAGGAACACTGCCTAATGTCAGTACATTATTAATCACGGTAGGCTTGCCAAATAATCCCACATGAGCCGGAAGTGGCGGTTTCGCACGCACCATGCCACGCTTGCCTTCAAGGCTTTCCAACATGGCCGTTTCTTCGCCGCATACATATGATCCGGCGCCAATGCGCACTTCAATGTTAAATTCTTTGCCGCTTCCTTGAATATCACTGCCTAAATAACCGTTTTGTCCGGCAATTCTGATGGCGTCATTCAAGATTTCTTTGGCAAGCGGATATTCACTTCTAAGGTAAATATACCCCATCGTCGCATTCACCGCGAGACCGGCAATGGTCATCCCTTCGATCAAACAAAATGGGTCGCATTCCATTAAAATGCGGTCGGAAAAAGTACCGCTGTCGCCCTCATCCGCATTACAGCAAATATATTTCTGATCTGCTTCTGCCGCGAGCACGGTATTCCATTTAATACCAGTTGGGAAAGCCGCGCCACCACGGCCACGTAAACCGGACGTCGTGACGTCATCAACGATTTCCTGTGATGATTTTTCAAGGGCGTTTTTAAGACCCGCATACCCACCATTGTTTTTATAATCTTCAATGGATAATGGATCAATGAGGCCGCATCTTGCGTATGTTAAGCGTTCCTGATTTTTAAGATAATCAATTTCTTGCGTCAGTCCTTGGCATAACGGATGATCCGCACCAGATAAAAACCCGGCTTTATAAAGACCATCAACATCAGATACTGTTACCGGACCATAAGCAACGCGTCCCTTTTCCGTTTCCACTTCTACAAGCGGTTCGAGATAGGTCATACCCCAGGTACCATTACGCACAATTTTAATATCTTCAGGCAGTTCTGCTATTTTCTTTGCTACATCATCAGCCCCAAGACTGATAGACGCCGTATCGCGGGGAATATAAATGGTTATTGTCATGCGTTTTCCCCTTTTAACAGTTCCGCTGCTTTCTCACCGGTCACCCGCGCATGAAGTTTTCCATCAATTTCAAGATTTGGTGAAATGGCACAATTGCCAAAACAATAGACGGCCTCGAGTGTTACATCACCGTTTTCACTGGTCTTTCCTGTTTGAATACCAAGAATTTCTTCAACCCGTTCGGTTAATTCACGGCTACCCATAGCCTGGCATGCTTCTGCCTGACAAATGCGGACAATTTTTCGCCCTGCTGGGGATGTTCTGAAATCGTGATAATAACTGATAACACCGTAGACTTCCGCACGTGAAATATTAAAACCATCCGCAATTAAATCGATGGTTTCTTTCGGGACGTACCCAAACACCCCCTGCAATCCATGCAGGCATTCCAGTACCCCCCCGGGCAATGATGTATATTCCGCAATTATTTCCTGCGCTTTATCCAAATCCACCACAATTATTTCCTATTTTAAAATGGACGAATGATGTTTTAGATGATCTACCATAAATGTGGAAATAAAGAAATAACCATGGTCATAATCTTCATGGCGACGCAGATTTAATGCCTGCCCAACATCCGCACAGGCCGCTTCGAACCGTTCCGGCATCAATTGATTTTCAAGAAATGGATCAGCCAATCCCTGATCAATTAGAATTTCCGGCGCGTTTGACGCATCACCACCAGCCACCATTAAGGCACAGGCATCATATTGCTGCCAGTGATCACGGTCTCCACCAACATATTTCGAAAGGGCTTTATGACCCCACGGGCAATTAAGCGGGCTTACGATCGGGGCAAAAGCAGACACTGATTTATATTTATCCTTATTTTTCAGATAAATCGTTAGCGCACCATGGCCGCCCATTGAATGACCAAATATACCAACTTTGGTAGCATCAACCGGGAATTCTGATAGCATTAATTGATGCAGTTCATCTGTGATGTAAGAATACATGTTGTAATGGGTATTCCATGGTTCTTCGGTGGCATCAACGTAAAAACCGGCCCCTTTTCCGAAATCCCACCCTTCTTCATCCGGAACGTCATCACCGCGTGGTGATGTATCCGGTGCAATGATGATCATACCCAGTTCAGCCGCCTGCTCATAAGCGCATGCTTTGGTAGTAAAGTTATCTTCAGTACATGTTAATCCCGCAAGATAAACAAGCGCCGGGCATTTTCCATTTGCCGCTTGAGGCGGCAGAAAAACACTAAAGCTCATATCGCAATTGGTTGTCTTGGCAGTGTGGCTATAATAACGCACTTCACCGCCAAAACATTGATGTTTCGACTTCAATTCCATGATTAATATACAACCACGCTTCTAATTGATTCACCAGAATGCATTAAATCAAACGCTTTATTGATATCATTCAGTGGCATTGTATGGGTAATCAGATCATCAATATTAATCTTACCATCCATATACCAATCAACAATTGTTGGAACATCCGTGCGACCCCGTGCACCACCAAATGCTGAACCACGCCATACACGGCCCGTTACAAGCTGGAATGGACGTGTTGAAATTTCCTGTCCTGCGCCTGCAACACCAATGATGATGCTCTCGCCCCATCCTTTATGACAACATTCAAGTGCCTGACGCATTGTATTAACGTTACCGATACATTCGAAACTATAATCAGCGCCACCATTGGTCAGATCTAGGATCGCTTCCATCAGGTCCGGGCATTCTGTCGGATTGATAAAGTCTGTCATACCAAACTGTTTCGCGATACCAATACGGTCATTGTTAATATCGATACCAATAATTTTATTGGCGCCAACCATGCGCGCGCCCTGAATAACGTTAAGACCGATACCACCAAGACCGAAAACAACAACGTTTGATCCCGGTTCAACTTTCGCATCAAAAACTACTGCGCCTACACCCGTCGTTACACCACAACCGATATAACAGATTTTTTCGAAATCAGCGTCTTTACGAACCTTTGCCACCGCAATTTCCGGCATCACAGAATAATTGGAAAATGTTGAACATCCCATGTAATGAAGGATCGGCTCACCGTTAAGGCTAAAACGGCTAGTACCGTCCGGCATTAGGCCCGCACCTTGGGTAGAACGGATTTTCTGACACAGGTTTGTTTTTGGATGCAGGCAGTAATCACATTCGCGACATTCCGGCGTATAAAGCGGTATAACATGGTCACCAACTTCAACTGACGTCACGCCTTCGCCGATTTCAACAACTACGCCCGCACCTTCGTGACCGAGAATCGCAGGAAATGCACCTTCCGGATCATCACCTGATAACGTAAAGGCATCCGTATGACAAATACCTGTGGCTTTCATTTCTACAAGCACTTCACCAGCACGCGGGCCATCAAGTGTAACAGTTTCAATGCTAAGAGGATCGCCTGCTTTAAAGGCTACAGCAGCTTTGGTTTCCATTTAAACTTCCTTTATATTTATAATTTAAGTCCCAATATACCCTATATTGGTCAAATATACATCTTTATCAAATTGAATACAGATAAATTTGTGATCACATTATGATGTTTTATCAATAACGCTATTTTGTACGTTTGTACAATTAAAATAAACCCCTATTTCAAAAATTCTTTCGTTTTCTGAATTGCTTCCGCAAGTCCCAATCGTTCAACCATAACCCCTTCTGGAAAACAGCTAAGCAATCTGCTTGGCGTTGCGCCATCAAGCATCACAAAAACGCCTCTATCGGTTTTCTTTCTAATTAACCTGCCAAAGGCCTGTTTCATTTTTAATCTGGTAATCAGATCATCGTAACTGCCCTTACCAAAATGATCACGCCTCGCTTTATGAAGAATGGTTGGCCGTGGCCATGGAACCTTGTCAAAGACACAAAGCCTAAGTGAACTACCCGGCACATCAACACCGTCCCTGACCGCATCGGTGCCAAGCAAGCAGCTATGTTCAACGGTTCTGAATATATCAATCAATGTCGCCACATTGATCGGGTCAACATGTTGTGCAAATAGTGAAAGATGCTCTTCTTCAAGTGGGGCGATGATACGTTCATAAACCTGCTTCAGTCTTCCGATCGCCGTAAATAATCCAAGTGCACCCCCCTCGGATGCAATAAACAATTCCCTGTATGCAGCTGCAAGCTGATCAAGATTTCTGATATTCAAATCATTGACAATGAATACACGCGCCTGTTTTTCATAATCAAATGGCGATTTTAAACTGTGACGCATTGGCGGGTTAATAAAATGGGCGGCACCCGTTCTAATTTCTGCGCTGTTCCATTCAATATCAGGGTTTTGATTTTCTGAAAGCCTGTCCCTTAATGTCGCCGATGTTATTAGTGCCCCATGGGCTGGTTTTAACACCACTTTGGAAAATGGGATACTTGGATCGATCCAGTGTCTGTACATCCCTACATCAACTTCACGTCCCGCTGATCTGCTTAATTCAAACCAATCGACAAATTTGTCATCCATTGGCGCGTGTTCAATAAAACCCTCAAGCATCGGCACCCAGCCATCGGATAATGTTTCCGTGCGTCTGCTGATACTGCGCGATATACTTTCAAGTCTGTTTCTTGATGAACTATCCAGTTCATCCGCTTCCTGATCCAATTTTTTTAGAAGTAATGCCGATAATCGTTTTAACGGATTGATCAATTCATCAAGTGCTGTTTTTAATTCTTTTGCAGTTTCGATTAATTCATCCGACGGGTTGGTCGTATAGGTTTCAACCGAATGAAACTCATCACGCCCCGATGATGCTGCATAAACATGGGCCCTGATTAGCCATAAAAATCTTTCTGTCGGGCCGACCGGATTTCCTTCTGCGATACGCGCATGCCAACCATCCGCAGGAAGGCAAATTGCCGCCGCATAAACCCGTGACATAAATTGTCCGGCTTCTTCCTCATCAACGATTAATTCATCAAGCCTGCCCTTTAAACCTTTACCACGCCTGTTTTTTATTTCTGCCCCGCGGATCCAACGTCTTAATTCAAGCCCTTCTTGTCCGGTCAGGTGCGCCGAAAAAACATTATCCGCCGCATCAAATAAATGATGCCCTTCATCAAACACATATCGAGTCGGAAGGTCTGCTTCCCCTTGTCTTGTGGCACTTTGCACCATAACAAGGGCATGATTGGCAATCACCAGTTTTGAATATTTCGCTTTACGCTGCGCTTTTTCAATGAAGCATTTTTTATAATGACTGCAAGCAGCATAAACACATTCACCGCGCCGATCCGTTAATTGAGACAACCTGCCTGCGCCAAATGTTTCACCAAGCCATGCGGGAAAATCACCGCCAATCATATCGCCATCGCGGCTATATCTAACCCAGCGATTGACAAGCCCGAGTAAAATTTTACCCTGCCTTTGTGCGGCCAAACCCGATATTTCCTGTAAATTTAATAAACAAAGATAATTTTCTCTGCCCTTACGGATGACCACGTTCTGTTTCTTCATTCCCGGACTTGGGTAAAGTCTGTCCAGTTCCTGATCTAGCTGACGTTGCAAGTTTTTTGTATAAGTGGATAACCACACTGTGCCGCCATTTTTTTCGGCCCAAAGACTGGACGGTGCAATATAGCCAAGTGTTTTACCAATCCCCGTTCCCGCTTCTGATAAAATTAAACTTGGTTCATCATCATGGGGCATGTCAAAAGCCTTGGTCGCAACATCCGCATATTGCATTTGCCCGTCGCGTTTTTCTGAAGCTTCCCCAAGTAACCTGCTTAACCTGTCGCGGGCTTCTGCACCTGATATCTTATCCTGTCCTGCGGGTGGTGGCGGTGCTTTTTCTTCCCATTCTGATAAATGGTTCCAGACATTATAATCCTGAAATTTTTCTGCACTTCCCAGTGCCCCCATGACAAGTGGCCCCCATCGCCATCCGGCCTCCGCCATATTATATGCTATCGCCCTTGCACCTTCCGGATATCTATATTCAGGATGGCGCAGTTCATTGATCAAAATTTCCGCGGCCTTTAGCAAAATAAGTGCCTCATCCTCTGGACTATCACCCATCGGTGGCATCCCAAGTGCGTTTGCTAGTCCCAAAGGCAACGGCAAGCAAAATTCGGATGGCCTAATGAATGCAAATAATTCAAGCAGGTCAAATGAACTCGCCAAATCAACCCCAAGCCGTCTTGTCGCGACTGGAATATTGCAAACCAGAAAATCATTATTTCTAGTGATATTTCTTAGTTCATGAAGCTCGTAAAATTCAACTTCACCGTCAGGCGTCATGATCACACCACCTATGGGCCCAACGATCAAAGCAGAAAGCTTTGAAAGCGTTTCAAATGGATCAGGAAATTGTAAAAGTGAGCTGGACATCAATGCCTGTTGAATTTGTTTTTTTCTGACTATAACCACGACTATAGATTACGAAAAGCAAATTTAAGTGTTATTATACCAATTATGACGAAAGAGCTGTTGACCTATAGGGCGTTTCGCCTTATGTAGCCTTAACTTAACGCATATTTTTAGAGAGAAATATTATGTCTACATTACCGGAAATTAGAGAGTTTGCTGTCGAGAGCAAAGCATGGCCGTTTCAAGAAGCGGAAAAGCTTATCAAACGTCTTGAGCGTTCCGGTAAGGATAAGGACATGGTTATCTTTGAAACAGGGTATGGCCCATCAGGCCTTCCGCACATTGGTACGTTCGGTGAAGTTGCCAGAACAACCATGGTTAAAAATGCTTTTGAACTGTTAACAGGCAAAAAATCAAAAATCGTTTGTTTTTCAGATGATATGGATGGCCTTCGTAAAGTACCGGATAACCTTCCTAATCAGGATATGCTGGCTCAGCATATCGGCAAACCACTTACGCAAGTGCCAGACCCATTCGGCACACACGAAAGTTTTGCTCATCATAATAATGCAAGGCTAAACGCTTTCCTGGATAGTTTTGGCTTTGAATATGAATTCATCAGTGCCACTGACGCATATAAAAGCGGTGATATGGATGAAACGCTTTTGAAAATGCTTGGCGCCTATGAAAAAATCATGAATGTGATTTTACCAACCCTTGGTGAAGAACGCAGAAAAACATATAGCCCGTTTCTTCCTATTTGTCCGCGCACTGGCATTGTTCTTCAAGTGCCAATGGTTGACCGCAACGTTGAAAAAGGCACAGTTAGTTATATTGACGAGGAAACTGGCGAAACCGTTGAGGTACCTGTTACTGGTGGAAACTGTAAAATGCAATGGAAAGCCGACTGGGCCATGCGCTGGGTCGGGCTTGGTGTTGATTATGAAATGGCCGGTAAAGATTTAAGTGAAAGCGTGAAACTTTCATCCGCCATCAGCCGTATCTTGGGTGCAACACCACCGGAAGGTTTAAGCTATGAGCTATTCCTTGATGAAAAAGGGCAGAAAATTTCCAAATCAAAAGGAAATGGCATTTCCATGGAAGAATGGCTTCAGTATGGCACACAGGAAAGTCTGTCGCTTTATATGTATCAGTCACCAAGAAAAGCGAAAAAGCTTTATTTTGATGTAATTCCAAAAACGGTTGATGAATATCTGACGCATCTTGCGAAATTCCCTTCCCTTGAAGGCAAGCAAAAATATGCAAGCCCCATCTGGCATATGCACGGCGAAAATCCACCTGCTGAAGATGTTCCTGTAACATTTGCGCTCCTTCTTAATTTAGTAAGCGCGAGTAACGCGGAAAATAAAGAAACACTTTGGGGCTTTATCAGTAATTATGCGAAAGGCGCAACGCCGGAAGAATATCCTATTCTTGATAACCTGGTTGGATATGCGCTCGAATATTACGAAAATTTTGTTAAACCAAACAAAAATTACCGTGCCCCTACTGCGGATGAAGTAAAAGCACTCGAAATGCTTAAATCAGAAATTGAAAATATTGCTGATGACGTAGAAGCAAGCGATATTCAAACCGCCGTTTTCAGTGTGGGCAAGGAAAATAATTACGAAAATCTTCGTGAATGGTTCGGTGCTCTTTATGAAATTTTATTGGGTCAAAAAGAAGGCCCACGTATGGGTTCATTCATTGCTTTATACGGCAAAGACAAGTTCATTGACCTTATTAATGAGGCCCTTAACAGAGCTTAGATTAATTTTTTGATGTAATTTACAGAGAGAATCGGCTATATAATTGAATTATATGCAAATAATATTAAAACTATCGCCATTCATTAATATTACGTTAATTTAGTCTATGTATTTTATGTGTCCATGGTGATAAGAACCGATTAAGCAAATCGGAAGCATACCTTGGGGAAAAATAAAATGTATAAAATGAACTACAGAAATTTTTGGAAACGTATCATCGACTTTTTCGGTGCGCTATCACTTATCGTGATTTTGGCGCCATTGTTAATCGTGGCGATGTTATTAATCCGTTTGAAGATGGGCAGCCCAATTTTTTTCCGTCAGGAAAGATTGGGTCTTAATGGACAGGTTTTCAAAATCTGGAAATTCCGTAGCATGACAAATTGCACCGATGAGAATGGGGAACTAAAGGCCGATGAATACCGCCTGACACGTTTTGGTAAATTCCTTCGTGACTGGAGTATCGATGAACTGCCACAATTGTGGAACGTCGTTACAGGTGAAATGAGCCTTATTGGTCCTCGTCCTTTCGTTGCCGAATATGCGACCCAATATACATCCGAACAAATGCGTCGTCATGATGTGCGCCCTGGCATTAGCGGCTGGGCACAAGTAACTGGCCGAAATTCATTAAGCTGGAATCAAAAATTCGTGCTTGATGTTTGGTATGTCGATCATTGTAGTTTTATGCTTGATCTTAAAATCCTGTTTGCGACAATTCCGATTGTTCTGGGACGCGCTGGCATTACAGCACAAGATCATGCATCCATGCCAACATGGCAAGGTAATGAAGAAGCCGAAAAACGTAGTCCTTCTGAATAAAATTCAGTCGGTTATCTTCCTGCTTCTTAATTTCTTAATACTGCTACGTTGTTTTTTTGAAGTAAGTCGCCTTTCTTTGGCGGCTTTACTTGGTTTTGTTTTCTTACGCACTTTGGGAACAATCGCTGCTTGTTTTAAAAAAGCTACCAAACGTTCAATGGCGATCTCACGGTTACGGACTTGTGACCTCGTGTCACTGACCGTTAATATAATTACACCATCCATGGTCATCCGTGACCCACATAATCCGCGCAAACGCGTAAACATAGCATCATCAATAAAATCACAATTTCTTGCATCAAACCTGATTTGCACAGCTGATTCAACTTTATTGACATGCTGCCCGCCAGCCCCCGGCGAACGAATGAAATTAAATTCTATCTCTTCTTCATCAAGATATTTGCTATTGGTTATTTTGATCACTGATATTTACCAATATATTCGTTTAAATTTTTGTCGTTTATTGTCACAAGTTTGCGTATGATGCCTGAAACAATCAATCGGAGTTATCAATGAAACCCATTATTTCGTTTTTCATTATCACATTTTCTATTTTGACTTGCCAAGCAGTGGCCCAAGATACGCCAATCATTGAATATGAGCAATATACCTTGAAAAACGGATTGCGTGTGATCGTCCATGAAGACAGAAAAGCGCCAATCGTCAATGTGAACGTTTGGTATCATGTGGGTTCAAAAGATGAGCCGGACGGTAAAAGCGGGTTTGCCCATCTGTTTGAACATTTAATGTTTAATGGCAGTGAAAATTACGACGATGACTTCTTTAAACCGTTACAAGAAATTGGCGCCAGCGGCATAAACGGCACCACATCTCGTGACCGTACCAATTATTATCAAACAGTTCCAAGAGGCGGCCTAGACCGTATTTTATGGATGGAATCCGACAGAATGGGTCATCTGCTTGGTGCCGTAAACGAAGATAAAATTACTGAACAACGTGATGTCGTAAAAAATGAAAAACGTCAGGGCGAAAACAGGCCCGGCGGCAAACTTTATTACCGCATTTATGAAGGGGTATACCCGAAAGATCACCCGTACCATCATTCCACCATCGGTTCGATGGAAGATCTGGATAGTGCATCCGTTGAAGACGTTCATGAATGGTTCAAAGCATATTACGGCCCCAACAATGCTGTTATCGTTTTAAGCGGTGACATTGATGCTGAAGAATCAAAGCCGTTAATGGAAAAGTATTTTGGTGATATTCCGGCTGGCCCACCGATGACGCAGCGCAAACAGTGGGTGCCAATCCATGATAGTAACCGTTACGAGGTTATGGAAGACCACGTCCCACAAACTTACATGACCTGGAGCTGGGCAATCCCAGGACGCACCACAAAAGAATATGCAGAACTGGAAGTCGCCGCGAGCATTTTTGGTGGTGGGCGCAATTCACGCCTATATGAAAAACTCGTCCATGAAGAAGAACGCGTTAACAGCGCGTCCGCATCACTGGTACCCGGTGAATTATCCGGTATGTTCATGATTTCGGCAGAACTTAAATTCGGCGAAGATCCGGATGAAATTGCGGCCATCATTGAAGACATGCTTGCCGATTTCCTTGCAAAAGGGCCAACAAGAAAAGAACTAAACCGCGTTAAAACCGTCATTGATAACAGCCTGATCCGCGCCATGGAGAGCATTTCCAGTAAAGGATCACTACTGGCAAGCGGCGCCATTTACGATAACAACCCGGGATTTATCCATAAAAAGCAAGCTTGGCAAAGCGCATCCACCTTAAAAAGTATTCGCGAGGTGAGCAATAAATGGCTGAACCATGGTTTCTTGAAAATGGATTTGGTTCCATTTGGCCGTTATGACGTAACTGAAAGCACCGCAGACAGAAGCGCGATGCCGGATATGACAAGTACATCGGCGATTAAATTACCGCCGCTGCAAACGGCAACACTTGAAAATGGTATCGAAGTTGTGCTTGCCGAAAGACGTACTGTGCCGACAGTGACACTGGCCATGCGATTTGATGCCGGCAGTGTAACTGATCATCCTGCAAAAGATGGTATTGCCGATTTCACGTTCGGCAATATGAACGAGGGGACGAAATCACTTGAATCGCTTGATTTCGCAGACCGCAAAACCATGCTAGGTGCACGCATAGGATTTGGTAATGGCCTTGATAGTTCAAATATCAGCCTATCTGCGCTTAAGAAAAATCTGACTGAATCCATTGAATTATGGGCAGATGTCATTCGCAATCCGGGCTTTAGGCCAGTGGATATCGAACGGGATCGCTCATTAACACTAGCGAGCCTTGAAAACGCGAAAATGAGCCCCGGCAGCATCGCCGGCAATTTAATGTCAACCGTGCTTTATGGATCAGATCACGTTTATAGCGGCAGAACCATCGCCGAAAAAGAAGAAGCCATCAAAAGCATCAAATTACAAGATTTACAGGACTTTCATGATTTATGGATCAGGCCGGATAACGCAAAAATTTATGTTGTCGGTGATACAACACTAGAGAAAATCGTTGAAGAACTGAATAACGCATTTGGCGATTGGGAAAACCCAAACCGTGCTAAGGGCGACAAAAATCTAACTGATGCTGCATATGCCGAAGAAACACGTATTATTCTTGTGGATAGACCGGGTGCCGTTCAATCCATCATACAAGCGGCACATCTTGTGTCACCATCCACAGATGATAATGCCTTTAATATTAACGCCATGAATGACATTCTGGGCGGTGAATTTACGTCACGCATCAATATGAACCTACGCGAAGATAAGGGGTGGTCATATGGTGCTGGCAGTTACGTTAGCCAAGCCATTCGCCAACGTTCTTTCAGAATAAGCACGTCCGTTCAAACCGACAAGACGGCCCTTTCCATGCAGGAAATCTTAAAAGAGCTTAAAGAATATCAGAATGACCGCCCACCAACGGACGAAGAAATGATGCTGATGGTAAAAGGACAAACCCTGCCCCTTCCTGGACGTTTTGCAACCAATACAAGTCTGATTAATTATATTATGAGCAACGAACATTATGGTCGTCCGTATAATTACGCAGAAACACTTGCCGGGAAATATACGGCCTTAACGCCAGAAGTTTTACAACAAACGGCTAAAGAAAATCTTCGTCCCGATGCCATGTATTGGGTGATTGTCGGCGATCTTTCCAAAATTGAACAAAATATCCGTGATCTCAATCTCGGCACCATAGAAGTATGGGACGCAAACGGTAAAAAACAAAGGTAAGATATGCTAAAAAAAATTACATTTCTGTTTTTGATTTTTATGAATTTGTCATATGCGCAAGACACCACACAAATTGACAGGGAAATGCGTGAAACCATTAACCAGATTGTTATGTCAAGCGATGTACCGGGAATATCAGTTGCGATTGCAGGACCGGACGGATTGATCTGGTCTGGCACGGCCGGTTATTCAAACATTGAAGAAAGGCAAAATATTTCACAAGGCCATCTTTTTGGTATTGGCGATTTATCAAGTGATTATATAGCGGCCACCGCTGTGATGTTGATCAAGGATGGCCTTCTTGATGAAAATGCAACGCCAAAAGACATTCTGGGGAATATTGTAAACCATATCGAATATGCTGACCGCGCAACTGTAAAACAATTAATCGCACAGCAAAGTGCCATATATTCATATGACCGCGATAATGATTGGCAGCGCCGCGCCCGCGGCATTCAATTAAACCCTAAATACCGCTGGGAAAAAGGCGAAGCTTTAAAATATAACGCAAGCAATTTGACCATTTCGACCAGCATCCCGGGTTCAGAAACGGCATATTCAAAAACCAATGCAACCTTGCTGGGATTAATCATTGAAAAAACATCCGGTGGCATGCTTGAAGATGAAATTCGTAATCGCATTCTCGTCCCTAATAATTTAAAAGAAACATACCTCGACGGTTATGAAATTCCACCAAAAGAAAAACGCGTCGGCAATTATCATTTGGGTACCAATCAATTTATTTCCGAAGTCGGCATCAATGCTAAATTTCAATTTATTGATGATACAATTCTATTGGATACGTCAGGGACCAGTTTAACGGCCGAGGGGCCCGCAGGCAGCATCCTTGCCACATCACGTGACCTTGCGCTATTTCAAGCGTCAATCTTAAATGGTGAACTATCCGATATAAAAAAATATTTACCCGCCCGTGACACATTTCACAGTGAAATTCTTGGCTTCACCACCGATGTCAAAATATTAGACACAAGCGGCATTGTGATCGTATCAAATGTTAATCTTGGCGTTGCAAATACGGGGCAAAATGCAGCACATGATTTTTTAAACACATATATGGAAAAGATCATTTTACCTGTCGCAAAAAAATATGCTAAGTAAACGCGGCATTAGAAAATTTAAGGAATAAATCATGACCGCGAGCAATAAAATCACCATCACCAAACCCGATGACTGGCACCTTCATGTTCGTGATAATGAATATCTGGCTGGTGTTCTGCCACATACGGCAGACCGTTTCCAACGCGCGATCATGATGCCTAACTTGGCAGAACCGGTAACCACAGTTGACATGGCAGAAAGTTACCGCGACCGCATTATTGATGCGCTTCCGGCAATTTATAAGCTAACATTTGACCCGCTTATGACGCTTTATCTGACCAACCGCACGAAAGTCTCCGAAATTAAAAAGGCGCGTGACGCTGGCTTTGTGCATGCGGTGAAATGGTACCCTGCGGGTGCAACAACCAATTCTTCAAAGGGCGTTAGTGATATTGTCGCCTGTTATGATGTTCTTGAGGCCATGGCAGAAGAAGGCATGCCCTTACTTGTACATGGCGAAGTGACCGACCCGCATGTTGATGTTTTTGACCGCGAGAGAATTTTCATTGAACAATTCCTTGAGGGCATCATTAAAAACTTCCCGGACCTTAAGGTTGTTTTTGAACATATCACAACAAAATATGCCGTGGAACTTGTTGAAAAATCATCCGCCAATGTGGGCGCAACCATTACGGCCCATCACATGCTGTTAAACAGAAATGCGATGTTCCAAGGCGGCATCAAACCACATAATTATTGTTTGCCGATATTAAAACGTGAAGAACACCGCGAAGCCTTGGTCAAAGCGGCGACAAGTGGAAACAAAAAATTCTTCCTCGGTACTGATAGTGCACCACACACAAGAAACGCCAAAGAAAACGCCTGTGGATGCGCTGGTATATACACGGCCCACGGCGGCATTGAATTATATGCTGAAATTTTTGATAAGGCAGATGCCCTTGCCAAATTAGAAGGGTTCGCGAGCCATCACGGGCCTGATTTTTACGGTCTGCCAAGAAACCGTGAAAAAATCACACTCACCCGTAAGAAAGTAGCTATTCCGGAAAGCTTCCCATTTGGAAACGAAGAGGTCGTCCCGTTCCGCGCCGGTGGTGAATTGCTCTGGTCTATTGATTAAACCAGAGCATTAATCTCACTTAAAGAATACATCCACCATATCGTGGGCATATTCAAGGCTGCTGAACTCACCACCTTCATCACGGTTTCTGAAAATCAGAAGTGAAAAATTCTTTTCCGGAATGCGGTAGTAAATATTGCGAAAACCAATTGAGCTGCCGGTATGATAATGCACATCCATGCCTTTATAATTTTCAAGGCGCCAGCCATAACCATAATTCATTAGCGTACCGTCATTGGTTTTTCGGTTTACGAACATGGCATCCATCATTTCCTGACTTAAAAGCTTATCCGTATAAAGGGCCTGATCCCATTTATAAAAATCTTCTAGACTTGAATATATGCCACCGTCACCCAACATGGCGCTCCAGTCATTTTGGTCGGTTTCAGTAATATCGCCATTTTCCGCAACAGTGTGTCCATAAGCACGGTTTGATACCACATTAACACCATCAACAAAGGCCAGTGTATTATCCATACCGATCGGGTCAAAAATATTTGCCTTTACATAATCACGCCAATGTTCGCCGGTAATTTTTTCAAGGATTTTGGTAAATAAAACATAGGCAGAATTGCTGTAAACATGCTGCTCGCCAACGGCAAAATCAACATCATCCAGGGTCACCATGAAATCAAAAACATCCTGATCTGTAAATTGACGATCAAGACCCAATTCCGACATTGGGGCATAATCTTTTAATCCTGATGAATGTTGCAGCATATGGCGAATGGTAATATCTTTTCCATGTTCGGGATATTCAGGGAAGATGTCTGTCAGTGATGTATCGAGGGTCAACTGACCACGTTCCACAAGCTGTAAGATCGACATCGCGGTGAATTGTTTGGTCACTGAAGCAAGACGGAAATTTGATTTTGGTGTTACCGGTGTGCCGTCTGCAACACGGGCCATGCCGTATCCTTTTTGCAAGGTAACCTTACCATCCTGAATAACCATCACGGCCGCACCCGGATTATTACCGGTAAAGGCTGCAAAAATTTCATCAATTTGTTGCTCGGATGTTTTTTCGTTTGTCATTTCCGTCTTCTCACTTGCGCAGGCTGTTAATAAACCCGCCATAAAAACCGCAATCCATTTTTTCATAGATCATCCCTCTATCTTTTTAAAAATCCGCTATAGCAATATTCTGCTGGTCCAGACATAACGGGCGATACCGCATCTTTATAAGAAATTTTTAAACTACCGCCCGGCATATGAACATTTGCCGATGGGGTTTTAATCAATCCGCGTTTAAAGGCCGCTGCAACCACGGCGCAGGACCCACTGCCGCAGGCTTGCGTCAATACACCTGGTCTTTCATAAACCTGAAACTTGATATTATCTTCATCCAATATTTCAGCAAGGCCCACATTGGCTGATTCTGGAAGCATTGGATGCTTTTGGATGCGTGCCCCAACCGCCGCCAGATCAACACTATCAAAATCATCAACGAAATAAACAAGATGAGGATTCGCCACATTAATGGCAACACCGTCCGATACCCCCTCATCAGAAATATCCACATGAAGGGTATCACATTCTTTGGCGAGCGGAATTTTATCCCACTGATCCGAAATTTTGCCCATTTCTACGCTGTAATTATCACCATCGCGTTCGCAATGAAGCACTTCGAAATTAATTTCTACGTCAATTTCATCAAGGCCAGTTTCGTCAAAAAAGAGCCGTGCGATACATCGGGTTGCATTACCGCAGGCTTCAACCTCTGGCCCGTCCGGATTATAAATACGAACACGGGCATATGCGCCCGCACCTGCTTCGGTTACTGGCTCAATAACCAGCAACTGTTCTGCCCCCACTCCCGTGCGTGGATCACATATTTGGATAATTTCTTCAGCTGTGGGCTTAAAAGGATCATTGCGGCCATCAACGATGGCAAAATGATTTTTAAGCCCCTGCATTTTTATAAATGGACGCCCTTTTGGCGTTAAATCAGACCAGCTTTTCATAAATTATGAAATAAAAAGCGATGCAATTGCATCGGTTACATATTCAATATTATCTTCCGTAAGCCCCGCCATATTCACACGACCATTGGCCATAAAGAAAATATAATGATCATTAATCAACGTTTGAATTTGTTCCGCTGATAATGTCAGATAAGAAAACATACCATTTTGTTCAGCGATATAACCAAAACCGCTGTTTGGCGCTTTTTTATTCATCAATTCAACAAAAAGAGTACGCATTTTCTTAACACGGTTTCTCATTTCATCAACTTCGTTGATCCATTCAGCTTTAAGATCAGGTGTTCCAAGAATATGCGCGGCAACAGCCGCACCATGATCAGGTGGCATAGAATAATTTGCACGTACTGCACCGAGTAAATGTGATGCGTTTGTGCTATGCAGTTCTTCTGATGATGATACAAGTGTAATCGCACCCGCACGGTCACGGTACATTGCAAAGTTTTTTGAACAAGAACTTGCAATCAATGCTTCCGGTAATTTTTCTGCCATCAGTCGTGCCGCATAACTATCTTCATCAATACCGTTACCAAAACCTTGATAAGCAAAATCAACAAATGGGATTAGACCTTTTTCTTTCATCAGGTCGGCTAGCTCATTCCATTGTTCTTTGCTTAAATCTGCACCAGACGCATTATGACAACAACCATGCAGAATAACCACGTCGCCTTCTTTTGCACCGCTTAGGTCTTCAAGCATACCTTCATAAAGGAACTCACCACCCTTGATATCATAATAACGATATGGTTTTGGTGTTAACCCAAGCGATTTTGTAATTGCTGTGTGGTTCGGCCATGTCGGGTCAGAAATCCAGATATTTGCATTGGGGTTACATGTTTTCACAAATTCAAGACCAATGCGAACACCGCCTGTACCGCCAGGTGTTTGGAATGTTGAAACACGGTTTTCTTTCACCGCAACATGATCATCACCAATCATCATATCTTGGACAAGCTGATTAAATTCAGGATTTCCTGCCGGTGAAAGGTAAGTTTTCGTTGCCTGATTTTCCACCAGGTATTTTTCAGCTTTTTTCACGCTGTTTAAAATTGCCGTGTTGCCCTCAGCGTCTTTATATACACCTACACCCAGATCAACTTTGTTCGGGTTTTCGCATGCACGAAACATTTTCGAAACCATCAAAATTGGATCATCGCCCATCGGGGCCAAACCGCTGAATAGCATTTCATTTTTCCTTTATATATTTGAGCGGTGCAGAAGCACGTCTTCGCTCGTTAAAATTACCATTGGATTTAATTTTTCTTGCGCCCTGCTGTCAATGAAAACTTATCAAGAACGACTAGTTTTTATCACTGATCAGTATTTTTCTGACCCGTCCATTAAGTTCAGGGATAATTTCCGTTTGAAACCATGGGTTTTTCTTTAGCCAGATATTATTTCTGGGACTCGGGTGCGGCAAAACCATAATATGATCACCATACTCATGATAGCATTTTACCGTTTCAGTGAGTGTGCGTTTTTTCTGGCCCTTTAGATGCCAATTGATGGCGTATCCACCAATGATCAATGTTAATTCAACATTTTTTAAATGTTCCATAATCTCATCACGCCAGATATCTGCGCATTCTGGTCTAGGAGGCAAGTCACCCGTTTTTCCCGTGCCCGGATAACAAAACCCCATGGGAACAAGTGCGATTTTACGCTCATCATAAAATTGTTCGCGGTCTATTCCCATCCATTCTCTTAACCGGTCACCACTTGGGTCATTAAAAGGGATACCTGTTTCATGCACCCTGATGCCCGGGGCTTGCCCGACAATAAGAATTTTTGCCGTGCTGCTTGCCTGAATAACAGGGCGAGGACCACAGGGCAAATTATCTTCACATATTCTGCAAGATCTTATTTCTGATAATAATGTATCAAAGTTTCTCATAAAAAAACGGCGCATTTATTACTAAACACGCCGCCTTAAATAATTCATTAAATTTCATTATTCTGCTGGTTGTTCAGTGGCATCCGTCTCTTCAACCTTAATGAAACGACTTGTAATGACACCGGCCGTCATAGCGCCATTCACATTCAGCGCCGTTCTCGCCATATCAATCAATGGCTCAATTGAAATCAATAGCGCAACGATCTCGATCGGCAGTCCCATTGCCGGTAACACGATCATAGCCGCAAATGTTGCACCGCCACCGATACCAGCAACACCAAATGAACTGATGGTTACAATACCGACAAGGGTCGCCAGAAATGTGAAGTCGACCTCAACACCAACGGTTGGCGCCACCATTAATGCAAGCATGGTCGGATAAATGCCCGCACAGCCATTTTGACCAATGGTCGCCCCAAATGTAGCCGCCATATTGGCAATTGATTTTGGCACACCAAGCTTACGGGTTTGTGCATCCACATTAAGCGGAATACAAGCAGCCGAGCTCCTGGATGTAAAGGCGAATGTCAGCACCGGGAAAACGCTTTTGAAAAATTTACGTGGATTATATCCGGTAAGGCTTAATAGCAAACCATGCACCATAAACATAATCGCGATCGCAATGTAACTGGCCACAATAAATTTACCTAAATTCAAGATATCTTGCGGGTCTGATCCTGCCACGACGCGGATCATTAATGCCATCACACCATATGGTGTTAAGGACATCACAATCTTAACCAATCTCATCACAATGGTTTGTAATACATCAATACCTTTATGAAAGGCTTCTTTATGTACAGGATGTTCTTCTGTTGCTTTAAGCGCCGCAATCCCGAATAAAATGGAAAAGACTACAACAGAAATGATCGACATGGCCCCGGCTTGTCCGGATAGACTTAGGAAAATATTCCTTGGAATAAAGGACACGAGCATTGATTGAACTGTTAAATCATCGACACGACCCTGACGTCCTTCGATGGTTGCTAGGCGCGCCGTTTCACGTTCACCGCTCACCATACCTTCGGCCGAAAGGCTGAAAACTTCTGTCACACCAATGGCCACTACAGATGAAATCATTGTGGTTAAAACGAGCACAGCAACCACTGAACCACCGATCTTACCCAGCGATGTTACCTCATCAATCTTGGTAACCGCCGATACCATTGAAACGACAATAAGCGGCATAATAACCATGTAAAGAAGACTCACATACCCATTGGCGACCACATTGGTCCAGGCCAGTGTTTCCTTGGCTGTTTGCGTATCCGTACCGTAAAAGAGCTGCAACGCCGCCCCAAAGGCAACACCAGCCAGTAAGCCCATGATCACTTTTCTGGAAAGTTTCATATCTTTCTTGCTGAATTTTGCGAGTAACACCAATAACCCAACAAAGACCGCAAGATTTAAAAGCACAGTAATTGACATATAAAATTCCTTAAACCACTGGCAATGAACACCTTCATCGCCCAACCCCACTTCTTTAATAGTCATTATCACGCAAAACTTCAAGAGATCACAAAAGAATTATTTCCTAATAAGTTATGTTAAATAATTCATTTTTCAAAATTTATACCATTTTTTCCAAAATTTAAGGATGTTATTTTTCATTATGGTAATTCACAAAATTATATTTTGTATATTTATGTTTTTCAAAATATAATTCTATTTTCATTCAGGCACGTGCTTAATCGGCAATTTTTATATTCAAATATGAGAACAATTTTTGTGTCATCTTGTTCTCATATTAAATATGTTATACAAGCAATGTTTTATTAAACTAATACTTTTGGAATATATTGAATGCTACTTGAAAATACTAAAATCGCCGTTATTGGTCTTGGGTACGTTGGGCTGCCACTGGCTGTTGAATTTGGTAAAAAACGCGAAACATTGGGGTTTGAAATTAATCAATCTCGCGTTGATGAACTAATTGGTGGTGAAGATAGCACACTAGAATGCTCATCAGATGAATTAACTGAAGCCACGTATTTAAAATACACAACAGATATTGAAAAACTGAAAAACTGTAATGTTTATATTGTAACGGTGCCCACGCCGATCAATGAACATAAACAACCCGACCTAACCCCACTTGAAAAAGCATCAGAAATGCTTGGAGGTGTGATTAATAAAGGTGATATCATCATCTATGAGTCAACCGTTTATCCTGGATGCACAGAAGAAGTATGTATGCCGATCCTCGAAAAAACTTCCGGATCAAAATTTAATCAGGATTTTTTCCTAGGATATAGCCCGGAACGAATCAATCCGGGGGATAAAGAACACAGATTACCGACAATTAAAAAAGTCACATCTGGCTCAACACCAGAAATTGCAGAACTGGTTGATAAAATATATCAGGATATTATTACAGCTGGCACACATTTGGCGCCAAGTATTAAAGTCGCTGAAGCTGCGAAAGTCATTGAGAATACACAGCGCGATGTCAACATTTCCTTAATCAATGAACTAGCCAAAATTTTCAATATGCTTGATATTGATACACTGGATGTTCTTGAAGCTGCTGGCACAAAATGGAATTTCTTACCCTTCCGTCCCGGCCTTGTTGGTGGACACTGTATTGGTGTTGATCCTTATTACTTAACCTATAAAGCGCAATCAATCGGTTATAATCCGGAAGTAATTTTATCCGGAAGACGTATAAATGATGGCATGGGCGAATATGTTGTGACACAGCTCATCAAAAAAATGATCAAAAACAAAATTCAGGTTGATGACTCAAATATACTTCTGATGGGATTAACATTTAAAGAAAATTGTCCTGATCTTAGAAACACAAAAGTAATAGATATTATTTCTGAACTCAAAGAATATAATGTCAATGTCGATATCTATGACCCTTGGGTCTCTGAAGAAGAAGCGCAAGAAGAATATGGCTTAAAATTGCATACTAATCCTGAAATAGGCGCATATGATGCCGTAATCGTGGCTGTGGCACATAATGAATTTATCAAAATTGGCCCTGATGGAATACGCGAATACCTGAAAAGGGGAGGATTATTTTATGACCTTAAATCCTTATTTGAAAAAGACAAATCTGACTTAAGGTTATAATCTATGTCACGATATGATGAAATCAAAAATCAAATAAAAAATGATCCCAAGACATGGCTCATCACTGGGGTAGCCGGCTTCATTGGTTCAAATCTACTTGAGGCGTTATTACTAATGGATCAAAAAGTTATCGGACTTGATGATTTTGCGACTGGTCATCAGCATAATCTTGATGAAGTGGCATCTATTGTTTCAAAAGAGCAATGGAAAAATTTTCAATTTAGCAAAGGTGATATTCGTGATCTCGAAACATGCGTAAATGCCGTTCAAGGCATTGATTATGTCTTGCATCAAGCAGCCTTAGGCTCTGTTCCCCGTTCGATTGCTGACCCTCTAACAAGTAATACCGTCAATGTAACGGGCTTTCTCAATATGATAACAGCCTCTAAAGATGCTGGTGTCAAAAACTTCGTTTATGCGGCATCCAGTTCTACATATGGCGACCATCCAGAGCTTCCGAAAATCGAAGAAAATATAGGAAAACCATTATCACCATACGCCGTTACTAAATATGTCAACGAACTCTATGCCGATGTATTCAAAAGAACATATAATTTTAATTCAATTGGCCTAAGATATTTCAACGTTTTTGGGAAAAGACAAGATCCAAATGGGGCATATGCTGCTGTCATTCCAAAATGGGCTTCAGCAATAATTCAAAATGATGATATCTTTATTAATGGGGATGGTGAAACAAGCAGAGATTTCTGCTTTATCGAAAATACTGTGCAAGCAAATATTCTTGCGGCCCTCGCCCCTGAAAATGGATTAAATCAGGTATATAATGTAGCACTTGGTGATCGAACCACTTTGAATGAATTATTTGAAAACATCAAAAATGCCTTATCCGAAAACAATATTGAATATACTAAAGATCCAATTCATCAAGATTTTAGAGAAGGTGATGTAAGGCATTCACAAGCCGATATTTCAAGAATTAGTACATTACTTGGATATTCCCCCAATTATAAAATCAAAAATGGTATTAAGAAAGCGATGCCATGGTATGTCAAAAATCTGACAAAAATCCAAAACTAATATTTTTGATGGTCATTAGTTATACTATTCTGTAGATATATAATTACTATATAGATTATTTCCCCAATTAATTGTATTACAACAAAATTGATTCATTAATTTATTTTGGGGAAAGTAGGATACATGAGCCTAACCCACTTGGAACGGCTGGAAGCCGAAAGTATACATATTATTCGCGAAGTCGCCGCTACAAGCGAAAATCCGGTGATGCTTTATAGCGTCGGCAAAGATAGTGCCGTAATGCTTCATCTTGCGCTTAAGGCCTTCGCCCCTGGTACACTACCTTTTCCTGTGCTTCATGTGGATACCACGTGGAAGTTTAAAGAAATGATCGCTTTCCGGGATCAAATGGTGAAAGACAATGACTTAAATCTACTTGTTCATACGAACCCGGATGGTATAACAAAAGGGATTGGGCCCTTTACCCATGGTTCTGCCACACATACAGACATTATGAAAACGGTGGCCTTAAAACAGGCTCTTGATAAATATGGATTTGATGCTGCATTTGGTGGCGCACGCCGTGATGAAGAAAAATCTCGCGCCAAAGAACGCGTTTTCTCGTTCCGTTCCGCAGGGCACAGATGGGATCCAAAAAATCAACGTCCGGAACTTTGGAATATCTATAATAACCGCACCCAAAAAGGGGAAAGCGTACGCGTGTTCCCGCTTTCAAACTGGACAGAGCTTGATATCTGGCAATATATCCATCTGGAAAATATTCCGATTGTCCCACTTTATTTTGCCGCCAAACGTCCCGTCGTCGAAAGGGATGGCCAACTTATCATGGTTGATGATGACCGCATGCCCATTCATGAGGACGAAAAAGTTGAGCACAGAACCGTACGTTTCAGAACGCTCGGTTGTTACCCACTTACCGGCGCCGTGGAAAGTGAGGCAAATACATTAGAAGCCATCATTCAGGAAATGCTACTCACCAAAACATCCGAACGACAAGGTCGTGTGATTGATAATGATACTGGTGCCTCTATGGAGCAAAAGAAGCAGGAGGGGTATTTCTAATGTCACATCAATCCGATCTTATTGAAAAAGATATCTCTGCTTACCTTAAATCTCACGAAGAAAAAGGTTTTTTACGTTTCATCACATGTGGTTCTGTCGATGACGGAAAATCAACACTTATTGGCCGCCTGTTATATGACAGCAAAATGATCTTTGAAGATCAGTTATCAGCCCTTGAAAATGACAGTAAAAAACAAGGCACCCAAGGGCAAGAAATTGACTTTGCGCTATTGGTAGATGGCCTTGCGGCCGAACGTGAGCAAGGCATTACTATCGATGTCGCCTACCGTTTCTTTTCGACGGAGACCCGAAAATTTATTGTTGCTGATACACCCGGTCATGAACAATATACCCGTAATATGGCAACGGGGGCTTCGACGGCCGATCTTGCAATTTTGATGATTGATGCCCGAAAAGGCATTCTAACACAAACAAGAAGGCACAGTTTTATCGTAAGCCTGCTTGGTATTAAAAATGTAGTCCTTGCCATCAATAAAATGGATTTGGTAGGCTATGATCAAAATACCTTTGATCAAATTGAGCAAGACTACCGCATTTTTGCCGAAGAACTTGGATTTGAAAGCATCACTTCAATCCCGCTTTCTGCATTGATGGGTGATAATATTTTGGAACTTTCCCAAAATACCCCGTGGTATAAAGGAACAACTTTACTTGAATTTCTGGAAACTGTGGAAATACACAAACAGGATAATGAAAAACCGTTTAGATTTCCTGTACAATGGGTAAACAGGCCTAACCTTGATTTTAGAGGGTTTAGCGGCACTGTCGCTGGTGGCACCATAAATATTGGTGATGAGATCATCGCCCTGCCCAATGCCAAAACAAGTAAAATCAGCCGAATTATAGGAGCGAACGGCGATCAAGACACAGCCCAATGTGATGAGGCCATTACTCTTTGTCTTGAAGATGAAATTGATATTTCACGCGGTGATGTAATTGCCAAAGTAAATGAACGACCGGAAACAACCGATCAATTCCAGGCTCATATTATCTGGATGCATGAAGAACAGTTGCTCCCGGGCCGCCCATATTTGATTAAAACCAATAATAAAACCACCGAAGGCATGATTTCCGACCTTAAACATAAGGTCAATGTTAATACACTTGATCATGAAAGCGGTAAAGTGCTTGAACTTAACGAAGTCGGTCTCGTGAATATCAATCTCGCGGAACCAATAGCATTTGATCCTTACGCACAAAATAAATCGATGGGCAGTTTTATCATAATTGATAAATTCACCAACGCGACGGTGGCCTGCGGCATGATTAATTTCGGCCTTCGCCGCGCCAGTAACGTTCATTGGCAAGCGGTTGACGTTGATAAGGAAACACGAGCAAAACAAAAACGCCAACAAGCCAAAATATTATGGTTTACCGGTCTTTCTGGGTCAGGAAAATCAACCATCGCCAACTTGGTTGAGAAAAAACTCCATGCCTTGGGCAAACACACATATTTACTTGATGGCGATAACGTCCGTCATGGCCTCAATCAGGATCTCGGCTTTACCGATGCGGACCGTGTAGAAAACATCAGACGCATAGGCGAAGTTTCAAAATTGATGGTTGATGCCGGACTTATTGTATTGACAGCATTTATTTCACCCTTTAAAGCTGAACGTCGCATGGTACGCGAAATGGTACAAGAGGGGGAATTCATCGAAATTTTTGTCGACACACCACTTGAAGTATGTGAACAAAGAGACATAAAAGGCCTTTATAAAAAAGCTCGTTCAGGAAACCTTAAGAATTTCACGGGTATAGATAGCCCATACGAAATTCCGGAAACCGCCGAAATTCATGTAAATACTGTTGATTATACGGCGGATGAAGCAGCGGAATATATTGTTGGGAAATTAATTACATAAAAATAAGAAGAAAAATATGAGAAATTTTGCCCTTATCGGCGCAGCGGGGTATATCGCACCCCGACATATGAAGGCCATAAAAGAAACTGGTAATAATCTTGTGGCTGCACTTGATAAAAATGATTCTGTAGGCATTATTGACAGCCATTTTCCGGAAGCTGATTTCTTTGTCGAATATGAAAGGTTTGATCGCCATATTGATCTATTAAAAAGAAAAGGCACAAAAATTGATTATGTGAGCATTGCATCTCCAAACTACCTACATGATAGTCACATTCGCTTTGCATTAAAACATGATGCTCATGCAATTTGTGAAAAACCTCTTGTGCTTAATCCTCATAACATCGATGCTTTAAAAGTCGTGCAAGATGAAACAGGAAAGAACATTTATAATATTCTTCAACTGCGACTACATCCAAGCATTATTGCTTTAAAACAGAAAGTTGAAGAACAAGTGGCAAAAGATCCCACAAAAGTTTTTGACGTTGATTTGACATATCTTACGAGCCGAGGGCATTGGTATTTCACTTCTTGGAAAGGTGCCGAAGATAAATCAGGGGGCATTGCTACAAATATTGGCGTACATTTTTATGATATGCTCGGTTGGATATTTGGCAACGTAAAGAACAACCAATCCCACCTAAAACAAGCCGATGCAAATGCGGGATATCTAGAATTTAAACACGCCAGAGTAAGATGGTTCTTATCGGTTAACTACGATTATATTCCTGATGATATTAAAAAAACTGGTATGCGCACATATCGTTCGATTACAGTTGATGGTGAAGAGATTGAGTTTTCCGGTGGTTTCACAGACCTACATACATTAAGTTATCAAGATATTCTTGATGGTGGCGGCTTCGGGCTTGAAGAAGCAAGAAAAAGTATTGAAATTGTTAGCAATATTAGAAAACAAAACGCAATCCAAAACACTGAATTAGAACATCCATTCGTAAAGAAAGTTGGATAATGGCAGATTATTTTGCCCACGATAGCGCAATTATTGATGAAGGTGCACAAATCGGGAACAATTCTCGTATCTGGCACTTTGTTCATGTATGTAGCGGCGCAAAAATTGGCTCAAGCGTCTCACTAGGTCAGAATGTATTTGTGGGCAACAAAGTTACAATTGGTGATAATTGTAAAATACAAAATAATGTTTCCGTCTATGACAATGTAACTCTAGAAAACGAGGTTTTTTGCGGCCCAAGCATGGTTTTTACCAATGTTTATAACCCTAGATCAGGCATTGAACGCAAAGACGAATATAAAGATACTCTTATTAAAAAAGGAACGACATTAGGCGCCAACGCAACCATTGTGTGTGGGGTAACCATAGGTGAATATGCGTTTATTGGCGCAGGCGCTGTCATCAACAAAGATGTAAAACCGTATGCCCTTATGGTGGGTGTGCCCGCAAAACAAATTGGCTGGATGAGTGAGTATGGAGAACAACTCGATCTACCCCTCAAAGGAAAAGGAAAAACAACTTGTCCCCATTCAAATGAAGTATATATTCTTAACGGCGCATCATTAAGCAAGGGGGACTGATGCAATTTATCGACTTACAGGCGCAATATAAGCATTTAAAAAGCAAAATTGATGCTCGCATACAAACAGTTCTGGACCATGGTAAGTATATTTTGGGACCGGAAGTTTTTGAATTTGAAGAAAAACTCGCCGATTATGTTGGCGTCAAGCACGCTATTAGTTGTGCCAATGGCACAGACGCCCTTCAACTCGCTCTCATGGCCATGAAAATCGGGCCAGGAGATGCTGTTTTTTGCCCAACATTCACTTTCTTTGCGAGCGCCGAGGCAATTGCCTTTGTTGGTGCGACGCCAATTTTTGTTGATAGTGATGAGGTCACGTATAACATATGCCCACAAGATCTGGAAAAACGAATTGTTGCCGCACAAGAAAATGGGAAATATAACCTCAAAGCCATCATGGCAGTTGATTTATTTGGCTTGCCCGCCAGTTACCTGCAAATCCAAAAAATCGCTGATCAATATAATTTATTACTTATCGAAGATGCAGCGCAAGGGTTTGGTGGCTCTATTAATGGTCAAAAAGCAGGATCGTTCGGTAACATCGCCACCACAAGTTTCTTTCCCGCAAAACCACTAGGGTGTTATGGTGATGGTGGCGCGATTTTTACAAATAATGATAACTATGCACAGCTCATTAAATCTTTAAGAGTGCACGGTAAAGGCACCAATAAATATGACAATATCAGAATAGGAATGAATAGCCGTCTGGATACGATACAAGCGGCAATACTTCTAGAAAAATTATCGTTTTTCCCAGATGAATTAATCGCGCGTCAAAATGCCGCTGAAAAATATAATAAAGAATTATCTATGTATAATGATATTGTTACACCTTATGTACCAAAAGGCTACGCCAGCAGTTGGGCACAATATACAATAAAATCCGATAATCGGGATAGTTATAGGAACAAATATAAGGAAAAAGGTATCCCCACGGTTATTTATTATGAAACATGCATGCATCAGCAAACTGTTTTTAAAGATTTAAGAAATAATTCTGACAACTTCCCATGTGCAGAAGACTTAAGTAAATCTGTATTCAGCTTACCCATGCATGGGTATTTGGATAAATAACAGTGATAATACTATCGGATAAGATTAAATACATTAGTACTCTTGTCTCCGGGACAGCATTAAGTCAATTAATCAGCATAATTTCCACTTTTATACTTGCGCGTATTTATACTCCCGAAAGTTTTGGTGTTTTCGGGTCCGCGTTAGCAATATGTACAATAATGTCAGTTATGATTGGTCTAAAATATGAACTAACGGTCATATTTCCAAAAACCGAAAGGGTGGCAAGCCTTGCCTCCGCTTTATCTGTGTTAGTTGTACTTTTCCTATCTCTAGCCGCTTTTCTTCTACTGACTTTTGTCAGTTATTTACATTTAATAAACCTAGATTTTCCAGTAATCACTTATATAACCATTACTGCCTTATTGGCATTTGAACAAATAAGTATGAACTGGCTTGTTAGGACAAAATCTTTCAAAATAATTGCTTATATTGCTATCTTAAAAACAACATCCATTGCTGTATTACAAATTCTACTAAGTGATATGACAATAGGTCTTTGGTATGGATATCTTCTAGGAAACTTAATAGCATCTTTCTTTTATCTTCTTTTTACATTTCGATCACTTGTAAGCGGCATTCATGCTATTAGCTTAAATAGAATTTCCTATTTCCTAACAAGAAATAAGAAATTCCCAAAATATAGTTTACCTGCTGGTGCTTTAAATTCGTTCGGAAATCAAATTCCCATCTTATTAATTCGATCTCTTTTTGGAGAGCAGTACGCAGGTTACTTCTTACTTATCAGAAAACTAATTTTAGCTCCGGTCATTTTGATTTCAACAAATATAAACAAAGTTTTATCGCAAGATGTTACTAAACGTATCGCTCAAAATAAACTGTATTTAAAAAGTGTACTATACTATATTCGACTCTCTGCTATTTTGTCTTTAATCACTTTTACATTCATAGTTATATTCTTATATAACAATGGCATAGCTATAATTATGGGAGAAAATTGGAATGAAGCTGTAGCTTTAGCATATATTTTATTACCCTTTGCAATTTTTTCATTTATAGCACGAAGCGTAAGTAGATTTGCAATTTATGGCAAAAATGAATGGGGCCTATACTATCAATGTATATTTGCCATAATGAGTACCTTAAGTATTTATTTATGCTCGCTAATAACTTCAGACCTTAAACTGGTAATGTCTTGTTATTCACTAATTATGAGCCTTATATATATAACCCAAATATTTATGGTAATAAATGTTGCCAAAAATCACTATAATAAATTTGTATAATAATTTGAGATGTAAATTTACTTTGTTAATGTAGACTTCGAATACTGGAATATAAGTAGAAAGAATTATGAAAAAAATCATAAAAATTATACTACGACAATTGTGCTTGCTTATGTTTCCTGAATTGAAAACTGCACCTGAAAACATTCCAATTTTAACGACATTAAAATGTGCGGTTATTCAAAAAATATTTCGTGTAAATGCTCATGTACCATGGCCAGTTCATTGGACCTCACAAATTAGACAGCCTTCAAAGATTAAACGTGGAACAAGATTCCCTGGATTATCACTGAATTGCTACATAGATGCAAGGAATGGGGTGCTGATTGGGAAAAATACTTGGATTGGACCACGTGTCTCTTTAATTTCAATGAATCATGATATTGAGAACTTTAATAACTATATTAAGAATACCCCAATTATTGTAGGAGATAATTGTTGGATAGCAACCAATGCCACAATACTTCCAGGCGTAGAGTTAGGCGATCATACAATAGTTGCAGCAGGAGCCGTAGTGAATAAGTCTTTCCCGAAAGGAAATCAAATCATAGGAGGTGTACCCGCGAAATTAATACAAGAAATAAATCCATACAACCCTACAGAAGAAGAAGAACAAGTTTGATTTAAATATCAGAAAGTATTTTGCATATTTTCTCTATGTCTTTTTCTGATAAATTTTGATGAATTGGAACGTCTATCCAATTTTTACTGGCCGTACTTGCAATCAAATGCTTAGAAGAATCCTTATCTTCAATGATATATGGCCAATTATATACGCCTGCTCTAATTTCGTTTTTATTGAATTGATTAATTATATTGTCTAATTTTCTGTTAGACTTAATACCTAATTTAAGTTTCAAAAATGAGGGTTCGATATCTGGAGACATATACCAAGATTCCCCCTTATAATGACTTAGGATGAATTCAGCATTCGAATTTCGAATTTTCTTTATTTTATCAAAATTTGAAAGAGACCATTGACCAAGTTCTGATTGTATGAGACCGATTGTTTCTAATGGCATCAGCTTATACTTCCAATAACTATGAAAAAGCTTTTTATATATACGATAAATTAATGTTCCACTATATTTTTGGCCTTGATTTCGCTTTATCAACCATTTTTTATGGAAACGAAGTTGTTCCAACTCTTCCTCTATTGTTGGCAGGTTATAATTAGAAACTACATTTCTTGTAAATTGATCCGAGTTATTTACAATCGATATACCACCCCAACATAATGAAATTGGTTTATCATAATTAAAACTAAATATTGCGGCATCACCAATAGTGCCAACTATTTCATTGCCTATTTTGCCTCCTAAAGTATGAGCACAATCTTCGATTATACTTACGTTATATTTTTCACAGTCGGCTTTAATATCTGAAAAATCTACAGGAATTCCAAATAAATGAGTTACAATCAGTATGCTAATATCATCATGGATTAATTCGGAAACTTCTGACCAATCAATTTTGCCGGGAATTCCGGAAAAATCATAAGTGCTAATTTTATACCCACTTTTAATTATAGCATTTTTTACTTTGTTACATGTAAAAGCTGATACTAGCACTGTTTTTCGATCATCATTTCTTTTCTTTAAAAGAGTTTCTAGTGCATTGGATCCACTGGAATGCAATTCAATTTTTGTGTTTTCTATATTATGATAATCTGAAAAACACGATATAAAATTTTCTCTAGCATCTTTAGATGCGCACTTAACAAAATCGTCTAATTGTGATTGCTCCCAATAATTCTCAACAGTATCAATCATTTTTCGAGTAACCAACCATTACTTTATAAATATCTTCATCTATTCGAATATTTGTTCGTCTGGGGAAATTATTAGGTATATTATATTCTCTCCTTGCAACCTTTGTTCCATTTTTCTCTAAAAATTTCTGTAAATTAGCAATAACTTTTTCAGGATTTTCACAGAGATCTTCGTAAAGTATATTAAATACTTCTTCTTGATTTACGCCCATTTTGACTAGATCTTCATGTACTATGCTATTCAAACCCCGTATTTGTTCAATAACTTGTTTTCCAGGATGACATGATTTCAAATCATTACGGTCTGGCACTTCAACTGACCACCATGTATTATAATCGTTGTATACTTTATATCTGGTTTCCAAGAGAGAGTGACCATTATCAATCTCAGATCGTTCTAAAAAAACAAACAAACTTTCAGGTAAATATTTTTTAATTGGTTGTATCCGAACAGTTTCATACATATTCTTAAAAATTAGAGGTTTTTGCGCTGCATTTATCATTAAAGATACGGATCTACGAAATTTTTTCATATCATTCTCATTAGCATCAGCCAATGAGATGTATGATGGACTTTTTCTGAAGAATCTATACCACCAATTTCCTGCCTCAGATGGGGAATGAGAACCTTTAGTACGCCCATGATTTGATGTAAAAGATATATTGTCGATATTATTAGTTGGATTAAAAAATTTTTCTACTACAAAAGGCATACCAAAATATTTAGCATGCCTATTCGTCATGTAGCTCAGTTCTAATGCTTGTACGATTAACTGTATCGTCAAAGTACTGCCTGATCGAGGAGCTCCAACTATAAATATTGGTGGGAACTTTAATTTTTTATTTCCCGAGAATGTAAGCTTTTCAACTAAGCAGAATATATATTTATTACAGTAATATAAAATCTTATTTATATATTTTACAGGATTTAAATATTTTGATTTCATAGAATGGTACCAGTTCATCATCTATTAGTTCACTATTAGATTCTTTCTCGGTTTTTTAGAAAATCTAATATTCTATTCTTAAACGCAGAATCTCCTGTCGTCCTAAATTGAGTGTATTTTTCTTCTACTTTATATTGGGTTATATTTTTAAGTAATCTATTAGCTGTTTTCCATTCGGTAATATTTTGTGGATTAAGGTTACCGGAATCAATTTCTGTATGAATTTTTAATCCATTGTGTTCATTAAATGAAACCCAATTTAAATAGCATTGTTTAATCCGATGGTTAAATTTTTGAAAATCTGCATCTTTATAAACATCATTAATATTTTTTTCCTTTAACTCGTCCCAAGAAATATGTGGAAGACATAAATAATCAACCAACTCATAAGTTCTCATATCCCAAGGGACCAAAACTGAAGCAACACCTTGAATTAATGCGCATATATTTGCATGAAGTCTGCCAGATAAAACTCTTTTCTGATTACCAATTAAAGAGTACCAATCGGAATAATTAATAGGGAATGTGGAATTACTTCCAACTGAATTAATTAAATTTTGAGAAGCATCTTGTATAGATACACCAAATACATTTGCAATTTTTGATACAATTGTATCAGGAGCATTTCCTTTAAATAATTCTTCGTCAAAAACATCCTGCCCAATATAATTATATTTTTCATTATTTTGCATCAGTGCCGCTGCTAAAGCCCAATGAAAAGGGACACCTGTTTCATTGTCACTTGCTTCCAAAGAATAATCATAATCCAGCATTCCTTGCGAATATATGGTAGGGCACCCAATTGGAGCACAAGAGTTAAAGCCATGTTTATGCAAATAAAAAGCAGATAAATCTCCTCTTACCCCAATATAAGTATCATCCACACTACACATTTCCAACAATCTAATAATACTTGGATGTAATTTATAGTTAATACAATACTTTCCGCCAGCATCCACTCCACCCGAAACAAAGAAAGGTTTAATGTCTAGCTTTTCCAGAAAAGATACAAGTAAAGAAAGATCTCTACTAGGCCCTAATTGACTAGCAGTGGCAATGACACATTGAGAATAAGTATTTCTGAGTTCGTCAAAATCGTGTTCTGCATTTATGTCAATATAATCACCATCAAAAATTTTCATTATTGATTGTGTTATAAATGCTGCACCGTGATTTGTAGAATATAGTTTCTCATTTTCAGCATAATTATTTGACTGATCACTATAAATATATTCTGGCGTTAGTCCAATAACCATTGTTTTTGACATAAAAGTATCCTTAAATATGTGGAATTATTAAATATTTAGTGCTTTAATATACTTTATACTAAATGATAATTTGTAAATATTGAATCATTAAATATAGTTACTTGAAAATATTGTAAGTTATGAATTTTAAAGAGAAATATAGACTCCTTTGTGAACAAGAGCGTTCAATCCCATTATTTAGCCAGCCATGGTGGCTTGACAGTGTATGCGGAGAGAAAAATTGGGACGTTTGCCTCGTAGAAAAATCAGATCAAATTTTAGCGACAATGCCATATTATATTATCCCAAAAAAAGGTTTTCGAATGATATCGATGCCTCCTATAACACAGTCACTAGGACCTTGGATTTCTGATAGTGAAGCAAAATATGCGAAAAAATTAGGCCGAGAGAACAGTTTAATCGAAGATTTATTCGATCAATTACCTCCACATGATAATATCAAAATAAATTGGCACCACAAATTATCAAATTGGTTAAGTTTATATTGGCGCGGATATCAGCAAACAACTCGTTATACCTACATCATAAATAATTTACAGAATCAGAATTATCTTGATAATTTCAGTTCCAGTTATCGAAATAAAATAAACAAAGCCCGAAAACTTGTATGCGTTAAAGAAAACTTGGACATAGGCCAATTTTATCAAATTAATACTAAAACATTTACGCGCCAGTCTATAAGCACCCCTTATTCTTTTGAATTCTTGAAAAAACATGATGCAATATTAACTGCCCACAATGCTCGAAAAATATTTTATGCGGAAGATCCGGAAGGTAATATACATTCTGCGCTTTATTTAACATGGGACAATTATACGGCATACGTTCATTTAGTGGGAGAAGATCCCGATTTTAGAAAAAGCGGTGCTGGGATCTTGCTGATTGCGGAAGCTATAAAATATACTAAAGAGATACTTAAGTTGGATAGTTTCGATTTTGAAGGAAGTATGCTTAAAAATGTAGAACTTGTTAGACGCGGTTGCGGGGGTATTCAAACTCCGTACTTTGCTATTTCAAAAACTAATTCGAGACTTATTAAGTGCTATCAATTTGTAAAAACACTTCTGAAATAAAATGATAAAAATTCGTTGCTCTAAATCACTTGAAACTGAAAAAAAATATATATTTGACGTAGTTATAAAAGAATTTCTAGGCCTCGAGTACAAAATTGAATTTACGAACGAAGTAAAAACAATCGAATTGACTATTAATACAAAGATATTATTTCTAGACTCTACTTTTTGGAAATTAGCAAAAGAAGATTATCTGAACGAAAATTTATTGCCGGATGTTAAATTTACTGAAAACCCGTATACAATAGAACATGATATACCAATACTTTTCGGCCATGAAATTATCGAAAGATCAGAGAACGCTATAAATTGTGGATTAGATATATTTGGTTCATGTTTTTTTATGCTCAGTCGTATGGAAGAAGCAATTATAAATGAACGTGATCATCATAACCGTTTTGCCGGCAGTACATCAATTGCCTATAAATATAATTTTTTAGATCGTCCGATAGTTGATGAATATGTCGAGATGCTATGGAATATGATTTCTCAATTAGATCCGACATTAAAAAGATCAAAACCTAAGCCTACGCTTTTTATTACCTGTGACGTAGATTTTCCTTATGATTCAGCATTACATTCAATTAAAAAAACAGCACGAAAATCTGTTGGAGACCTTATTAAACGTAAAAACTTCAAATCCTTTTTCGAAACATGGAAAAATTATTTTTTCTATAAATTATCTCTAGAAACAGATGATGAAATATATGACAATTTATACTGGATTATGGACCAAAATGAAGCTATTGGAAACAAAGTTGCGTTTTACTTTATCCCATATTCTACAGATAAAAAAGATAATCCAGTAGATTTCAGTTCATCTAAAATGTGCCGCTTATTAAATGATATTCATCATCGAGGCCACGAGATAGGAATTCATCCTGGATATAATTGTTTTAACAACGAACACAACTTTAAAATATCATTTAATAAGCTGAAAGAAACTTTGGCAAAATTGAATATTAACCAACCCATTATTGGCGGAAGAATGCATTATTTAAGGTGGAATAATTTCACAACACCCCAATTATGGGAACAATGTGAACTTCAGTATGATTCTAGTTTATCTTTTGCAGATCTAGCAGGGTTTCGGTGCGGCACTTCCAAAGAATTTTCAATGTTTGATCTCAAAAACAGACAGAAACTTAACCTAAAACAAAGGCCTTTGATAACAATGGATTGTACCATCATAGAGGACAGATATGAAGGATTAGGTTATAGCAATCATGCCTTTGATCGTTTTTTCTACTTCAAAAACAAATGTAAACAGTATAATGGACAATATGTTCTACTATGGCACAATAACTTCTTTAAAAACAGAAAAGATAAAGAATTATACATTAATTTAATAAATAACAATCTGTGATTAGAAATGAAGCTTTTTATATTGTGCATATGACACCATAACAATTATCGATATAAACCCAAAAAGTAGCCCCATAAATGCCCCAATAGCTAAATTAAGTGGCATTATTGGGAAACGAGTTGTAGCAATTCCTGCTGGGTCAATAACTCTAAAAACAGATTCTTTTTGCGCACTGAGTAAAGCTTTTTGTTGAATCGCATTCGTCATTAAATTAACTATAGATACCTTAATATCACTGATGCTTTCTTCAGCGTATCGTTCTCTATAAAACTGAATTTTACGTTCTGCTTCTTGAGATAAATATTCTTTCATATATTCATTAATACTATTGACATAATTTGTAGCCCAAATGACCGCTTTTGATGGTTCATTAGCAAAAACTGAGAATGATATAGTGCTACTATTTTCATCAATCTCTACTAATATATTATTAGCTATCCAATATCGAGCTAGCTTATTAAGCTCTGTATATTTTTGTTCCTCAGTCAAATTATCCCATTCAATCTCTTCTCCTCTCTGAGCAGAAATATCATTCATAATTTTCTGTGAAAGAATAAACTTTTTAGCAAATTCACGTGTATTCATAATCGTAGTGGCTTCCATCCAAGCTGGTATTTCTGTAGAAATACTTGAATTGCCCAATAATGAACTCACTGCACCAAGACCAGAAGCTTTTCCCTCTTCCCCTAGTTGGGAAACTGGCATTAAAGTAATATTTGCTTCATATTTTGACGGAAGAGTAATTGAAACCAAATATGCTAAAAGTATGAAACTAAACACTATACCTAAAAATACTATAATATTCTTTTTTACAGCCTCTAAAATATTAAAAATATTTAAGGTTATAATTCCTTCATTCATCCCAACCCTCCTGCATATTTTTTTGCTTGGATAATAAGTTTGTAGCCGTCACAAGTGCTAATAACAACCAAAATAATGAAAATCGGAATCCTTGATGAGTCATACTGTAAGCAAATACCGGAATAAAAGGAATAGCTGTTTCAAATCCGCGTTTTTGTATGTTGCGTAAGAAAATTAGCATAAATATTGAAATTCCCAATGGCCCATAACTAAAAAATAACATTCCAAGTGTTGAATGGATTTCACTATCTTTCATAATGCCTATTAAATTCTCGAATCTATAGTATCCGCCTTCAGCATTTCCAAACCATATATAATCCGGATATGTCCACAATCTTTCAAATCCTCTACCTTCAATATTATCATCGTTACTGCTACCTATTGAGGCTATTCTATCAATCACATTTGATACTTGCTCAACTTCTGATGCAAAAATAACTAATCCGATTAAACTGGCGATAAACAAAACAATCACAATTGGATTGCGAGAATTATAAATAAGATATAACAAGACGATCGATATCATAGCCGCTTTGGACAATGATAATCCAGCAGCAATTAAGACAAAAGCTGCAAAAAATACCTTCAGAATAAAAGAGACCTGCATTTTCTGAGATAAATATAAAAACATCGCAGCGGATAAAACCGACCAATAGCCTAACTGATTAGGGTTATTAAAAAATAATTCTTGTCGTTTAAATTCGGCAAATGAGATCGGTAATAAAAGTATCTGTAAAAGAACCGCTATTGTTACTGACCAGAATATGAATTGTAAGGCATTCTCATTATTTTCAATTATATGTAAAACAATCATAAATAACATTAAATTTAGAAGGAAAAATAATATCGGCATTGTTATGCTTAGATCCGATAGTAAAATCGCCCATACTCCGCTCACTAAAGAAATAATTACTAACAACAACAATAATAATATAGAAATATCAATATTAACTATCCTTAATCCGACAGGATGAATTAATACATTTAAGGCCAATATCACCAGTACGAGATCTGCTATTTGTGGATTACCACTTGGGAAAAAATAAAAGGGTTTTAATATGATATAGATCCCTAATAATATAAGTGGCACATTACTCTTTTTTTCTAAAATTTTAGAGTTCATTATTATAGTTCTCTATAGATATTTATGGTTGAGCATAATAAATCATACTTATATTAAAATGACGCAATTAATCGTCCGCGATATTAAGTTTACATTAGATATATACATATCTATATTCAGCAAGAAAAGAAACAGTTTAAGAGTCAATTTATCTTCCCCAATTTAAGGCACTGTAATATGGATATTATAACTATTGTAGGCGCTCGGCCTCAATTCGTTAAAGCGGCAACAGTTAGTCGAGCAATTCAGAAATATAATACCAGACATGAAAACTCAATATCAGAAAAAATCATACATACTGGTCAACATTATGATGCCAATATGAGTGATATTTTCTTTAATGAAATGGATATACCAAGGCCCTCATTTACGCTTGGAATTGGTGGCGGTAGTCATGGATCAATGACTGGTCGTCAATTAGAGAAAATTGAAGAAATACTCCTTGAAGAAAAACCCGATTATGTATTGGTTTATGGAGACACAAATTCTACTTTAGCTGGAGCCTTAGCAGCCAAGAAAATTCACATACCTGTAATCCATGTAGAGTCAGGATTAAGAAGTTTTAACATGCAGATGCCCGAAGAAATTAACAGAATTTTGACCGATCAAATCAGCAATATTTTATTTTGCCCAACAGAAACAGCTGTTAATAATTTGATGAATGAAGGCTTCTCCGACAAAAATTGCCACATTTATAATGTTGGCGATGTTATGTTTGACGCAGCCATGTATTATTCTTCAAAAAGCATTAAACCAGCGCCAATGAATATTAAAGAAGATAATTTTGCTCTAGCGACTATTCATAGAGCGGAAAATACTGATAATCTCGACAACTTAAAAAATATTGTCGAAGCGCTAAATGAAATTAATAAAAATATACCCGTAATATGCCCTCTTCATCCAAGAACCAGGAAAATCCTCTCAAAAAATAAATTAGCTACAAATTTTAAAATTCTTGATCCTGTAGGCTATTTTGAAATGATATGGCTGTTACAGAAATGCAGTATTGTTTTGACAGATAGTGGCGGATTGCAAAAAGAAGCATATTTTTTTCATAAACCCTGCGTGACATTAAGAGAGCAGACTGAGTGGATAGAACTAGTAGAAATTAAGGCAAATAAGTTAGCGGGTTCTGACTATAAAATGATCGTAACTCATACAGATGATCTGTTAAAAGCTCGAATAAATTTTCAAGAAAAATTGTATGGTTCAGCAAATGCTGCAGAAATCATTATTGACAAAATCATTGGATAATATAGGACATCATATTCATGAAAATACTTTTTGTGACATATCGGTTTCCTCCATATAATTCCAGTGGAGCGGTTCGTTGCGGGAAAATGGCAAAATATTTATTGGAATTAGGCAATGATGTTAAAATTTTAACATGTAATAACCAACCCTTACCAGATTCATTACAACTTGAAGTCCCAGAAGAAAATGTAATTTATTCAGATTGGTGGAACATTAATGCACCAGTGGAGTTTATACTGGGAGGTAGAAAAAAAGTTGCGGCTAAAGGATTACATGCTGTTGCGAACAAACCTACATTGAAAAGTCGAGTAATAAAAACATTGGGGCAACTCTATAAAAATATACTTCATGTGCCTGACGCACAAATTGGATGGAAAAATAATGCCGTAAAAGCAGGAATGCAGTTAGTTTCAAATTGGAGGCCTGATATTATATACGCTAGCGCTATGCCAATAACGTCTTTCCTAGTCGCAAAGAAAATATCAGAAAAATCCAATATCCCTTGGGTAGGAGAACTGAGAGATTTATGGACTGATAGTCCGTACTATACTAATCCGGGATGGAAAAAATGGTATGAGAAGATTTGGGAAAAGTCATTATTTTCAAAAGCCATCGGATTGACAACAATTACTGAGCATTCAGTTTGCCAGCTTCAAGAAAAATATAATTGTCCTATTGAATTAATTCTAAATGGTTATGACCCGATTGATTTTCAGATATCTGAGAGTCAATCATTATATCCTCCCAACTCATTTATATCTGAAGGTATAAACATTCTATATGCTGGAATGATTTATCCAGGAAAACGAGATCCCGAACCTTTATTGAAGGCTGTTTATAATTTACCCGAACATTATAAATCAAAAATAAAAATTCATTTCTATGGCACTCAACTTGATAGTGTGATTAAACAAGTTGATGAATTACAACTTGAAGATAGTGTAAATTTTTCCACACCAATCCCTTATCAAGAAATATTAAATTTACAAAAATTAAGCGACATACTTTTATTATTAATGTGGGATAACCCTAAAGAAATAGGAACTTTCACAGGAAAGTTTTTTGAGTATATAGGTGCCAGAAGACCCATAATATGTATTGGGGGAGATAATAGTCCGCCTGCACAATTGATCAACGAAAGAAACCTAGGTTACATTTCAAATAATGTGGAAGAATTAGTAAAAATTTTAATACGGTTAATCGATGAAAAATCTTTAAAGGGATATATAGAAAAAACACCCTCTGATTCAGGAGTAGGATTAACAAGAAAAGAACAAGCAATTAAATTATCTCAATTTTTAGAAAAACTAATTAAATGAAAAAAATCGTTGTTCTTGGAAGCCTAGCATTATCATTAACGAATTTTCGTTATCAAATGCTTGAAACTATGGTTAAATGTGGCTTTGAAGTAATTGCATGCGCACCACATGCTAGTAATGACATTATAAAAAAGTTAGAATTAATAGGTGTCAAATATAGACATGTTGCCCTTGAAAACACAGGCCTTAACCCATTTAAAGATGTTTTGAACTGTTGGAAAATGTCCCGAACATTCAAAAACATCAACCCTGATTATATTTTAAGTTATACAATGAAACCTGTCATTTATGGTTCATTAGCCGCCCGTATAGCCGGGATTAACAATATATATTCCATGATAACGGGGCTAGGATATGGCTTTACGAGCAGTACAGTTAAAGCAAAAATTGTAGGCTTTATTATGAGTAACCTGCTTAGAATAGCCTTATATTTCAATAACAGTGTATTTTTTCAGAACCCCGATGATATCAAGTTTTTCAAGAAAAGAGCTATTTTAAAAGATACCCGTAAAATCAAGCTAATCAATGGGTCTGGAGTAAATCTTGATTTTTATAAAAAAACGCCGTTACCTGCAAAACCATCCTTTTTATTAATCGCAAGGCTGATAAAGGACAAAGGTATCAATGAATATGTGAACGCGGCCAGAATAGTAAAAAAACAATTTCCCGATATAAAGTTTAATCTAGCAGGTTGGATTGATAATAATCCATCTTCCATAACCAAAGAAACATTGGACTTATGGACGAAAGAAGGAATTATCGATTTTCTGGGTATGTTAGATGACGTAAGACCTGCTATTCAAAATTGTTCTGTTTACGTATTACCCTCTTATAGAGAAGGCACGCCAAGAACTGTTTTAGAGGCTATGTCAATTGGCCGAGCAATTATTACTACTGACGCACCAGGGTGCCGAGAAACTGTAAAAGATGGTGAGAATGGTTTTTTAGTACCGGTAAAGGATCATTTATATTTGGCGGACAAAATGATAGAATTAATTAATTCACCGAACAAATTATTCGAAATGTCTGAAAAATCATATATTCTAGCGACAGATAAATACGATGTTCATAAAGTGAACGCGATGATAATGAAGAACATGGGATTGGAACAAGTTTAAATGAAAATAGCTATTTTTGGAGCATCTGGTTTTGGAAGAGAAGTGGCAGATATCTGCCATATAATTGGTTATGATGAAATCGTTTTTCTTGTAAAAGATGAAAATGAAACATGTAGCTGGCCTAATAAAGTATATATAGATAACTCAGAAAATGTAGAATATTTACAAAATGAAAATTTTAAATTTGCATTAGGGATTGGTGAACCAAATGTAAGACAAATTGTAGTAAACAAATACCCTAATTTAGATTATCCACCTATAATTCATCCTTCAGCAACATTTGGTACAAATCAGTTGAAAATTGCTCAACAAGCAAAAGGAGCAATCATCACTGCTGGTTGTAGACTTACAAATAACATACAAATAGGCGATTTTATAATCTTGAATCTCAATACCACTGTTGGGCACGATGTGACCCTAGAAAAATTTGTTTCTGTTATGCCAAACGTTAATATCTCAGGAAATGTAAACGTTCTTGCCAAAGCTTATTTAGGAACTAGCAGCACAATCCTTCAAGGTGGAAATCAAAAGAAACTTACAATAGGAAAAAATGCGGTTGTTGGAGCAGGTGCAGTTGTGACAAAAGATGTTCCCGATAATATCACAGTAGTTGGCGTACCCGCAAAACCTTTAAAAAAATAAAAATCATTGCCCCATCTTACTGGTATCAATATTAGGTATTTTGGGGAAAACCTTATATAGCAAATTGCTTCTTGGAGATATAATTACCCAAGCCGTAATCATTATCAATAAAATATCTTTCAAAAAAGAATGATTCTCGACATACCATTTCTCGAGATCAACTTTCGCAGGGATCACCTCATTTTTAAAAGTATGATCAGCATCTTTCGCTTTTGTTAAAATACCTTCTTCATCTCTAAAAATAATTGAGCCAACGCCTGTAACCCCGGGTGTCACTTTATTCAGTACCTCTTCATATTCTTTGGGATAATGCTCATGTATACTTACCATTTGCGGTCTTGGACCAACAAAACTCATATTTCCAATCAGAATATCCCAGAATTGAGGAAGCTCATTTATTTTTGTCTTACGAAGAAATTTACCTAAAGGAAGTACCCTTGGGTCATCTCTTAATGTAATGCCACCGGTACCCATATTCGGACTATTTTTTAACATAGTCGCAAATTTCGTTATCTTGAAAGGTTTATTTCCTTTGCCCATTCTTTCCTGACAATAGAAAACTTCGCCTTCACCGGTGAAGCGAAGTATCAAAATGATGGGGATAAAAACAGGCAATAATATAATTAAAGCCAACAATGAGAAGACAATATCAAATAGTCTTTTTAACATGCTATCTATTTCTCAATTTTCTCAACAAGGCGCCTATTCCTTTTGTATCTGGATCACCATAATGAATAAGCAGTGTTCTTCTTATCTTATTATTTTCAAAAGGTAAATTACAATGCAACGTTGTTAAGCCGTTAAAAACAAGATTTTCAAATGAACCAATATCCATCACATTTAAATTACCCGTAGATTCCAGCTTCCTAAAATTTGAACGTAAATACCATCTATAAAATATACTACCATAAAATAGTTTTTGAATTATGTTTATAATTCCACTTTTCGGAAAAGAACGCTTTCTTGGCAATACTAATAATTCACCTTGTTTATATTTTTCGCCTTTTGGCACTTCTATCGGCACCACTATTGTTACTAAATGAGAATCAAAATGTGAACGAAAAGATTCATTAATAGAAGTAGGATTTACTACTCGGGATACAATGTAAGGTTCTTGCTTTTCAAGTTTATCCCCCCACACATTTTCAGCTATCGAATGCAATTTTTCTATTAATTCTTCTTTATTATTATGTTTCCAAAATAAATTAATCGTTTCAGCGCTTGTGGAATACGTTCTCTGCTCTTCAGGTTCCAGATTTTTTATCTCATCTGGTAGGATATATAAATCCTCGGCATTCAGCATGTAACCAACGTTCGTTAAAGCAGTTGCTATGGAATCATTCATACGTGTCACCATTATTTTATTTTTCTATATCATAATCATACATATCTAAATCAAAATATAATTACTTGATATCGATCAACTAGTTATACAATTAATTATTTAGATGCCTTCCCAATGATTTTTTCAATCATCTGACACGTAGCGTCTATCTCATTTATTGTTAATGTAGGATGAATAAGAAACATTAAAGAAATCAACCCCAGTTCTCTCGCTATCGGCAGTGGTTCAACAGGACGCAACCCTTTTTTTACAAACGCTTCTTCATTGTATATTTCTGAACAACTACCAACATAACAAGGTATACCATTTTTCCAAAATTCGTCTTGAATGCGGTCACGATCCCAGCCTTCTATAAGCTCTTTCGTATTTACATAAGTATAATATTTATATCTAGCATGCTCAATATAATCAGGAATATCCTGTTTTATGAGCGCAGGATATTTGGAAACCACGTGGTCCAATTTATTTGCATATTCTTGTCTTCTGTTTATCCATTCAGGTAAAAGCTTTAATTGTATTCGGCCAATTGCTGCCTGCATTTCTGTCATTCTGAAGTTTGTCCCAAAACTTTCTGCGAGCCACCTAAACCCTGGCGGATGATCACGATTGTAAACAGCATCATAACTTTTGCCATGATCTTTATAAGCCCACGCTTTTTTCCATAATTCTTCATCATTAGTGATAAGCATTCCACCTTCACCACCAGTGGTCATAATTTTATCCTGACAGAATGAAAATGCGCCAAAATGTCCAATGCTTCCAACTGGGCGTCCTTTATATTTTGCACCATGTGCTTGAGCACAATCTTCAATAACATAAAGATTATATTTTTCTGCTAATGACAGAATGTCATCCATTTCACAGGGCATACCTGCTAAATGCACGGGAATAATTGCTTTGGTGTTTGACGTTATGACGGCTTCAATGGTTTCGGCGGATATGTTCCCACTATCGAAATCTACATCTGCAAATACAGGTTTTGCGCCTCTAGTCACAACACAGCTTGCGCTCGCCATAAATGTTCGCGGCGTAGTTATAACCTCATCACCATCTCCCACACCTAATGCCTCAAGTGCAAGTTCCAACGCTGCCGTACCATTTGTTAGCGAAATAGCATATTTAGCATCAAAAAGCTCCGCAAACTCTAGTTCAAATAGCTTACACTCTTCACCAGTCCAATAATTCACCATTCCAGACTGCAAGACCGTTGAAACAGCATCTAGTTCCATCTGGCTAAAAGAGGGCCATGGAGAATTTACTTTCATTTTTGTCATTTACAATTCCATTTGCCATGCAAAATTAATTGTGAAATTATCATCATTATTCACAGGAGTATTTACTCCATTATCCATGTAGCGTCCTTGAACTAAAAACTTCCCAAGTTTTGTAGGTGCAATTAACATTACATTAAAACTATTAATTTTTTCGCGGTTAGTACTTAGTATATTACGATGATTATCTTCGCTATTAACCAATATGTTTTGATATTTTATTCCAAATTCAATTCCGTTCCGCCTAACTATACTACTTTTAACCGAAAAATACTGGCTATTACTATCAAGGGAATGTCCTATTACTTGATTATAATATCTATATCCTGTCTTATATAAATGATGATTATACATTGTCCCTTTAAAACGGTGTCCATAAAACCATCTTTGAGACCCCATGGTATCAGAAGCCTCTAATGTGACATTCCATCTATCACCCTCAACACCCCATGATCCATTGAAGTTCATTCCCACTAATCTGGAATATTTGAACGGCAAAAATATATGAATATCTTCTGCTGTGCCTTCTGCGTAAATTTTAGTATCTATTTTATCCGTTAAATTAAAAGAATATGATAGTGCTATTTGCGCTAATTGATTGCCGGGCTGCTCACTTATTTCACCAGTATTATCCAGATCCCCTACTGCTATTAAGCCATTGGCCCATTGCTTAAAGCCACATGGCCTGTCCTGACCACAAAGCATCAGTGATCTTGCGAGACCCACTTCAAAATTATCAATTGGTTCAAAATTAAGACGCATGCCAACAAAAATTGGTTCAGGAATATGCCTGTTTTCATCCATTTTACTTATAAACACTTCCGCATCCCACGGCCCCATCCAATTGATCCATTTTGTTTGAAACGGCTGCGACGTTACTCTGCGTATGCCAATTGATGGCATTGGTTTGGCATTGGTGCTTAAGAGTGTGGTTGTTTCCTGACCCGGCCCCCACCAGCGGTCAACCGCACCAACATAAGCAGACCAATTACCAAATTCTTGTGAAATATAACTATTATCAAGATTAAAATCTTCGGTATCAAAAACGCGCCCCTCTATATGGATACTGGTATTATCAAGATTAAGTTCTACCGCGCCTTCAAACTCGGCTTTTGATCTCGGCTCGTCTTCAAAGCCTCTAAAAAATTGAACCTGATTTGCATAAGATGCTTTTGCTTTTGCATTCACCTTATTAGGGATTTTATCCCTGACCCGGTCTAATGCCCGCTGCACATAAGCCGGCAACGTCATGCTGTCGGCTTTATAAAAACCGCTTGTAATTTGTTTCCAAGACATTGGCCAGCTATTGACTGGACCAGAAATCAATCCGTGATGAGCGAGTAATTCTACGTCTGATCTTAATTGACTATCCCCGGGACTTGCCCAAGGGGAAGCATAAGCAGAAGTAAGTAATAAAGAAGCACCGATGGATGCAGATACTAAAATAGATTTTAATTTATTCATTAGATTTGATCCCACCCATCATCATTTTTTAATGCTGCATTCTTATCTATAAATCATTAAAACATCAATAAATTAATGGATATCAAACGAATGTTTACCATTTTCTATTGATCCGTTATAGTCTTTCCAATCAATAAAACCGGGAGAAAATAATGAACATCATTCGTGTTTTTCTGGCTCTTGTGATTTCGGTAACGACCGTAACCATCGCTAGCGCACAGGATTATTCAAAATATAGCGAAGAGGCACTACGTGAGATATTAAATGAAATCGCTGTGGTGGAAACCAAGGTTCTAATGCCAATGCGCGATGGCGTGGGGCTATCCACAGATATTTACCGTCCGAAAAATGCGGATGGGCCAGTACCGACAATTTTTGTCAGAACGCCTTATAACATGAATGAGCTTGGTTTAAGGTCACTTCGCAGTGTCGTAGAGGCCGTCAGCCGCGGATACGCATACATTATGCAAAATGAACGCGGCAGATATTTTTCCGAAGGTGAATTTGAAATTCTGGGTTACCCACGTACAGACGGTTATGATGCGCTTGATTGGATTTCCGGTCAAAGCTGGTCCAATAACCGTGTCGGTACAATCGGATGTTCATCCACCGCTGAATGGCAGCTTGCGCTTGCAGCCATGAACCATCCAGCACATGCGGCGATGGTTCCACAAGCATCCGGCGCCGGCATTGGCCGCGTTGGTGAATTTTGGGAACACGGTAACTGGTACACCGGCGGCGTTCAACGCATCCTGTTTTTTGTATGGCTTTATGGCGTTGATAACCCACTACGTGCAGAGATTCCGGCGGGCTTAAGTCCAGAAATCCGCACACAGATCAGTAAATATAATGATCTATCCACCGATAAACCGGATGTGGACTGGGAAACACAGATCCGCCATCTGCCAATTCAGGACCTGCTGACAAGTATGGGTGAGCCGGAAGGCACATTCGAAGAATTTGTAAAACGCACACCGGTATCCGAAGGTTGGTTCGAAGGCGGCCTTTACCATGATAACGAAGCATGGGGCGTTCCTGGCCTTTGGTTTAATTCATGGTATGACGTTTCCATCGGCCCAAACATGACTTTGTTTAACATTGCACAGCAAAACGCCGTTGATGCAGAAACACGCGATAACCAATATGTGGTCGCCGCACCAAACGTGCATTGCCGTTTCACTGGCCTTGGCCCTGATTTCGTAAGTGGTGATCGTGATCTTGGTGACACCACATTTGATGATAGTGGCCTGATCTGGTCATGGTGGGATAAATGGCTTAAGGGCGACGAAGATGCATTCGATCCTGAAACACCACACGTGCAATATTACACAATGGGTTCAAACAAATGGCAAGGTGACGATCAATGGCCACCTGCCGCCGCGAAGGACGTCAAACTTTACCTAACATCCGGCGGTAATGCCAACAGCCTTTATGGTGATGGATCACTTACATTTGATAAACCGGACACTGGCACAGACAGCTATTATTACGACCCAATGAACCCGGTTCAAACCATCGGTGGTGGTGATTGTTGTAATGGTGGCCTTGTTACCGCTGGCGCATTCGACCAGCGCATCATCGAAGCCCGTAGCGACGTGCTTGTGTTCACAAGTGAACCATTGGAAGAACCAGTTGAGGTTTCCGGCTTCGTTGACGCGGTGCTGCATGTTTCATCAGACGCCAAAGACACTGATTTTGCCGTCAAACTTGTTGACGTGGCACCGGACGGTACATCATACATCATCGATGATACCATCATGCGCGCCCGTTACCGCGAAGGATACGACAAACAGGTGATGATGGAAGAAGGCGGCGTCTATAAAATCGATATGACACCAATGACCACAAGTAATGAATTTCAAAAAGGTCACCGCATCCGTGTCGAGGTCACATCATCAAATTTCCCGAAATTTGTGCGTAACCTGAATACCGGCGGCAACAATTATGATGAAAGCGAAGGCGTGATTGCCCACAACACAATCCACCATTCTGCGGATTATCCATCATATGTGGTACTGCCGATTGTTGAGAAGTAAAGACATAAAATAATGCCCGCTGGACTTTTCGTCTGGCGAGTATTAAAATAAGGAAATCCCACCAAGTCATTTAACCACAATGGCATGTTGGGATTTTTTTATGCATAAAGACACCACCAAAGAGTTCGCCGAAGCGGCCGTCATAAAAATCAATTATTACCGCAGCAACCCGATCGGCTTTTTTATGTCGACCATGATGGCCGGTGCTTATGTGGGGATTGGGATTATATTAATCCTAACACTCGGCAATGAAATTGAGCCCACATCACAAAAGCTGGTAATGGGGTGTTTTTTCGGCATCACACTGACGTTGATTGTGTTTGCGGGGGCGGAACTTTTTTCCGGTCACACCATGTATATGACGTTTGGTTTTTTCTATAAAAAAATTGGCGCGCTGACGGTCATTAAAGACTGGATCATCTGTTGGTACGGTAACCTTTTTGGTGCTTTTATGCTCGCGACACTTTTTATGCTTGGTGGGGGTGGCGGCTGGGCGGATGATGGCGCGGCGCTCGTTCATACGCTCGCCTATAACAAAATGAATAGTGGCGTGATAGAACTGATCGCCCGGGCAATAATTTGTAACTGGCTTATATGTCTCGCGATTTGGATGGCATCGAAAACGGTGAATGATACGGCCAAATGTATTTTAATTTTTTGGTGTCTCTTTGCTTTTGTTGCCGCCGGGTTCGAACATGGCATCGCCAATATGACCGTTTTCGCCATTTCCCTGATGGGCGCTCATCCCGAAGGGGTTGATGTCATGGGCATGCTTTATAACCTGATCTGGGTCAGCATCGGCAACATCATCGGCGGCGCAGGGTTTATCGGCGTTGCTTATTTCATGACGTCAAATCCGATATATAAGGGCAAAGCACCGCTTATTGTTGATGAACCGCAAGTGCAGGAAAATGATAGAGTTGTCAAAATCAACAAGCTCAAGAATGAGGGCTAAACCGCATGATATATTGCTTAACCCATTCGTCGGTGCCTTTGGTTTTATAAAACACTTCTTTGGTAAATCCCGCGTCAGTGACATTAATATCCATGATTTTAACGTCAAAATTTTCTTTGCCGCTATACCCGCCATAAACAAAGGTCGTCATGATGCCGTGAGTAAGCTTTGCCTCAAACCGGTGCCAGCGCTGCGCCTTGGCATTCATAAACAGCACATCCCATTTCTTTTCTTTAATGTTGTATGTCCTGATATCGGTAGTAAAGCCACCGTTTTTGGTCGAAAAAATCGTCTGAAAACTTTTACCGTCCGGATGATAGTATGCCTTTACGGTGGCAATATTTTCTAACTTTTTAAAGACGCCGTCGTCACCCCGTATTTCCATTTCAACACGCCACGTCCCCCGCAAATATTCAAACTGCGCAAGCTCCGGAACCGACGCATCCGCCCGTCCATATTCATCTGTCTGGGCAAATGCATGTTGTACGGATAAACATCCAATCAATAAAATCCATTTAAACAATTTCAAAACCAACCTCTTTCCATGTCTATATACCCGTTCATTCACCCACAGAACAGTAAACACAATAATGGTTGTTAATGCTAATGAATTTTGACTCCTGATCCGCCCGTCATTCCGACGAAGGCCGGAATCCAGTACCAAAATGCATTTAACTTATTCAGGAAATATTTTTATAAAATGACTCATTTGCAAATTAACATCAAAATATAAACTCTTTTTTTCATCAGTACGTCTATCCGTAACAGTCATTACGTCGAAAGCACCTAATTCATCTTGAACTAACATTTGGCTATTTCTAATGTATCCGGAAAGTAATAAAAAGGAGTGCACTTCATTTGTGCTAATTGTTTTAAACGCCGTTGCCGGTGTTTTACCATCCCCTGTTTCTGATATAGCTTTTATGAGATTCATAAACTTATTAGCGTGAAAATCGGCCATTTCATTGTTATCTAATTTCTTATGGCAAAAAGATGCATTTAAATGCCCTCTGATATAAATATAATTATTATCAAGCGCCTTATTTGCCTGTTTGATACATTGCTCCCAATTTTCATTTTCCATCGCCTTGGCCATATCCCCTCTTAAACCTTCTTCGATACTATTATAGGGGTTATAGCGTTTTGTTTGGACAAACACTTTTCTGAGTTCACTATAATCTTCTAGCCTATCATCAGCTTTTACTTTTTCGACGAGCTCTAGATATCTATTTTCGGCATGCTCTACATCATACGGCAAGACAACTAAAGTAGTGCAAAAAAAACATAAAATTAGTTTAGTGATAAAACGCATAAGCATCCCCCTAGGTTATGTAATATATATTATCTAAATATAATACTTGCCAACATTATGGCAAAATTACAACCTCCTTCAAATAAAGAAGCTTTTTGGATTGGCACGTTATTCCGTAATGCTAAAATTTTGATGTCCCGATGCTATGATATACCAGAATGATAAAATTCTGTGGATTCTAAATCAAGTTTTGAATGACATCTAGATTTGCCCCATCAACACTTCTCTCACCCGTTTACCCACAGTGATCTCCTGACCCGCCGATAGAACCGTGGCAGAAAAGTTTATGCGACCGCCGGAGAATTTTAGCATGCGGATGCGGATGGAGGGGGTGCCGGTGGCGAGGTAATTAACGAAATCTTCGGGTGTTAATTTGATGACATTCTGGTCCCATTCGAGGTCGAGGTACATTTCGGCGACCATGCCTTCCTCGACAATGATTTCAGATTTTAGGGATGGAATGTCACCAATTTCGGTGATCATTCTTTCGAATATTTCGCGCTTTTCTTTAAAATCATCTTCTTGGCTTGCTTTTAATCCGACCTCAAGCGCGACCATCATGCCGAGATATTCTTCGGGTGCGACCTTCATTCCCCGGCCCAGGGCACGGGAATTGGGTGAATTATTGGCGCGGGCGTGGGCGATATAGTCCGCATTTCCAAGTAGTAACCCCGCGCTATAGGGGCCACGCAGGCCCTTACCACCGGAAAAGCCAACCATATCAAAGCCAAGCTTACAGGCATCCACCACATTGCTTGCCGGTGGCGTCATGGTGGCACCATCAAGAAAGGTCGGGATGTTATATTGCCCGGCAATTTCAAGATAACGGTCCATGGGGATGTTATCACCCGCCGGATTATGATTGGCGAGCAGCCAGAACATCATCGCCGGATTTCCGTTTTCAATGGCGTCGATTAATTCGGCCTCATTTGCCACTTCACGTAATACGGCCCCGGCGGCAATCAGGGCCCGGTCATAGGTATAACGGTGATTTTTTTGAATAATGACCTCGTTCGCCATCCCTGTTGTTGTCGGCAGCATTTCGATTTTTTCTTTATCGCCCCGGGTCATGCAGGCGGCGGAGCCAAGTACCATTGACGCGGTTGCGCCGGATGTCACCATGGCCGCTTCGCAGCCGACCAATTCGGCGATCCTTTTGCCGACGGCGTTATGCAGGTCAGATACTTTCGCCTTATTATATGTGCCGTAGCGGATCGCTTCCGCGACCTCGGGCCGCATACGTGCGCCACCATAGGCGGAATAACCACCCGCCGCATTGATAAAGGGGGTGACACCAAGCTCTTTAAAATAATCGCGTTTGAAAGTTTTGGGTGTTTGATACACCGCTTGCGCCTTTACTGGTGTCGTAATCATTTGACTAGCGGGAATGGAAAGGGCCGCTGCTTTAAGGAGGGTACGTCTATTGGTCATGACTTATCTCCTTTACTGGTTTTGAGTATTTCTTTCACGCGCCTGACAATTATTTTTTCCTCGCCGGGTTTTAACATATGTCCTGTGATGTGTAGCTCCCCAAATGACAGGAACATGGCGCGCAGTTCAATACAGGGGTCCCCGTTTCGCAAATTTAGCTTCATTTCATCCTTGGAAATTTTATAAATATCCTGATCCCAGTTCACATTGACATATGGTTCCATGCCTTGTGCGTCTGCGGTCAATACTTCTGCGGTAACGCCCGGCAGCGCATTAATTTCTGCGGCCATATAGCCGGTGATGCGCATGTAATCACGCATGTCGGCGGCCTCATTTTGTTCTAATGATCTTTCGACCGCGACCATCATCCCTAAATATTCTTCGGGTGCGACCTTCATGGAACGGCCCACTGCGCGGTGATTGGGTGAACCATTTGCCTTGGCGGCATCAATTAAATCTTTCTTGCCCAATAATAATCCTGCGCTATAGGGGCCGCGAAGCCCCTTACCACCCGATAAGCAAATCATATCAAAGCCAAGCTTGACCGTATCCAGCAGATATTGAATGGGTGGTACGGTGGTCGCCGCATCACAAAGGGTTGGAATATTATGGTCCTTGGCAATGTGGATCCAACGTTCAAGGGGTATTTGGCCGTCCATTTTGCGCACATAAAACATCATCGCCGTTTTTTCGTTGATGGCGGCGATCAAGTCATCTTCTGTATCCACAAAGATAAGTTCCGCCCCCGGCACGCGTAAGGCACGGTCATATAAATATTTGTGTGATGATTGAAGGATCACTTGGGTCTTTGTGCTTTCTGGCGGATGGGGCAATGTTTCCAGTATTTCTTTATCAAGACCAGACATGCACCCGGCCGTGCCTAGGATAATTGCCGATGTCGCCCCGGCGGTCACGGCCGCATATTCGCACCCCAGCAATTCTGCAATACGTTTTCCAACCGCGTCGTGTAAATCTTCCATATCCGCTTTATTTTGCACGGCGTAATCCATGGCATCGATTACTTCCGGCCACATTTCTTCGCCCCCAAGGGATGAATAGGGCCCAATGGCATTGATAAACGGCTTTACCCCGAGTTCCCCGTGATAATCACGGGCGAATGTCGGCGCGCCAACCGTTGATGCGCCACTTAATGCATATTTTAAAAATGATCTTCTGCCTGAGGTTTCATTATGATTTGGCATTTTATTTCCTTGCTTTTATAGTTTGACTATAAATGATGTTATGAAAAACACAAATCGGGGAAAGAAATGCTTAAAAAAATAGGATTATTGGGGTGTCTTGCGACGGTTTTTTCTTGTGCGCCAGCGAATAACGAAACCGCATTGAATGATATTGATCCAGACCGCGATGTCAGTTTTTTTGTGATGGTGAAATCCGCCAATTATACGCAGAATGCCGATGACAGCCTGACGTTTCTGAATAATCACATGTTTTCGGAAATATTCTTTAACGAAGGGGCGGTGCTTAATAACGTAACCATTACCCGTGATGCCGATCCCGATAACGTTATGCCGTTTGAAAAGCGAAAAAAAGATTATTATATGGAAGGCGGCCATTTCGATAGTGTCGCGGAATTGGACGCCGCCTATCCCAATGGCGATTACACCATTAATTTTGATATGCAGGGTCGCACCATAAATTCCACCATGAATATCGCCGGACCAAATGGAAATACCGATATCCCCGCACCCATTACGATTACATTTCATCAGGACGGTGAACGTATCCCATCAGGTGAAATTGACGCGGGTAAGCAGCTCACCATTCGCTGGTCTGATTATTCCAATGGTCAAAATGATCCCAAGGGCATTGTTGATGACATGATATTCGTCGTTATGGCCGATTGTTACGGTGAACGCATCACCCATACCGGGTTGCCGTTTCAGGGGGAATATACCAAATGGGACACAACCGAAGTCGTGGTTGAAGCAGAATTTCTAAAAACTGGTCACCCCTATTCCATATTTGTTGAATTTCCGCATGTGGTCGACAGCAGTATTACTAACGGTGTGCCCGGCTTTATGTCATACGCCACCGCCACATATATGGACCTAGTGACACTCGGCCCTGATACATCGGCAAGCTGTCCTGCGGATAAAATTCCAATGGATACCGGACAGACCGATAGAATGGATAAAGAATAATTATTCCCTGAAACCGTTATTTTGCAGATGATCGATGATTGCCTGCATTTGCTGAACTTTATCCGGCATTTCACTTGCCAGATTATTTTGTTCGGATGGATCATCAGATAAATTATAAAGCTGCGGATCTTTCATAAAGCCGCCGTCGATGTCTTTATCAGTTGCAACCCATTCTGCGCGTTTGATACGGTCTGGTGTGGTGGGAACGATATATTTCCAACTTCCCTGCCTTAATGAAATATTGACCACAGATTCTTCGATCATTAATTCACGGCCAGTTTGATCTTTGCCAAGATAAGCATCCCATTGATTAAGGCTATCTTTGGCTTCACCCGTCTCAAGCTTAATTCCAAGATATGATGCAAGGGACGCATATAAATCAATTTGGGATACAAGAGCATTGCTTGTACCTGGCGCAACCTTTGACGGCCATTTTAATATGGTGGGCATGCGTGTGCCTGCTTCATAAGCACTATATTTTCCGCCGCGGTATTTCCCAGCCGGCAAATGACTTCCAAGCCTTTCCACGGCATCATCCATGTATCCGTCATTTAAAACCGGGCCATTATCACTGGTGAAAATCACGATGGTATTTTCCGAAAGATTTTGATTTTCAAGTTCGGCCATGATTTCACCAACAACCCAGTCAACCTGTGCGATAGCATCCCCGCGTGGCCCCATATCCGTTGAACCAACGAAATCGGGGTGCGGCATACGCGGCACATGAATATCGTGATAAGCGTAATAGAGGAAAAATGGGTCATCTTTCGACGATTTTATAAAATCAATGGCTTTGTCATTCAGAACATTCGGGATATTTTCATCATCCCAAAGCGCCTTTTCCCCTCCTGCCATTGATCCAATTCGGGCAACCCCATTGATGATGGTTTCATTATGTTGTGGATCGGCTTGATACCGAACCAGATCAGGACGTTCACTGCCATGTGGCCTGTCACCGATTTTACCAGTATAGCTCACCGATATTGGATCATTCGGATCAGCATTCACGACATGATGCCCTTCCAAATAAACCGTTGGAACTCGGTCCCCTGTTATTGGTAAAAGAAAACTATAATCAAAACCAATCTCGAGCGGGCCGGGCAAAACAGGTTCGTTCCAATTGACATTTCCATCACCAAGGCCAAGATGCCATTTTCCAATTACCGCGGTTTTATAACCCGCTTTTTTAAGCATTTTTGGTAATGTCGGCCTATCGGATGCGATCAAAGCAGGTGCATCACCCTCTAAAATATCGCTATCAATGCGAAAACCGTGTTCCCCCGTTAGTAGCGCATAACGTGACGGCGTACAGGTTGCTGCACTGCTATGGGCGTCAGTAAAATTAATACCTTCTGCAGCAAGCCTGTCGATATGTGGCGTCTTTACTTTCGTAGCGCCATTTACACCAATATCGCCATAGCCCAAATCATCAACATATAACAAAATGATGTTGGGTTTATCCTGTTGAGGCTGTATTTCTGGCTCTTCAGAACAGGCGATAAGGGAAAAAAGACTAAGAAAAAAAATACTCTTTTTGGTGTAAATCATAGTGCTTAGCCTTTTTGTAACCGATTACATGATTATTGCCATTACACCTGCCCCAGTCAATAAAATAAAAAAGGCCCCCAGAAGGGAGCCTTTTCAAAATCTATAATGATTAACTTAAATCACGCCCGGGAAATTACCGCCATCAAGCAGGATATTCTGACCCGTCATGTAACCTGCACCCGCAGAACACATCCAACCACATGCTTGGCCAAACTCTTCCGGTTGGCCAAAACGACCTGATGGGTTTGCGGCCATACGGCTTTTGCGTGCTTCTTCTTCGCTGATGCCTTTTGCTTTGGCTTCGCCAGCAACAACCTGTTCGATACGGTCCGTTTCAAACGGTCCAGGCAGAAGATTATTGATGGTTACGTTATGTTGAACCGTTGTACGGGCAACACCCGCTACAAATCCGGTTAGACCCGCGCGCGCGCCATTAGAAAGACCAAGAACGTTGATCGGCGCTTTAACGGCACCCGAAGTGATGTTTACGATACGGCCGAATTTGCGTTCAATCATGCCGTCAACCACGGCTTTAATTAGTTCAATTTGTGTCAGCATGTTTGAATCAAGTGCTTTGATCCATGTGTCACGGTCCCAATCGCGGAAGTTTCCTGTTGGTGGGCCACCTGCGTTATTCACAAGGATATCCGGATCCGGACAAGCGGCCAGTAATTTTTCACGGCCTTCCGGTGTTGTGACATCACACGCTACTGCGGTTACTTCTGAACCTGTTTTTTCCCTGATTTCCTGTGCTGTTGCTTCGAGCACTTCTGCGTTACGGCCATTGATAAATACATGCACACCGTCACCCGCAAGTGTCATGGCACACGCCTTACCAAGTCCTTTTGATGACGCACAGACAATAGCCTTACGTCCTTTAATTCCTAAATCCATTTTTATATTCTCCTTAAAAATTAGAAATTATTTTGACCCGAGATAAGCCACCGCCATGGAAAGGCCGGCCCAACAAGGATCGATAATCGGTTTATTCAATAAATTTCCAAGCCATTCTTTATGAAGGCCCATGCCCGCGCAACCCAAAATGATTGATTCCGCATTATATTTATCCACAAGCTCTTTTCCCACCTGTTCAATGCGTGGTCTGGCCAGTACTTTGTCTTCCAGCTCGAGAACCCCAAGATTTAAAGCCAAATCAGCAGCCAAGATATCCGTTAACCCCGCACGTTTCACCTGTTCAACATGGCGCGCGATCGATACATCCGATATAGAAAGCATACCAAATTTTCCACCGCTATTGGCCGCAAGATGCATGGCGCTTTCACCAATGCCGAAAACATTCTGATGACCGCGTGCCCGCAATTCCTGAACGCCCGGATCACAAAAACAGGCAATCACATAGGCATCATAATCTGATTTTTCCACATATTCCGGGACCAGTTTATGGGCAAGATGTACATCTTCCGTTGTTTCAATGGCCGCCGGTGCATCATCGACCTGATCAAAATCAATCGTCACATTAAGCAGTTTCGATGGGCCGCTTAATTCTTCTTCCATGCCCTTTGTCACTGAACATGACGAGTTTGCATTCAGCATCAGAATGCGTGGCTTATTTTCATTCATTTATTAAATCCCCAGTGAGAAAAAATACTACTATGTACGTTATTAATATGATTGGCCATTCTTTCAGCTGCCAGCGCACCATCACCCGCCGCCAAGGCATCAAGAATTTCAAGGTGTTCTTTATTGCCCGGATTTTTGCGGTTTGGTAATCTTTCATGATCAAACATGGATGTTTTACGGCGAAGATCCGCGATAAGCTCAACAAGCAGACTATTGTTGGAATTTCTGGCGATAAAATTGTGAAATTCATCATCCGCTTCACGCAATTCTAAGCCAGTCACTTTTTCTTTATCCAACAATTTTTCAATATTTTCGCGCACCTTTTGAATTTCATCCGGATCAATATTTTGTGCCGCTTCTCTTGCTGCATCACATTCAAGAAGTTTCCTGACATGCAGAATTTCCACAAATTCTTTTAATTTAACCTCACGCACAATGACCCGGCCACATGTACGTTCAAGAAATCCTTCAGCCTCTAGTCTATTGATAGCTTCGCGGACCGGTGTCCTAGAAACATTTAATAATTCCGCCAACCTTCTTTCCTGAACGGGATCCCCATATTCCAGTTCACCGTTAAAAATCATGTCACTGATCAGGCTATATGTGCGTTCACCGAGGCTTAACTCCTGATCATTTTCAGAAGCACTTTCGTGATCACTAAATGCTAGGTTTTGACTGGGTTTTTCCGACATAATTGCTCGCTTGATTAAATGGTGTACCGATGGTATACCAACTGAATACCATTTTCAAATAATAAAAATGACATCTAATATAACATTTTGGAATAACGAACATGCAGGCATACGATCTGGTTATTAGAAACGGTCATACCGTTACTCATAAAGAAAAAATTAAACAGGATATCGGTATTAAAGACGGCAAAATTGCCGCGCTTGGCGAGGTCCTCGAAGAAGGCGTACGTGAAATTGATGCAGAAGGTAAATTAATTCTCCCGGGCGGTATTGATGCGCACTGTCATATTGAACAAAAATCATCCACCGGTCTTATGACAGCCGATGACTTTTACAGCGGATCCGTTTCAGCTGCATTTGGCGGCACAACGACATTAATTCCGTTTGCCGCACAACATCGTGGTCAAAGCCTGCGTGAAGTTGTTGATGATTATATGGCCTGCGCCGCACCGAAATCCGTGATTGATTTCGGCTTTCATCTGATCATTTCAGACGCAAGTGACGCGATTATCGGTCAGGAATTACCGGCCATGATCGAAGACGGTATCACATCCTTTAAAATTTACATGACATATGACAATTTGAAATTGGATGATTATGAAATTCTAAACGTCCTTGCCGCCGCCCGCAGGGAACAAGCCATGGTCATGGTTCATGCGGAAAATCATGATGTGATCCGCTGGATCACGGAAAAGCTACTGGATCAAGGACATGGTGAACCGAAATATCACGCCATTGCCCATGCGAGCATCGCTGAAAAAGAAGCAACCCACCGCGCGATTTCCTTGGCGGAACTGCTTGATACGCCGCTTCTTATTGTGCATGTATCATCAGAATCAGCCCTTAATGAAATCAGACGTGCGCAAGAACGCGGCCTTAAAATTTACGGCGAAACCTGCCCGCAATATTTATTCCTAACCATTGACGACCTGGATAAAGACGGAATGGAAGGCGCCAAGTTCTGCTGTAGCCCGCCGCCTAGGAACAAAGAAAATCAGGATATCATCTGGGAAGGCCTTATTGACGGATCATTCAGCGTCTTTTCATCGGATCATGCCCCTTACCGTTTCGACGACACCGGTAAACTTTCCGCCGGTCCTAATCCAACCTTTAAAAAAATTGCCAACGGTGTACCGGGACTTGAAATTCGTATGCCGCTTCTTTTTTCAGAAGGGGTTCAAACAGGTCGCATGGATATTCACCGCTTCGTTGACGTAACAACAACAATTCCAGCGAAAAAATATGGATTATACCCACGAAAAGGCGCCATTGCCGTTGGGTCAGACGCTGACCTTGCGATTTGGGATACTGAAAAACAAGTCACCATCACCGCAGATGCGCTTCACGACAATATGGATTATACGCCATATGAAGGTATGGTTTCCAATGGCTGGCCAACAACGGTTATCAGCCGTGGCCGCATCGTTGTCGAAGACGAGGAATTAAAAGTTGAACGCGGCAGCGGTATTTATCTGAAACGTGACCGTTCGGAATTTGCCAAACCACTTGAAAGAAGGGTGCCGGAAATGGACCCTAAAACAAACTTTAACGCCAAATTATTTTAAAAAGAGCAATAAAATGACAGCATTACTTAATGAAAAAGCCACTGGCGTTTATATCATCGCCGCAACACCGTTTCTGGATGATGACAGTATTGATTTTGATAGCATTGATACCCTTACCGATTTCTATCTGGAAAAGGGGGTTACCGGGATTACAATCCTTGGCATGATGGGCGAAGCACAAAAATTAAGTGCTGAAGAATCAAAAGCGGTTATGGACCGTGTGATCGGCCGCGTTAATGGGCGTGTGCCCGTTGTGGTTGGTGTTAGTAACACGGACATGGATAAACTGGTCGCACTTTCTCATTCAGCAATGGAATCAGGCGCAGCTGGCGTCATGGTTGCGCCATTTGCCGCCCTGGATAGTGATGAAAAAATTTATGATTATTATGTGGCCGTGGATAAAGCGCTGGGCGGCGAAATTCCGATGATTTATCAGGATTTTCCGCTTGCGACCAAAGCACCGATTTCTGTTGATTGCCTGCTTAAAATCATTCGTGATGTGCCGCGCGTCGTAATGCTAAAACACGAAGACTGGCCGGGCCTTTATAAAATTACGGAACTTCGCGAAAAATCAGAAGAGCAAAACATTCGCCGTATCAGTATTTTATGTGGCAATGGTGGTCTATACCTGCCACAGGAACTGGACCGCGGTGCAGATGGCGCCATGACAGGGTTTGCGTATCCGGAAATGCTGGTTGGCGTTTGCAATAAACACGCAAGCGGCGACCGAGACGGCGCAGATGATTTATTTGATCAATATCTGCCGGTTATTAAACATGAACAACAACCTGGTTACGGCCTTGCGGTTAGAAAAGAAACATTGCATCGCCGCGGCGTCATCACATCTGCGAAAGTACGTAATGTTGATCACGCGCTAACGGATGCAGATCATAAGGATTTAAGCCGTTTGCTGGAAAGACTTGCGAAGAGGTTGGCTGCGGTTGATTAAAACGATCCTGAAAATCCTGACGTTTTTGCTGATTTTTGTGCCGGTTTCTTTATCGGCACAAAGTTCAGATGGCCCGATTAACGTCGGCGCTAATATCGGCAACATACCTTGGGAATTTCAGGATACAAACGGCAACTTTGTGGGTTATGAAGTCGATCTAGTAAAAGAAATCGGCAAAAGATTAGGTCGCGAAGTCAACGTCATGAATGTACCGTTTAATGGTCTTTTTTCGGCGGTACAATCAGGACGAATTGACATCGCCATTTCATCCATGAGCATAACGGATGAACGCCTTAAAAGTGTTTCCTTTACCCAACCCTTTTACGACAGCGATCAATCACTCGCAGTACTAAAAGGTTCAAATATTAATACTTTAAATGATTTAAAGGGTCATATGGTCGGGGCTGATACTGGATCGACGGGCGATATTTGGACAACAAATAATCAAGAAATATACGGCATTGCTGAAATCCGTCGTTATGAGGGGCTTGCGCCCGCGATGCTTGATCTGGAAATTGGCCGTATCAAAGGGTACATCAGCGATATTCCGGGATTATTATATTACACACAGGATAAACCACACCTTGAAATTGCCCAACGTATTCCAACAGGTGCCAAATATGGGTTAATGCTTGCAAAAAACAGCCCTTTTGCAGAAGTGGTCAACAATATTATTAGCGATCTTAAAAATGAAGGGTATTTGAACGAACTGCACATAAAATGGTTTGGATCACCCGCAGAAGAGACCACATCCACCGTTCAAATCATGCCAATGCCAGCTTTGGAAACAATGGAACGATTTGATTTTGTTTCCACTTTCCTTAATCAGGATGTGTTTTTACAAGCATGGCCAATGCTTATTGATGGATTAATCACGACCATTCAGCTTGGTGCTTTATCAATAGTCGCGGGTCTGGTTATTGGATTATTTTTATCGCTGATAAGGTTATATGCCCATAACGCCTTAAAACTGATTGTGAAAATTTACATCAATGTATTTCGGTCAATTCCGCTACTGGTATTTTTAATCATCATTTTCTATGCGCTTCCATTCATTGGATTAAGCCTGTCCCCCTTCGCTGCAGCGGCAGTTGCACTAACCATCGTATCAAGTGCTTATACAGCTGAAATTTTTAGAGCCGGCATCGAAGCCATTCCAAAAGGCCAATTTGAAGCCTCACTGGCACTAGGGTTAAGTTACAAGGATATGATGAAAGAGGTGATCTTGCCGCAGGCGATCAAGATCGTTATTCCACCACTGACCAATAATTGCATCAATGTGGTAAAAGATACGGCGCTTGCGTCCGTGGTAGCGATGCCGGATTTATTGAAACAAGCAACACAGGCACAAGCGATAGCCGCAAACCCAACCCCGCTTATTGCCGCGGCCGTAATATATCTGGCCTTTTTATTGCCACTGGTCCTTTGGGTATCAGGCCTTGAGAAAAAATTCAAAGCAGGGAATAAATCATGAGCCTGATCCATTTAAAAAATGTCAATAAACATTATAAAACTTTCCATGCCTTGAAAGATATCAACCTTGATGTGGCAGAAGGGGAAGTCGTTTGCGTGATCGGGCCATCGGGTTCCGGCAAATCAACAATGATTAGATGCATCAATTTATTAGAAGAATATGACCCGTCAGGTAGCATCACAGTAGAGGGGACCAAAGTCAAAAAAGGTAAAAATTTAAAATCGGTTCGTGCGGATGTAGGAATGGTTTTTCAAAATTTTAACCTATTCCCGCATATGACCATTTTAGAAAATGTGACACTGGCCCCGATGAAGATAAAAAGCATTTCAAAAGAAGATGCGAAAAAAACTGCATTTGAATTACTAAGCAAGGTCGGTATCGCTGAACAAGCGGAAAAATACCCCGCTCAACTATCCGGCGGACAACAACAACGCGTTGCGATCGCACGTGCTCTTGCGATGGAGCCAAAAGCGCTACTGTTTGATGAGCCGACATCTGCACTCGATCCGGAAATGGTCAGTGAAGTACTGGATGTCATCCAAAAATTAGCGGAAAGTGGCGTAACCATGATTGTCGTGACCCATGAAATGGGTTTCGCTCGCCAAATTGCAAATCGGGTTATTTTTATGGACGCAGGGCAAATCGTAGAAGAAGGAAGCCCAGCAGATATTTTTGATAACCCACAAGAGGAACGTACACGGAATTTTTTAAATGCCGTACTTAATCACTAAAAAGGAAAATATAAAGTGGCACTAGATATGAATTATGTTCGGGGGGCATTCCCGACTTTAGAAAAAGACTGGGTCTATATGGACAATGCGGGCGGTTCGCAAATTTTAAAGGGCTGCGTCGATAAAATAAGCCATTATTATTACAACCATCATGTTCAGCTTGGTGGCAGTTATGATATTTCACAAGCATCTTTAAAAGCATTTGCAGAAGGCCGTGAAAAAATCGCTACCTTTTTTAATGCCGCACGTGCCGATGAAATGGTATTTGGCCCATCAACAACGGTTCTATTGCAATTTTTAAGTAAAGCAATGGCAAGCCAGTTTAAGCCCGGCGATGAAGTGATTGTGACCATTACGGATCATGAAAGTAATATCGGTCCTTGGGTTTGGCTCGAACAATATGGCGTCACAGTAAAATTTTGGCCGATGAATATGGAAACATATGAACTGGAATTAGACACCCTTGACGCATTAATGACGGATAAAACAAAACTGGTTGCGGTTACGCATGTATCCAACCTGTTAGGCACGATTAATGATGTTAAATCAATTGCAAAATTCGTCCATGATCGCGGCGCGCTTATTTGTGTGGATGGTGTCGCATATGCCCCGCATAGAGCCGTCGACGTTCAGGACTGGGACGTCGATTTTTATGTCTTAAGTCTATATAAAACCTATGGCCCGCATCATGCCGCACTTTATTGCAAATATGACCAGATGAAAGAACTGGATAGCATTTATCATTATTTCTATGGCAAAGATAAAATTCCGGCCAAAATGGAACCGGGCAATGCCAATTATGAGCTTTCGTATGCATCTGGCGCCATCACTGATTACCTGTGCCAGTTAGGTGAAATGGCAGGGTGTACGGGCAGTGACCGTGAAAAGCTAGAAGTCGCATTTCAGGATATCACCGAACAGGAAACAATCCTTTCTGAAAGATTGCTATCATACTTAAGCAAAAGAAATGACTGTACCGTCATTGGAATTTCCGATGGATCAAGCCCGCGCCGTGTGCCGACAATAGCATTCACGGTTGAAGGTCAAGATCCAGAACAAATTTGTCTTGCGATGGATAAATATAAAATCGCTATTCGTTTTGGTGATTTCCATGCAAGACGTCTTGCCGATGAATTGGATATCACAAGTGGTAACGGCGCAGTTCGCGTCTCACTTACCCATTATAATACACTCGAAGAAGTGGATAAGTTAATCAATGCGTTTGATGAAATATTAGGATCCTAACGCGTTTCTAATTTCATCAAGTATCTTCGGATCATCAAGTGTCGCCGGTGGTGTAATATCCTTACCGGCGGCAATACCGCTCATGACACGCCGTAATATTTTGCCTGATCTTGTTTTGGGAAGCCGCGTTACAATCACCGCATTTTTAAAACTTGCAACAGCGCCGATGTCCGCGCGAACCGCGGCAATCGCATCACTTACTATATCCTGATGATTTTTATCAACACCGCTTTTCAATACCATAAAACCATATGGTATTTGCCCCTTTAATTGATCATCCACACCAACAACCGCACATTCGGCCACTTCTGGTAAATTGGCTAGCACTTCTTCCATGGCGCCAGTTGAGAGCCTGTGTCCCGCCACATTAATCACATCATCAGTCCGGCCCATGATGTAAAGATAGCCATCTTCATCCTTATGGCCCGCATCACCGGTTAAATAATATCCCGGATAATCACTAAAATAAGTACTGATCGCGCGATCATTATCCTGCCAGATACCAAGCATTCCACCTGGTGGAAGTGGTTCTTTTACAACGATATTGCCGAGCTCATTTGGGCCCAGTTCATCACCATCATCATTAAAAATACGCACATCATACCCCGGGGACGGCACACTTGGGCTGCCGTATTTAACAGGTAGCGTTTCAATACCCACAAAATTGGCGCAAATGGACCATGCGGTTTCCGTCTGCCACCAATGATCAATCACTGGTACTTTGACATGCTGCTCGCACCATTTTACCGTATCGGGGTCTGCCCTTTCACCGGCAAGGAACAATGTCCTAAAGGCTGAAATATCGTATTTTTTTAACTCTTCTGCGCTCGGATCTTCTCTTTTAATCGCTCTGATCGCAGTTGGTGCAACAAATAACGCATTGACCTTATGTTCCGCAATCACCCGCCAAAATGCACCGGCATCTGGCGTTCCCACGGGTTTTCCTTCGTACATAATTGTTGTACAGCCCCTGATCAGTGGTGCATATACGATATAAGAATGGCCAACCACCCAACCAATATCAGACGCCGCCCAATAAACATCACCGGGGCCCATATCATAAACATTTTTCATGCTCCAATTCATGGCGACCATATGACCACCATTATCACGCACGATCCCTTTCGGTGTTCCTGTTGTACCGGATGTATAAAGGATATAAAGCGGGTCTGTGGCTGCAACATTCACACATTCAGTATGACCTGCTTCGGCCATCATATCGCACCAATCGAAATCACGGCCGTCAAATAAGGCCGCGTCACATTCCGGTCTATCAACAATAATGGTTTTTGCAGCTGATCCGGATATTTCCATTGCTTCATCAAGCATGGGTTTATAAGCAATCACGCGCCCCGGTTCCAAACCGCAGCTGGCGGAAACGATGACCTTTGGTTCTGCATCCGAAATCCGTTTGGCAAGCTCATTTGCCGCAAAACCACCGAATACTACGGCATGGACAGCCCCTAACCGTGCACTAGCAAGCATGGCAATCACAGCTTCCGGGATCATCGGCATATAAAGCAATACCCTGTCCCCTTTATCAACGCCTAATGACCTGAGCATTGACGCACATTTGGACACTTGATCCTGTAATTCTACATAAGATATTTTACGTGACGCACCGGTCATGGCGCTATCGTAAATAATGGCCGTTCTGTCGCCATTCCCTGCTTCTACATGGCGGTCAACGGCATTATAACAAGTGTTGCATTCAGCACCAGGAAACCAACGTGATAGTGGGGCTCTACTGTTATCAAGGACCGTGTCCCATTGTTGTGACCAAGTTATTTCGCTCGCTGCATCATCCCAGAATTTTTCCGGATTATCATTCCACGCTTGGTATATTTCTTTGTAAGAACTCAAGACCCATTTTCCTTATCTTAAAATTTCGCATACTTTAGTGGGGATATGAAAATATACAAACAGAAAATTTAACCTGACTAATTTAGCAAACATTAACTTATAGACAATATACTGCGCGCAGATGATCAGCATAATTAAATGTTATCCTGCTATTTAATTGAAAATAAAAATAATAAAAACAAACAATTGAAAAAAAACATGACGAAAATTTCAGAACGCCCAGTTAGCGATATTAAAGGATCAACCGGATGGATCGGGGTCGTTGCATTATCATTTAGTTTAGCTTTATGCTTTTTCCTTCAGCTACAACCATTTCAATCAATATTTCTTTGTTTGCTTATCACATTGGTGTCTATGGTTTCATGGGATGTATTGGTCAACAAAGTCTATCTAAATGATGAATTTGATTTTTCGAAACCACTGCCCAGATCAGAAACATTTGCCATTGTTAAAACGAAATATGTTGGTTTTCTCGTCCTTGTCGTCGCAATTATGGTCGTTTATTCATCATTTAATTACTATACCGATGAACATTTTGATGCCTATAAATCAGTACTGCAGGCATTCCTTCCAATCATTCTAACCATTGCACCGGTCTATTTCTGGTTAACAACCAAATATATGACAAACCCAAAAGATTCACTTTGGCAATTTGGTAAACTCGTTACTTTCCAAATACACCTTGTAGAAGCTGATAAAATCAAAGGCTTTTGTATGTCATGGACCATTAAGGTGTTTTTCTTTGCCTTCATGGCGTCCTTTATGCCACCGCAAATTTTATATTTTACCAATCATTTTGAACTGGACCTTAGTTCAATCTCGATTACAGAAGCTTTTATGTTAATCAACCGCTACATATTAATTTTTGATATGGCGCTCGGCACGGTTGGTTACATAATGACCTTCAAAATTTTAAACAGTCATATCAGAAGTTCAAATCCTTATCTAATGGGTTGGGTTGCCGCACTTATATGTTATCCACCATTTTCCATTATTGGAAAAGACGAATTTATTTATTATCAAAAAGATACTTTACAATGGCATGAGTGGTTTGCTGGTAATGACACAGCCCTTATTATTTGGGCTGCCATTATTCTGATTTTTACGGCCATTTATTCATGGGCCACAATTGTATTTGGCATCAGATTTTCAAACCTGACCAATCGCGGTATCATTACAGATGGACCGTTTAAATATACAAAACATCCCGCCTATATTTCCAAGAATGTCTTTTGGTGGCTTACGTTCCTGCCATTTTTAACCACATCTAATACGGCAGTTGCAATGCAAAACTGTCTGATGCTGATTATTGTTAATCTGATCTATTATTGGCGCGCCAAAACAGAAGAAAAGCATCTGATGGAAGAACCGAAATACAGGGAATATGTTGCTTATATGGAAGAACATTCATTGATAGCGAAATTAAAAAGAAAATTTCGCTAACTCAGCTATCCATATTACAGCCAAGCATACCTGATACCGGAATTATATTCTGGCTACCGTCCTGACTTTTGATGGTAATTAATCCTGATGGGATTTTAATCCCTTCATAAATATTCTGTGCCGCATCCGGTTTTAATTTAATATCAATAACAGCATCATTCGCTTTATAGCTCTGGCTGGTGAAAAAACCGGGAATGACGCTGCCTTCTACACTGGTTCTTGTTCCCGTCACAGATTGTTGGTTAATCAGGATTGTTGCACTGTCATCTTTTATATTATGTGTGAAAATAAGCGGTCTATTGACCTGTTCCGCCCATAAAAAAGTGATACATTCCCCTTTTTCCATGGATTGCGCCGGTAACGTTGACACATTTTCCGGTGCAGTTGGCTGGGTCGTTTGAAAAACACCGTCGCCACCGCAGGCCGTTAAAACAATCGGTAATGCACCGATCATGATTTTCAACAATGTATTATTTTTGCTCATAAGGAGAATTCCATATTTAATCGCCACTGATTACCGGATTTTTCAAATCCTGATGACTGTAGCATATTCATTAATTGGTCATTACTGGCCATTTCGGGTGGTAGTGTAAAGGATAACAATCCCGACTGTCCATTCTTGCTTACTTCCCCGCGGTAATTTACATCAAAACCATTATCGGATGCTTGCATGGTAAATTGAACTAGCCCGTTTTGGCAGATCCCGTTTCCTGTTAAATCAGGTAAATTCTGGCCCAAATCACCTAGAAGTACTGTCAACAAATTTGATTTCAAATTAAAATCACCGCTTTGACATTGCCCATTTTCATTAAAAATTAGCTTTTCAGACGTCATATGAATTAAGGATTTATGTTCAGGTTGCGAGAAACCCTTAACATTAATGGCAGCACTGGCACTTATATTATTAATTTCTAATATATCGTCTTTAACTTTCACATTCCCTGTAAGGCGTTGATCATGAGAATATAAGTCAAAATCAGCTGCGAAATCACCAACCATCACACCAGAAAACCTTGGTTTTACGTCAAGTTTTTGCCACGTATGACCAGCAATGATTAGATTATCAAAACTAGCATTCCAGAAATCACCGGATTGGTTCATATAATCGACACCACTAGCTTGAAGCTTTGAACCAAGAAAACTGGCGGGCAAATTAATGACTGTAAACAGCAGCAATAGACACGTAAAAATCACGCCTAACATTTTCGTGGATAATTGAGAAAACCTTGAAATCATGAATCAACACTTTCAAATTCAAATTGCCCGCGTAGTGTTTCCTCGCCCGTATTTTTTTGAATTGTTACTTTTACAGGAACATGTCCATATTCATTCTGAAGCATCAATAACCAATTCATCATTTCAGATGTCCCGGCCCGGTCCACCCAAAAGGTAACCGTGTTGTCACGTCCCGGCTGAATTCGGGAAATAGATACACCGGCATTTCGGGACGCATCCGTTGCTGCTTCTCTAATCGGCAATACAGCTTTAATATCTGCGCTTACATTCTGACTTGGCCCCGCAGTAACGGCGAGCTGCATAATGCGTTCATATCTTGCCTTTTCATCGTCCAATGCACGCAACGCATTTTCTTTGCCGCTTATTAAAGGCATTACGAGTAAGACGTAAATTAAAAATATGATGATCGCCACAACCATAATCATCAATGCATTTTGTTCCCGACGCTGAAGCCCATTCCAAAAATTCATCATGGCGCCACCTTCATCAAGCTATAGGTGCTATAGATCATTTCTCCATCCTGGCTACTGCCGCCTTGTTCGACAGTAAACCCGGCCGTTTTTAAATTTGCTTCAAACAAACCTGCCTCTGAAAAATTCATACTGGATATGGTGATATCTACTCGTTCTTGATTACCATCTTGATCATAACTTAAATTTTCAAGCTTGGTTCCTGGAGCATTCGAGATTGCATTAAATACCATATCTGACAGTGATAAAAACCCGGCCTGATTAGATCCGCTACCGCCTTGAGACAAGCTGCGCATTTGTGCTTCAACATTTACAATGCGTGTAACAGTTGGATAGGTTTTCTTAAAAACTTCAATGGAGGCATCAGCATATCTTGTGCGCTCTTCCTCAAATGATGAAGTTGCCATCCAAATCCACATGATCCAAAAAATGAAAACAGTCGCCACCAGCGCAGCAAGTCTTGATGTGATTTTAAAATATTCTTTAATTGGTGGGCGCGGACTATATTCACCTGTTGCAAGCCCAGCCCCTTTCGGCACCCTGCCAAAGGATGACTGTATGGTATGCGCATCACCCGTTACCAGTTCAAGCATATCCATTGGAACCGTAAAACCTGTCCCATCTTTTCTTCTTGCTGATACCTTTGCATTATCGTCTGATTGAACAATATGAATATCTTCGTCGGGAACAGCGATAAAGGCATATTCCGGCCATATCGCATTTAATATAAGCCCGTCCCGTTCTGCCAAACTACGCGCTTCATTTAAGCGCTCTTTATGACAAACAGCCACTAGAGAATGTCCGTTAGAATTTTTGTCAACAACGGCAATATGATTGTCTTCTATACTTCCGGCCACAAGGTCGCTAAGCAAGCCGGGTAAGATTTTATCCAGTTTATTTTCAGAAAAATCCGGTAATTCAAGCACAAAGAAACTGACCCATTCTCCAGGAAGAATGGCAATGGTTTCTTTATTTTCCTGATTGATCTGGAACTTGATTTCAGACATTGATCTTCAAGCCCCTAACTTTCGATTTACCAATTTATAGGTTCCATCATTATTTAAAAATATCATCGTCGAAAGACCAACCCGCACTTCATAAAGTGAAACATCAATCACGATATCATACCGTTTAGGGCGGGTATAAAATTGGCCACGAACCTGTTGATCCAACGTCACACCTTCAAAAAACCGGTGATCCCAAAAACGCGAAACATGATCATATCCGCTTGCTGGGCGTTCTGCGATCATTGTTTCAATTTCCTGAATGTTTCTTGTTAATCCCAGTAATGCCTGGATCAATAACCCATCCCCGGCAGTAAGGCTATTTAAATTAATCGTTGTTTCCATTGATACGGGGTCAACACATGTAAAATATTCTAATGTTTCGATTAATTCCGGTGTATATCCCTCTACCAGACGTAATTCTTTAATATCAGCGATCGGTGCATTTGCAGCGCGGTATGGTACTTCGAGCTGAGAATAATTATAATCTTCTGCACCACCCGGTTCTGGTCTTGTGTCGCTGTCTTGCCAATCGGTAAGCGTTGCCGCCAAATGGGCGGCTGCCTGATTACCAAGCCCTAAATTTTCCAGTAATCTAGTGTACTGTGAAAAGGATGAATAATTGACCTCAAACTTACCATCGCCCGTTTTCATGACAAGTGACGAAAGATTAAAACAATTTGACCTTTCAATCAGCGCCCCATTAATTTCGCCATTTTCTATGGGCAATGTCACTTTCTGGGCATTTTGGTTTTCACCCAGAAAATTCAGAAGATCTTGTTTATCCGCCAATTTTACGGCCTGATCCGCCCCAATAATTTCAGCGGCACGGGCATAATGCCTTGCTTGTGTAATTTGCTTATCCCGAACAGTATTACTGGTATAAAAGCCAAGAATATCAAACATTGCAACCATCGCTGCTGACATCACCGATACCAGCAATAATACTGACATCAGTGCCGCACCATCATTATTTCTTAAAATATTCATGATGATGCCCCTACCTGAAATCGGGTTTTCATTCGGTTTTGGTTATGATCAATTTGACCATTCAGAAGCCATGAGAATTCCACCGCTTTTGGTAATGCGGTTACTTGAGAACTTTCCGCGTTCATCCAATAGGACTGCCATAAATTGCCATTATAAAACCTGATAGAAAAATCATTTATGTCATCAAGCAGGGTATATTCCCGGTATGGCGTATCAACTGTTGCTTCGGGACGGTCATAAACGCGCCTTACAAGTGTTTCATCATTTAACCAATATTCGATCGTTTCAACGGGTGAAACACTATCATCCACTTTGGACAGTTCGTTATTGCCGCGTGTCAAACGCATCAAAAGCTTGTTCGTTTCTTTACCGCTTTCAGCAACAAAAAAACCTCTGTTTAATGTCTCTCTTAAATCTACACGTAGATAATCTCTGGTTTGATCGATTTCTTCCATCGCGCCCATTTTTGAAGAAAGAACACGGTTTGCATCGGCAAAATTTGTCATGATGCCAAGCGTAATCATCGATACCACTGAAAGCAGAAAAACAGCAACCAGTGTTTCAACAAGGCTGAAGCCCTGTTCATCTGATAATATATTTTTACTGGTCGTCATGAGGTTTTCCTAAACCCTGTCAGATGATAGAGCACTTTATCCTGATCCACGCGTTTAACCGTAAGCGATATTGTGATCAGTGGTGATTGCTCACGAACCACCGCTTGCCAGTCAAACCCAATACCACCCTGAAATTCTTCGCCAGAAATTGTTCCCGGTAAGGGCGGTAATTCAGCCGCCGTGAAATCAGTCATGATGTTTTCAGCAACAATGCTTGCGTATCCTCTTTCGCTTAAATCAGCCGATGATTTTATCGCGGTTGATTGTGAAGCAATCATCGGCAAAAGTGCCAATGAAATAATTGCTATCGCCACAATCAATTCCAGCAATGAAAAGCCATCATCCTGTTTAAGCGTATTGAACATTTACGCGCCCTCGTTCCAATTGCCGATATCCAGATCAAGTCCTTCGCCGCCTAATCTGCCGTCAGCCCCAAATGAAAACACATCAAATGCACCATGTTCGCCCGGGATCAAATATTGATATTGTTGTCCCCATGGGTCCTCAGGAAGTGATCTGATATATCCTTCGCTTCTAAAGGCATTATTATCCGGTGCATTTACAAGGCCTTCTAAACCCTGCTCCATGGATGGATATTTCATCTGGTCCAGACGGTACATTTCAATTGCCTGCGAAATCACACGAATGTCCGCACGTGCTTTTTCAACCATGGCACGGTCCTGATTTGGCAATACATTAATCACAACCACGGTGGTCAATAATCCCATGATCACGACAACAACCATCAATTCAATTAATGAAAAACCATCTTCATTATTTAAATGACGTGTGAATATATTTTCTCTTTTCTTCATCATAAATCCTAACTCTACATAAGCACCAGATTGTTAAGCCGCATGATCGGCAACATTATCGAAAGAACAATAAGTCCAACCATCAATCCCATGATCACAACGATCGCTGGTTCAAGAAGGCTCATGGCTTTTTGGGTAAAACTGTCAAATTCGCGTTCAAGATAATCCGCAATTTTCAGCAGTAAAAACGGAAGCTTTCCGCTTCGTTCCCCCATTGAACACATATAAACAAGAAGCGGCGGAAAAATTGATACACGTTTTAATGATACGGATAAGGCCTGCCCTTCCATAACACCTGTGTATACTTTATCAATCGCGTTTCTGATCACCTCATTACGGACGATTTCTTTTGCTGCCTTGATGCTATCCGGCACTGGACTGCCGCCATCAATTAATGTTCCCATGGTTCTGGCAAATCTCGCACTTGATACGGATAATATCAACTTTCCAAGAACCGGCGTTTTCAGCAAAGCGCCATGCACAGATAATTTTAAAGCAGGGTTTTTCATGGCATAAAAATATGAAAATATGCCCCCCACAACCAGAATGATCAGAAACCCACCATAATTCAAAAGAAAATCCGAAAAGGCAATCACCCCTTTGGTAAGAGCCGGTAATTCCGCGCCAATATTTTCAAATTGCGAAACGACCTTTGGCACAACAAACGTCATCAAAATCACAAGTACAGAAAGGGCAACCACACTTAAAACGGCGGGGTATACCATGGCCGTACTGACCTTGTTTTTCATTTCTTCGGATTTTTCATTATAATCCGCAATCCGTTCCATGATATTGCCAAGATCGCCTGATGCCTCACCCGCGCGTACCATGGCACGGTAAAGAGCCGGGAAACTGTTCTTTTCTGACGCCATGGCTTCTGATAGTTTTTTACCTTCAGAAACCTGAACCCGCAATCTGGTCATGGTTTCTTTCACCACCGCACTATCACTTTGTGCTGATAAGGCAACGAGTGCTTCTTCCACAGGGGTGCCGGCACTTAACATGGTCGCAAGCTGTCTTGTTACCATTGTCAGATCTTTGGGCTTAATGGATTTCGATGGCTTTAAATTAAATCCACCGATGGAAAAACCAACCTTATCCTTTCCCAATATGACGTTAACCGGATATAACGATTTTGAACGAAGTTTTTCACGCGCCTCTCGTAAGCTGTCAGCGGCAATCACGCCCCTTTTTGCCTTACCAGACCTATCCAATGCTTCATAGTTATAAGCTGGCATTGTAATCTTCCCGTAAATTAGAAACGCGCAACACTTCTTCCATGGTTGTAATTCCGCTTAAGATCAAATCACGACCACTGTCAGCGAGCCTTGGTGCCTCTTTAAAGGCCAGTTTTTCAATTTGCTGTTCACTGGCCCCTTCATGGATAAGGGTCTTAATTTCTTCTGTAATAATGATCAGTTCATAAATGGCGGTTCTGCCGCGGTATCCTGTATTGTTACAGTCCTGACAACCCACCGCCTGACAAGCCATTTTGGCATCACTTTTCTCTACACCCATCTGACTTAAGAAAGCGGGCGTTGGCTGAATTTCCGTTTTACAACTGCTGCATAACTTTCTAACCAAGCGCTGCGCAAGAATCCCTTTAATGGATGATGAAAGCAAGTAACGCTCTACACCCATATCAAGTAATCTTGAAATCGCCGATACGGCACTGTTTGTATGAACCGTTGATAAAACCAAATGGCCCGTCAAGCTCGCTTGAACCGCCATTTCGGCCGTTTCCATATCACGAATTTCACCGACCATGACGATATCCGGATCTTGACGCAAAATTGATCTAAGGCCACTTGCGAAAGTCATACCCACTTTTGAATTAACTTGTGTCTGGCTGATGCCCGGTACCGCATATTCAACCGGGTCTTCCACGGTCATAATATTACGGGTTTGATCATTTAAAAGCGCAATGGATGCATATAATGTTGTTGTTTTACCAGAACCCGTTGGACCAGTAACAAGCACAATACCATTTGGTTCCTTAAGCACATTTTCAAACCGCCCTAACGTTCCACTATCAAGCCCAAGATCGCTAAGTTCAATTAACGCCGTTTCCGTATCCAATAAACGCATCACAACACGTTCACCAAATCTTGTTGGTAAGGTGGAAACACGAACGTCATAAACCTTATCCCCAAGGGTAAGCGATAATCGGCCATCTTGTGGTGTGCGTTTATCGGCAATATCCAGTCTTGCCATTACCTTAATACGCGATACAAGGTATGGTGCAAGTTTTGCGGAAAATGTAGCGAGTTCTTTTAAAACACCATCAATACGCAGGCGGGCGATCACTTCGTTTTCATAAGGTTCCAGATGGATATCTGAAGCACCTGACCTAACTGATTCACTAAGCAGTGAATTAAGAAGCCTGATCACCGGCGCATCATCATCACCCGCAAGTAGATCAGCCGATTTTTCAACGCCTTCAAGAATGGCATCCAAGTCTTCCTGATCATCATCAGATGACTGTTCAATTTCTTCTTCTAAAATAAGATTTGAAAAGATAACCGAAAGAAGTTCACCGAATTCTTTTTCTTCAAAATTTCTGGTTTCCTGAATGCCGCTAAAAACTCGCATTACTTCTGGTATCATGTCACGATTAACTTCCGGACCAAGGCATAAAATACGTCCAAGATCATCTTCCGCTATAAGGATACTGTTTGCCTTTGCAAAGCTATATGGCAAAAGGTGAGGGTCGCGATATGATTCAACCGGTATGTTGTTTTTCCCCATCATATTAATCTCTATCTTTTGAACTAAGGACGTTTTCCATCAAGTCATCAAGTGACAAGTCGGAACCTGATATGATTTGGCGGTCACGCATATATTGAAATTTTTGCCCCGTGACATCGGCCATTTCTGAACTGTTTCTAACGATTGTTGGTCTTAAGAAAATCATCAGATTTTTACTTTCTCTCGTTTTGCCTTCTGATCTAAAGGCACGACCAAGAACCGGAATGTCCCCCAGTAGTGGAATTTTATCGACGCTGATACGTTCATTCTGTTCAATCAACCCACCAAGCACGACAACATCGCCGTCAGTGACCCGTACTGTCGTTTGAATTTCGCGCTTATTTGTCACAAGTTCCGTTGAAATGGCACTTACCGGACCGGAAATTGAGGATACTTCCTGGCGAATTTCAAGACGAATTTCATTGCCGTCATTGATTTGCGGTTTGATTTCAAGCTGAATACCTACATTCTTGCGCTCAACTGTTCTAAAAGGATTACTGTTTGCGGCACCAAGTGTCTCACCTGTCGTAATCGGGATTTCCTGACCCGCAAGGAACGATGCCGTTTCATTATCAAGCGCCATCACCGATGGTGTTGAAAGAATATTGCTATCTGTATCGGTTGCCAGCGCATTTAATATCACACCAAATACACCGCCATCGGAAAATCTTCCAGCTGCACCGGCGGCAAAACCGTCAAGACCAAGAAAGCTATCCACTGCGGCGGCTTTTAATATTTGTGACGCGCTATTTGAATTATTATCGCCATCATCCTCAACTACGATCGCACCCGTTGCCGCAAGAATATTTGGCGCAGAATTTGAATAATTGGCAACTGTAAAAGGGATATTGCTGCTATCGCCACCAGCGAGGACATATTGCAACCCAAGTTCCTTGGATGCATTTTCAGAAACTTCTACAACAATAGCTTCCACAAGCACCTGATCACGCGGAATATCCAATTGTTCAATGACCTCGGCCAAGCGCTGTTGAATTTCAGGGGCTGCGTTAATCACAAGTGAATTGGTACCGGTATATTCAGCGATTGTAATGTCGCTATTTGCCTGACCACCCGTGCTTTCACCATTTTCGTTCTGGATCGCATTCACAAGCTGTTGCAAAACAGGTAAAATATTTTCGGTTTTCGCGTATCTAAGCCTGATAAGGCGCATGTCGCCACGGCTTGCGTTATTGTTATCAATATCCGAAATGATCGGCACATACTGATCAAGAACTTCTGGCATTCCTTTTAAAATAAGTGATCTGCTGCCCTTCACCGGAATTGCCTGAATTAAAGATCTATTGTCGCCGTTATACCCGAACTGTGCCGTCAGTTCTTTGGTAATTTCAGCCATTTCAACGGGGGAGGTATGCTTTAAATTTAATGTTCTTACCTCGGCTTGATCCACATCGATATTGGCCACAACATTTGAAATACGCACAAGATTATCTGCCGTATCTGTAACGATCACCACCGGAAGACCTTCTCTGCCATATACATTGCCAGATGCTGCGACATATGGCTTCAGTGCATTAAACACCATGACCGGATCAACATATCTTATGGAAAATACACGCGTGACCAGCTGATCACCGGTGATATTATTGCTTGAAAGACCCGCACCCGTTGATGCCAGCTCGCCTTTTGTGATTTTAATAACACCATTAGCAGACGGTACCGCCGCCATGCCATTGACTTTAAGTACAGAAAGCATGGTTTCATAAAGCGCGTTGCCGGTAATTGGTTCTGATGAAATAAGGTTCACCTTACCCGCGACCAATGGATCAATGATGAATGTTTTTCGTGTTTCGATGGCAACATCTTCAATAAAGGATTTTAGTTCAGCATCCCTGTAATTCAACGTAATACCACCCTGTTGTGCATTCGCAGAACAGCTAAGAAAGACGAAAAGTGATAAAATTAATTTTTTCAAGATTATTGTCCTAACATTGTACCCGGCAAGGAAACGGACATGCTCGCACCATGTCTTTCCAAGATAATTTCCAATGAACCTGTTGATGTATTTGAAGAGATTTCGCTTATACGTTCCCAGGAATGAAGCGTTTCTCCATTAACGGAATTTAAAATATCGCCCTTTTGCAAACCTGCCATTTGCAGCATCACATCATTGGCGTCATTACCGATCACAAAACCTGTAATTCTGTTGTTTTTACGAAACGCTTCCAGGTCAAGGCCATCGATTACAGTGTCAATATTTGATGATGATGCGGCGATGTCGTTTGTATCTGTATTGACGTTATGTGACGAACTGGCGATGCGTCTATCTTTATTCAGATAGATAATTTCAATCTGTCCGTTTCGGTTGATCTCAATATGATCGGGATAGACGGCAGAAAGTCTGATGTTTCCAGTGATATTTTCGCCGACGCGGTATAATTTCTGCACTTCGCCTTGTGGTTTTAAGATGGCGGTTCCGTGGCCATTGCCAGCACTTCTTAATCCAAAGATTTTCAAATCAATGGTGCTTTCTGGCATATTTGCCGTGCGCACCGTATCAGATGATGCTAACCCGCCGAAAAAAGCATCAAACGACATTACCGTTTTAAAATCGCTTGTTGTTGCTTTATCATTATTCGCAGTAGCAACAGGAATAACGGTTGTAGAAACCCGCATTGGATCTGTTATCATATGTGAAACAATTTTTGACCCGATAAAGGCCAAAATTACGACAGCAGCAATTTCAAAAACACCGATCGAAACCTTAAATGCTTTTGGCAATTGTGCCGTAGAAAATTTCTTTTCTTTATCTGCTATTTGTTCAGTCATACTTTTAAATTTCACATTTACTCTCACAAGAATCAGTCCTGTGATTTGCTACATTTTTAGCCAATTTTTGTTATGGAAATGTGTCAGTAATGCTACAGAAATATTGCAGTGTAACCGCCGCCAACGTAACAAAAAGGCCCGGAAAAATTCCGGGCCTTAGTGAAAAAGATTAATGTTATTTTATGTTAGAATGCATATTTGAAGCCAATTGAGAAACTGCGGCCAGCAACATATTGCTGTGCAATTTCAGTACCTTGCTTGCGAACTGGTGTTTCATTAAGAAGGTTCTTGGCTTTAAGTGTTCCGGTAATGATCGCACCGCTTGCAAGTTCGAAATCACGCGTATAAAGCATATTCAGCTCAAACGGCATTTCTTCAACAAGGTCCGGTCTTGAGAAAGTACCAAGACGGTAAATGCGGTCCCCTTGATAATTAAGAATGATGTTAAATCTTTCTCCGTTCACAAGGTTTTCAAAACCGATCTGCGCATTGGCAACATAATCAGACTGACCTTGAAGGCGGCCAACCAAATTTGTTACGTCACCGAATTTCGCAGCACTACGTGTTACTTCTGAATCGATGTATGAACCATTCACTTTTAGGAAAAACTCGCGATCTTCCCATTCACCAAGTGTTTTTTCAAGTTCAATTTCAACACCTTTAAGCTTGGCTTTTTCAGCGTTTGCGATTGTATCTGCTTCGCCGTCACCACGTGCAAGAATTGAATATTCAATCGGGTTATCAATTTCTTTATAGAATGCACCAAGTGTGAAGCTTTCACCATCATTGAAATACCATTCAAAACGAGCGTCAAAGTTTCTTACTGTCGCTATTTCAAGATCAGAATTACCCTTTTCCGTACGACCATCTTCACGAACGAAGAATACTGGCGCAAGTTCACGGCTATCTGGACGGTTCAATGTTTCAGAATAACCTAGACGGACTTGCATATTTTCTTCAAATTCCCAAGTAACTGTCGCAGAAGGAAGCCATGATTGCTTTTCCTGATTTACCGCAATTGGAACATTGGTTGTACGGTCATTTGTCAGAACAGTTTGAAGACTGTCTTCAAAACGAACACCACCGGATACGCGAACTTCATCATTGATTTGATAATCAAATTGAGTGAAGAACTGCTTGTTCTCAAAATCAGCGTTAAATGCGTTTGAGGCATCAAATACTTCGCGCAGGAAAATACCATTTGGATCAATGTTTGTTGGACCAAATACAATTTCCGGAACATATGTAAGAAGTTCATAATTGGTAACCGGACCAACATCGAAGTGATATTTCAGATAATCAGATGAACGTGTTTTCTCGTTGTAACTACCACCGAATTTAAGGTCAAAAGAATAACCATTAATATAAAGTGGTTGTTTTACGCGGAAACCCATATCAAGCGATTCATCGTTCATCATACCAAATTCGGTTCTGTTACCGATAGAACGCGCATTCAGTTGCCATACTTCTCTGCTGATGTCGTAAATATAGTTAAAACGACGACGCAGTGGCACATCACGTGATGCTTCCGTATAGTTCACAAACCATGATAGTTCTGTCATTTCATCGAAATTAAAATCAAAAGCATGTTCACCATCAAGGGCATGTGACCAAACCTGACGCTCTTTCCAATCAAGGCGTGTAAAGTTCGCCATGTCTTCAGAGTTCGTTGTACCCTGCTGGATTTCAACCTGTTGTTGACTAGAACGAAGAAGAAGACTTGTATATTTGATACTATGATCAGCATTGATCTTTAAGCCTGCGGCTGCAAAGGCATTAAGATCAATATCCCATGTTGTTAAACGGTAACCACAATCACTGGCATCAACACCGTTTGCAATACATGCATCTGGGCTCATATCACGGTCAGGTTCAAGACCGGAATCAGTTGCTCCTGATGCCTGATATGTTGTTCTTTGACCAAAAAGATTACGCATCTGGCTGCCATAATCGATGGCTGCAACAAATCCAAGTTCACTTTCGTCACCGATAAATACACTACTACCGCCTGCGGCGCTAAAACCGAAGTCCGCAGCAAGTTTTTGATTATCAATTGACCAAAGGTTAGGGAAAGCTTCACCGGCTGCTTCTAGCTCTTCCGGTGACATGCCCTCTAACGTCGGGTTCGCAGCAATTGCAGCAGGTAATTCACGTTTACCATCATCAAAGCCCAACCAATCAGTATCACTGCCGTCATACTGTAGGCCGTCTTTAAATGTTGATTCCGTATTAAATCCGGCATCAAAACCCATTTCGAAGAATGTATCATCCGGAACAGCAATCGTGCGGATATCAACCACACCACCACCGAAAGCACCAGGATATTCTGCGGAATAAGTTTTTTGCACCAAAACACCACTGACAAGTGATGTTGGGAAAATATCAAGCGGTACAGCACGCTTAAGCGGATCAGGAGACGGAAGCTCCATACCATTTAGAAGCGTCGATGTATAACGTTCACTAAGACCACGCACCACAACATATTTACCAGAAGAATCCGGTGTAATGCCAGGCAAACGCGTTAGCGCAACAGCAACATCACTATCACCAGCATATGTTAAATCTGTTGCCGTCAAAACGTTAGAAATTTCCGAAGTCGATCTTTTCTCGTCCGGAATATAGCGGCCTACTGCAATAACTGTATCCACATTATCTGGATCAGCTTGTTGAGCGGTTGTTTCCTGTGCCATCACCAGGTTTGGTGAAACCATTGCACATGAAGCAAGTAGCGCGCCTTTAAAAGATTTTTGAAATATATTCATTTTATTCACCGTAGTTTCGCAATAAAAATTGCCGTGGCAGGCGAACCCGCCACAGCACTATCGTTTTGCGTTTACTCGTTTAGCCAGACTGTCCAGCCCTCAGTCCAGTTACTGCCTGAGTTCTCAACCGCACCAATGTAATCTGTTGCATCGAACCAAGTACCAAGCGTTGCTGGGTCTGTTGCATCTACTGCATTTTCATTTGTACCGTTGATGTAGGCATGTGAACCGCCAGCTGGTGCTGATAGTGTTGTTACACCAGTGTCATTGTCGTCTTGACCTTCGAACCAAGTTTGTAGGTCACCGTCTTCTGTATCAGAAGCATATGATGTTCCACAGCTTAGGTATGTTGAAGTGATTGTGATACCTTCACCAGGTGTTGCACTGTCACGACGTGAGTATGTTGACGCCTGATCAAGGTCTAGACAGAAGTCATTGAAACCTTCAGTTACAACGTTGATGATTTTGGCGCCTGTACCTTCGCGAAGAAGAATACCGATATCGCCATTTGTATCGCCACCAACCAATGTGATATTGGAAAGAAGTGGTTGTGCAAATGGTGCTGCGTCATTGTCAGAACCGTTGTTATCCGCTTCGATACCTTGGTCAGATGCAAGCTGTTCATCATTTTGAACCACAACCGCATGCTGAATTGCACCGCGCCAGCCTTTTGTCCAGTCAATACTGTCATCGTCAGAACCTGTAACAACAAGGTGTTTCACGCGAACAGTACCACCGAAGAACTCAACACCGTCATCCGCACCGTTATGTACTTGTACGTAGTCAACTTCTGTTTCACGGCCAACACCGCCAAATGCGATACCGTTTAGCTCGTCATCATCCGTGATGATGTTACCGGCATATTTAACCACTGTGTAGTAAAGCTGACCACTATCATCGTCATCATCGTTACCACCATAGTTACCAGCGTCACCTTCAGCTGCTGCTTCACAGATACCAACCGCGCAGCCGTTGATTGTTGCGCGACCATTGATCACAACACCACCCCATAGAGCTGTATCAGTGTTCAGGTTACGACCCGCATCATTTGTTGCTGTCATTACAACCGGTGCATCTTTTGTACCGTTTGATAGGATTTGTGAACCACGTGAGATAACAAGGAATGAGTTAGCATCTTCACCTTGAAGCTCAACACCAGCGTCAATTGTTAGTACACCAGCATCCATGCCAGCAAGTGGTGCAGTCGCATCAGGACCCTGATCTTCACCGATCACCACTTTACCACGAAGAATGTAGTCAAGACCGGATTGAAGAGTGATGTTACCTGTGTATACACCTTCCATGATACAGCCGCCTGCACCATTTGGTGTTGTACCAGCAGGACATACAGGGTTCGGGTTGATACCGTAAGTCCAACCAAGTGTCCAGTTATCAACAGCAGCGTTTGATTTAACCGCACCGATGTAATCTGTCACGTCGAACCAAGCGTCAATTGCATTTACGTCTGTCGCTGTTTGTGTGTTTTCAGTGTTACCGTTAAAGAAACTTGAAAGTGTTGATGTTGCAACCGCGTTATTTGGTTGACCTGTGAACCACGCTTCAAGATCGCCATCTTCTGTATCAGATGCAAATGCAGTGCCGCAGCTTAGAAGTGTTGATTCGATTGTAATACCATCTGCACCATCACGACGCGCATATGTTGATGCCTGGTCGATATCAAGACAGAAATCAAGGAAGCCAGCTACAACAGTGTTATAAATCTTTGCGCCAGTACCTTCACGAAGAAGCATACCAATGTCACCTTGTGTGTTACCACCGATAAGCGTTACGTTCGCAAGAGTTGGCTGTGCATATGGTGTTGCATCGTTATCTGAACCATTGTTATCCGCTTCGATACCTTGGTCAGATGCAGGTTGATTATCATTTTGCATCACAAGCACGTGTTGTGCTTTACCGCGCCAGCCTTTTGTCCAGTCAAGACTGTCATCGTCAGCACCTGTGATAACAAGGTGTTTGATGTTGGCTGTACCACCGAAGAACTCAACACCATCATCCGCACCGTTATGAACGTGAATGTAATCAAGTGTGGTACCGCTACCAACACCACCAAATGCGATGCCGTTTAGCTCGTCATCGTCAGTAATGATGTTACCAGCGTATTTAACTTGCACATAACGCATTGTACCTGAACTGTCTGCTGCATCAGCACCACCATAGTTACCAGCATCGCCTTCAGCAGCCGCTTCACAGATACCGCTTGCGCAACCGTTGATTGGCGCAAGACCGTTTACAACGATACCGCCCCACTCAGCTGTGTTGCCTTCGTTTAGTGCGATTGGTGTTGCGTTAACACCGCGAAGAATTTCTGCAGCAGATGTAAAGATAATCGGCTGACTTGCAGAACCGCTCGCGTCGATCGAAGATCCACGTGAGATTACGAGGAATGAGTTAGCATTAAGACCGGCAACTGTTACGCCTGGCTCAATTGTAAGCTCTGCGCGTGTACCGCCAGTACCGTCTGAATTTGTTTCCTGACCAACAGTTACTTTACCGTTTAATACATATGTATTACCCGATGTAAGCGTTAGATCAGATGTTAGTGTTCCGGAAACCTGACACGCTGCGCCAGTACCAAGTGCCACTTCAACAGTACCTGTTGGGCAAGATTCAACGGAACCTCCGCCACCTGAACCGCCAGAACCACCAGAACCACCTGTTCCAGGGTTTTCACCTGTTTCACCAAGTGAAGCAAGTTCGGTGTTTTTATCCCCTCCCAAACAAGCCGTAAGAGTAGACGCAGTCATTGCGATGAAAAACGCCTTCTTCATATTATTTAGAGTAATCATTTAAGACCCCGTAAAAAATTTTAAGTTACAAATCATTCAGTAGACTCACCTGAGTCCACTGTTCATCGCGATTCATACGGGGGTTATGTGACGGTTATATTTCACTCAAATGATACAAATGTGACAAATATGACAAATGTCATAGTCTTTAATATTTTATTAAAATCGGATCGTTGATAGCAATTCCAACAATTCAGATCCAAAAAGCCATGTGACCCATATCCCTATTGCCAGAAAAGGGCCAAAAGGAATTTTTGTGCTTCTTGATAGTACGGCATATATAAGTGCGCTTAAGGATGAGATTAATAAAACAAATGGTAAAAAATAAAAATTAAGCCAAACGGCACTAGCGGCAAAAAGCTTTATATCACCGCCACCAAGGCCTTGACGATTTTTAATTTTGAAAAATAAAAATGAAATGAAATAAAAAAGGCTTCCAGCAATCAAAAAGGAAATCAGTGCATTAAGTAAGTCATGGTCATTATATATATTAAAAAGAACGCCGGTTATTAAAATAAGAGCATTGATCCAATCGGGTATCTTATATTTCGTCAAATCTATATAAGATAAAACGAGTAACAATAAACAAAGAACACCCCCAAATAAAAATGACCTTTCTGATAATAGCAGCAATGTAATCGCCACCAAACCCAGAAAGGTCAAAATCGTTTTCCCATATGCCGTCATTTATTCTTTAATCCCGAAATTTAATTTCGGCATATTGGATTATTTTAAAGTATCTTACAAGCTTCCGAACATTTTAAGCCCGTCTTTAGCGATATATTTCACTTTACGTGGCATACCAGATAGTGTCATCGCGAAGCTGTTGTCACGACCATCAATGATTTCTTGGTATAATGCAACCGCCTGATCCTTACGTCCCGTTACACCATATAGAAAAGCAAGATTTACTTTTGCAAAGATTTGATCTTCTGGTGCAAAATCTGTTGAAACAAGTTCTGCTTCTGCGGCCGACCAATCACGTGCAGCAAGTTTATCAGACGCCATTTCATCCATAAGTGCAAGTGATGCCATACCTTCAGCATTCGCACTTCCTAGTCCTATCCCCAATGACATTATTAATGTAATTGCGATTTTTTTCATGTTGCACTCCTTTTTGTTTTAAAAATATAACTTTTATTACAAAGTGTCATATTACTGTAATATTTAGATGCTAGCTTAGCATCGCATAAATATAAAAGTACGTGCGAATCGACCTTTCGTCAATGGCTGGAGGCCGTAACCTATTGTAATTTCACAAAAATGTAACACGATTGTAACATTGGCTTAATGCTAGTGTCATTTTTCCATGCTTTTATACCTGAATATTCTTGATGGATTATTTTTTGGGTTTATAGCAATGAGTATTTTTAAAACAATTTCAACAGCGCTGATTCTTGTTCTTTTTACCGGTACAAGTGTTTCTTTGGCTGCAAATCGCACATCTGGTAATCTTGATTTTTTAAATCAAGACTTAAACAGTGGCTATGCACAGCAGTATGCTGCCCAAAATAATAAATCATATTCTATAGCATTAAAATTCGTACGCTCTTCCGGCCTACATAAAAGTCTTTCATTGCTTCTACTTGATTCTGTTAAATCAGACGCCGTCGTGGAACAAGCGATCACTTTGCACGGATTTGAGAATGTAAAAAAATCTGTCGTCGCGAACATTCAAAGCACAACCGTTCTATATAGATCACAATGGGTAGAACTTCTTGCGGGTCTTTATAGTGATCAATTTGATGCTAAAGTGATGCAATCAATTGTTGAGCAGGGTGAAAAATCACCCCATTTTGCCGCATTTCTAGACAGACAACATAAAGCCAATACAAGTGAAGTATTAATGCAGAGCGAACTTTTCAAAGAAGCACGTCAAAGACTAATTGATAGTTTAAAGCTTAACTTCACTGCCATGGTTCAATAAGAATAAAGCCTAACTCCTAGAAATAAATTTCAGGCGCAATAAATTTACTTATTGTTTCGCCCATATTTATAGATTGATATATGGGCTTCGGTGGTCGGGCCTCTTCAATAACATCACGCTTTACCCATTTTCTATCTTCCATCGATCTTAATGATTGTGAAAGCGCACGGTCCGTTATGGATGGTAGGTTTCTTTTTATTTCATTAAAATGTGCTGGTTTTTGTAGTGAGGATAGAATTGGTAAAGTCCAAGATCGCCTTAATAATACTTTATCTTCCTTTTCAGAAATGACAGGAATTTTGCTGGCGATTAATGCGGCCGTTTTCCCTGTATCCGTTAACCTGAATTCTGGCCTTAATGGATGACCATAACCAGGGTTTCTTTCAAGCAACCCGATATCAATGAGATGAGCAATACTCTGTGCAAAAGCCGTTCTACTTGCGCCGGTCGCTTTTAATAGCGGCGCCTGTCTTCCAGGAACACCTTCGTACAGACTTGATAATATGGGCATTGACCAAGCCCTTGATGTTATGTTAACAAATAAATTAATGTCCATAAAATATAGTTACTATATTTTTATTAAAAAGGGAAGAGAATGTCATTAATTTCATTAAATAGTACAATCACAATCGCCTTATCTGTTAAAGATCGTCACAAGAGTGCCGAATGGTATCAAACCTTGCTTGGATTTGATGTTCTATATCATGCTGACGATGTTGGTTGGTCAGAACTGCAAACCAAGACAGATGGTGTTACTATGGGGCTTGGAGAACACACGGAACCTGCACCAGGCAATTGCGTACCTGTATTTGGCACCACGAACATTGATAGTGACCGTGCAAAGTTGGAACAAGTCGGCGTAAAGTTCGATGGTGATACAGAAGTTATAAAAGGCATGGTTAAAACAGCAACCTTTTATGATCCTGATGGCAATGCCTTGATGCTAGCTGAAGATTTAACCGTGTAGCAGTTCAATTCGACCGCCGTATACAAAAACACAAAAACCCCAGCCACGAGGGCTAGGGTTTTTTATTGGTTGCGGGAGTAGGATTTGAACCTACGACCTTCAGGTTATGAGCCTGACGAGCTACCGGGCTGCTCCACCCCGCGTCATTGTAATTATTCTTTTATATCTGATATTTATCATTTAATCCAGATACAAAAAAACCGCCTTGTGGGCGGTTGATTTTGATCTTTGAGATTGTGAGGGGGTTTATAATACTCTTAATAGATCTGGCAGCGACCTACTCTTCCGCGCCTTAAGACGAAGTACCATCGGCACAAAGACCTTTCACTTCCGGGTTCGGGATGGGACCGGGTGGGACAATCTTGTTATAACCACCAGATCAATTAAAAGTATTATAAAGTCTAATTAGTATTATGTAATGAGCACCTTGCTCTGAGATCATTTTATTCTGATCTCTGTTCATGATGAGATTTCAAGTCGATCGAGTAATTAGTACTGGTCAGCTTCATGTGTTACCACACTTCCACATCCAGCCTATCAACGTGGTGGTCTTCCACGGCTCTTAAGGGAGAACTTATCTTGAGGGGGGCTTCCCGCTTAGATGCTTTCAGCGGTTATCCCTTCCACACATAGCTACCCTGCAATGCTGCTGGCGCAACAACAGGTCCACCAGAGGTGTGTCCATCCCGGTCCTCTCGTACTAGGGACAGCTCCTCTCAATTCTCCTGCGCCCACGGCAGATAGGGACCGAACTGTCTCACGACGTTCTAAACCCAGCTCACGTACCTCTTTAATTGGCGAACAGCCAAACCCTTGGGACCTGCTCCAGCCCCAGGATGAGATGAGCCGACATCGAGGTGCCAAACAACGCCGTCGATATGGACTCTTGGGCGTTATCAGCCTGTTATCCCCGGCGTACCTTTTATCCGTTGAGCGATGGCCCTTCCACGCGGGACCACCGGATCACTATGACCGACTTTCGTCTCTGCTCGACTTGTCAGTCTCGCAGTCAGGCAGGCTTATGCCATTGCACTCTCACAGTTGATTTCCGACCAACCTGAGCCTACCATCGCGCGCCTCCGTTACTCTTTGGGAGGCGACCGCCCCAGTCAAACTACCCACCATAGAGGGTCCCAGACCCGGGTTCACGGGTCGTGGTTAGATAGTAGACAGGCTAAGGGTGGTATTTCACATTGTGACTCCACGGCTACTGGCGCAACCGCTTCAAAGTCTCCCACCTATTCTACACATAACATATCCACTATCACTCTAAAGCTATAGTAAAGGTGCACGGGGTCTTTCCGTCTAAC